>JAHILF010000091.1 GCA_018897105.1 Pseudomonadota bacterium
ACGTCAACAATATGGACGTACTATTTTATAAAAGTTTGGCGTGATGGTTTATTCGTAATTAGCTGCAATAGCGTGGTTAATTCTCAAAGATCGAAACTGATTCGACGTACGTAAAAATTAAAACTTTTGACTGTCAAGATATTAATAGAGTTATCGAGTACTGTATGGCGGTCGAGCGGCTTTTTGCGAGACCGTCAAATCTTCTCTCGAATTATTTCAGGGCTGAACCCCTTGAAATCGGTAAAGGGTTGTTTTCCGATATTTCCAGGCAGATCATACCGGCTTGTATGCCGAGTTCCGCAACCAGGTTGGGAAAATTCCCCCTCACTTCATCCGGAGGCAATCAGGATGCAGTTATCAAGGTTCATGGCAAGGGTTGTCTGCAGTTCAATGAGACAGCGCGGCATATTTGCGAATCGCCTTTTCCCGGAACAGACACTCAAAATGCGGCAAATTGTTGAGGGACGCCGAAGAGCAGTTGAACAAGCCGCTGCATTTATATCATAAGCCCAAACCGGCAAAGGATCTGATCGCCTCTGCCGCGGCCTGCTGTTCCGCCTCCTTTTTACTTCTGGCCGTGCCTCTGGCCAGGATTCTGTCCTGAAAGCGGACCGAGACATGAAATATCTTGGCATGATCCGGCCCCTCCGCTTTTTCCAGCATATAGACCGGGCCTTCATTGTGTTTTTCCTGAATCATTTCCTGCAGCCTGCTCTTGGAGTCAGCCAGGGACATGGCCTCTTTCTTTTCGTCGATATACGGCACCACCAGGGTGTCAACAACCTGGCGGGCCGCCCCATAGCCCCCATCAAGAAAAACAGCGCCCATCACCGCCTCAAAAGCGCAGGAGAGAATGGATGATTTTTCCCTGCCCTTGGAGGCATCCTCGCCCTTGCCGAGCAGCAGATGCTCCCCCAGGCCGATATCCTTTGCCATGACAGCCAGATGACTTTCCTGCACCAGAGCGGCCCGCAGTCTGGTCAGCTCCCCTTCGCGCAAGGCAGGGAATCTTGTTATCAGGGCATAGCCCACCGTCAGGTCGAGGACTGCATCACCCAGGAACTCAAGGGTTTCATTGTCGCTCTGCATGTCCTGGCCCTGTTCAAAGGCGTATGAGGTGTGAATAAAGGCCTTCTGCAACAGGGATATATCCTTGAAAAGATATCCCAGCTTGTTTTCAAACAAAGAGAGCTGATCTCTATTTCTTATGAGTAGTGATTCTAATGTCGTCATATGATAAAAAAAGGCTGATTCATGTTAAAATGGCATCTGCTGACCCGGCAAGACATCGCCTTGGTGTCCGATCTGCTGCCGCTTGATCCTGTTGCACCAATTCATCGCGTGGCCGCTATGGGTTTACCTGTCAGAGACTTTTTGCAGCAGAGTCATATTTTCCTTGTCAAAAAATCGTTCTCTGTTTATTATCTCCGGCTCAACAACCTGCTTGTATGGCGGCGTAGCCAAGTGGCTAAGGCAGTGGTCTGCAAAACCATTATTCAGCGGTTCAAATCCGCTCGCCGCCTCCATTTTTTAAGGATAACCTCACGGTTATCCTTTTTTTATTTTGCTGCTCAAAGAGCATCCGGCTCAACACATAAAAAAAATCCGGCCTCAAGAGCCGGATTCTGCAAAACCGTCCAAGTTTTTTTTCAGAACCCCATCTCCTCCAACATCTTATTGACGGTCGACTGATCAAGCATGCCGCCGTCCTCACTGGTACCGGAAAGTTTGTTAATATAACTGTCAACGTCATCTTGGGCAAGTTTTTTACTCTCTTCCAGGGTGATATCCTTATTCATTTCCTTATGTTTCAACTGCGAACCGAAGGAAATCACCAAGGCAATCAGCTGAATCTGGAAATCACTGAGAAGCTTGATGATCTTCATGATCTGCTGCCCGGAAAGATCCTGAAAACTGAGGGCCTCGGTAATCTTGGAAACATCGCTGCTGATGTTGGCGGCCATGCCGAAGGCATCTTCAATCCGTTTGAATATCTCCCGCTGATCCTCCAGGGTCATGGTGCTACAACCGGGCGGCAGGCGCATGCCATGGGTTTTCTCCGGCAATGTGCCAAGCACCTCGATTGCCTTGGTCAGTAATTCCTTCACCTCGCCTATGCGTGGGTCGGGCGGAACGGCAACTGCCGCCGCCGGCTCAATGGGAGCGGCGCTTGCCACCTCAATCTCTTCAACCGGCGGAACCGCCAGGGGAATGGTCTGGTCAAGGAAAATCGAACTCTGGCCGGCGTCCATCTTTTTCAGCAGATTCGCGATTGCCTTATCCTTGCAGGCCTTGAAAAGTGAGGCAAAAACGTCCGACATGGGGACCGTATAGAAATTATCGCTGTCTGCCTCATATTTGGCTGCCTTGGAGGAAATGGCATCATGGAAAGTATCCAGCACGAATATGTCGGCTGCATTGCCCCGGGCTTTGGTAATATGCTCTTTTACCGCTTCATTGGTGCAAAGCTCATAAAGTGTTTGAAAAACCACATCAAGATCAAAGAGATAACGCGTTTTCTTCTCCTTTTTCACCTCCGGAGGCGCAGCAGCCGGTCCGCCTTCCTCCTGCATGGCGCTGAGCAGATCAATGGCCTGATTGATCTGCTGCTGCAGAGCCTCTGTTTCCTCGGTAATCGGGCATCCTGCCTCAGCATCATCAATCGCGGCGGCAGAATCGGTTATGGAGAAGGCAGGATGATCCTTCAGGGCAGAGAGCATATTCTTGACATTATCGGTCCCCCCCTGAACATCCTCCACCTTGTCCATAATCTGCATGGCCGCCCGCTCGGTCATCTCGACAATATCTTTCAGCTGGTTCTTGGCATCCTCAATTTTATCGCCGGCCTCATCGAGCTCCACCCGTTTTTGCAGACGATCCTCAGCCGGAATATCCATGATGGTGACACTGAGACTTTTAGCAAGCTGGCCGATATCCCGGTAGATTTCACTGGAAACATCCCGGTAGAAATCATCCGAACCAGCGGCGGAAAGGCCGGCGGAGACTGCCGCCATAGCGCTTTCCTCATAAGCGGGAATTGCGTTCTTCTCCTTTTCAACAATCTTTTCCACCACCCTGGTGACTGAACTCTCCTGACCGCCGAGCACGGTGATGTTATAATTTGCCTCGGGGGTGGGAATTCTGAAAAAACTGGCGCCTATTTCAAGATAAATTTCCGGTTTATTGCTCATAGCCATTTCCCTGTTGTTCCATATCCTTATTGGTCTCTATGCATCCGTGCCGTAAACCTGATCCCTATCTCAAACTGATCCTCCTGAGCTGTTTCTGCGGACCACATCACGGCGCCGATGACCAGCATACTGGTGCAGTCACCGCTGTACTGGATGGTAACATTGCCGGAATCATCGATCTGCCATCCTTCAAAATCGAGTTTCATCAATAGCTGTTCATTTTTCCTCCACCGCCTTGAGGAGAGAAAACGAAGACCGCCACCGCTGATATCAAGGATCAGCCCCATTTCATCAAGGGTGGCATCGGTCAAATCATCAATGACCGTATAACGGAAAGCAAACTCCTTTTCCAGCCTGTCATATCTACGCCGTTCCGCGATTATCCCTTCCTCTTTCACTGTGTTCCTCCACTGTTTCGGATTCCATGAGGCAAGCAATCAGAATAATGTTACGAAAATTTCATTTAAAAAATCAAGCAATTACCTATAAATTGCTGGCAAAAATAATCCCACGGTCAGCTTTTTGCTGCACCAAGGCAAGGACCTTTCGCGCCTAACGTTTTGTTTTCACAACATTATTTGACACACAGAAAAAAAAGGAAAAACAGTAAAAGATTGGGGGGGCAATCCATCACAAAATATTGCTTTTCTCCTCTCTGTCGCTTGATCGGTCGCTTGGGATTTGGAAGCGTTCCTGAATTCTCTTTAAAGAAACCAGCTGCACATTGCGGGAGGACGGGGTGACAAAGGAATGCAGTTTACGTTCAAGACTGCGGGGGTCCATCTCGCTTTCGATGGCGATGACGCCTTCCATGATGATTTTCTGCAGCAGCAACTCGTGGTCGGTTCTCTCCCGGATATTACCGGCAAAGGGCACACAGAAGAAATTGGCCAGAACCACGCCGTAGAGGGTGGAGGTCAGCGCAATTGGCACGGTGGCGAGAATAACCTTGCTGTCTCCCACGCCGGACAACATGCCGATCAACCCCACCACGCTGCCCACCAGTCCGAAAGACGGAAACAGCTCGCCCATGGTGCGGATCACCCGTTCGCAGTCCTCCCGGCGCAGTTTGAAAAAATACATCTCGGTATTGAGGATATCGCGAATAACCTTGCCCCGATAGCCGTCAACCAGCAGTCCCAGGGCTCGGCGCAGAAAAAGAATACTGGTCTCCTCCTCATCCTCCTGCAGGGAGAGAATCCCCTTGAACTTTGATTTCACGGACAGATCCAACAGAATTTCGACAATATCCTCCGGGGTCTTGTTTCTCGTTCGGTACGAGGAAACAAGCACCTTATAGACAATCTTCAGCCGTTCCAGCCGGTAGGTGATCAGGGTGGCGCCCAAGGTGCCGCCGAACACTACCAGTGCCCCTGACAGATTAAAATACAGAGCCATATTGCCGTGGAAAAGAAATCCTGTCAGAAAGAGGAGTGAGCAACAGATGAGACCGATGATGTTCTGGTTTTTCATGGTTCTCCTTCAGCTGCCACGGCAGCGGGTTGTTCTTTGGTCAGGATGATCTCCACCCTGCGGTTTGCCGCCCTGTGCTCCTGGGTATCGTTGGCTGCCACCGGCTGGGTGGAGGCGTGCCCGGTTACATAAAACCTGTTCTCGTCAAGATGGGTCTCCTGCATCAGAAAGCGGGCCACCCTGCTTGCCCGGACCAGGGACAACTCCCAGTTGGAGGGAAACTCAGGGGTCTGGATCGGCAGGTCATCCGTATGGCCCACCACGTTGATCATATATGGCGTCTGGGCAACCAGGGGAATGATCTTCTTCATGGCCTGCATGGCGCTGCCCTTTATCTCGGCACTGCCGCTGTCAAAGAGCAGGTCGCCGGTGAGGATGATCCTTACCGTTTTATCCGGCGCGAGATCCACCCTGACAATGTCGCGCATGCTGTCCGAATCGACAACCAGGCGGCTCAGATCATAGATCCTTGCCAGGCGGTTGTCGGCAGTCTCGCTGAAAGGCTCAACAGGACCCCTGTCAGTCATCCTCGCCTCGCTGGCGATATCAGGAGAGGGAATTTTTTCGAAAAGTACCTCCCGGTTGGCTAACTGGTAGATATAGAGAACGGCAAAGAGGATGAACATGGTCATCATCAGATCAGACCAGACCACCGACCAATGGGGGGAGCGCGGCATACGCATTCTTGCAAATGAGGTTTCATCATAAACCCTCATGCCGCTCTCCCATTGCATTTCTTGCTGGAAGGCGGCAACCCTCCGCCCCCTGGCCTTCTTGTGCCGTATCACCTTGAGAGGCCGAACGCTTCCCTGCGCCTGGTTCTGACCAGGGGCGTCAGAAACTGTCTCTTCCAGGCGGCTGGTGTTATTTTCTTGCGGCGTATCTGGCTGCCCCGGCTGCTCTGTCATCTGTCTCCTTCAAGTTTCCGGCAAAAAAATAAAAAATGGTCAATCATACCTATCGGAAATCATTTATATTTTCTCAAATAAAATCTTGCCTGCCGCCAAAAAAATTTAATTCAGGAAGTACTTGATGAACTGTTGATAAGTCGGAAAAGACATTGGCTGGCGACGCCCCTACTTGATAAACGGCAGCATGGCCTTGAACTCCTCGGTACCGGCCCGATGCAGCAGTTCATAAATGATCATTTCCGTGTTGCCCACCGCACCGCCGATCTGCCGGATTCTCGTAAGTCCTGTCTGGTAATTTTTTTCCGCCCTGGAATTGACGGCGTCCGCCGGAACCCACATGGTATACCCCTCACGCAGGCCACCCAGCACGGTTTGATAGATGCAGATATGGGTTTCCACCCCGCAGACAATCCAGCTGTCAACTTCGGGGTAGGAGCCAATTTTTGCCAGCGCCGCCTTATTGTCAAAACAGCCGAACTCAAGTTTGTCCAGCGGCAGGATATCACCCATTTCCGCAATGATTTCCCGCAGCAGCTCGCCGATTCTGGCAGCATACTGGGTGGTGGCGACAATAGGAAGTTTGAGAATCTGCGCCGCCTTGAGCAGCAACACGGTGTTTTTCACCACCTCATCTTTTTCAGGTATCACCCGCATCATTCTCTCCTGAATATCGACGACGAGCAGACCGGTACGCGCCGGAACAAGTCTTTTCGTTATTGCCATTTTCTATTCTCCTGTATAAAACTGATAAAAATGATTAATATGGGTCTCTGAGTAAACAAAGTACTCGCTAACCCCACACAGATCAAAGAAATTTTATCCTCTGCCGACATGGAAAAAACACTGCGCATCAAATCAATCCTCACTGAAAAACCGGTCAACCAGGACATCTGCGTCCAGGGCTGGCTGAAGTCAAAACGGGACTCCAAGGGCCTGTCGTTTCTTGACGTGACTGACGGCTCGAGCCTAACCGGCCTGCAGGTTATTGCCGATGAATCCCTGGCCAATTATCATACAGATATTGCCCAGCTCTCCACGGGCTGCTCCATTGTTGCCCGCGGCCAGCTGGTCGCATCACCGGCCAAGGGCCAGGAGGTGGAGCTGCACGCCCGAGAAATCACGGTCTACGGCTGGGCGCAGCCGGAAACCTACCCCCTGCAGAAAAAACGCCATTCCTTTGAGTTTCTCCGTTCCGTTGCCCATCTGCGGGGCCGCACCAACAGCCTGGGGGCAGTGGCCAGAATCCGCAGCAGACTTTCCTGGGCCATCCATCAATTTTTCCAGCAGCGCGGCTTTTTCCAGGTGCACACCCCGGTGATCACCACCAGCGACTGTGAAGGGGCAGGGGAAATGTTCACCGTCACCTCCTTTGACCTGCAGAAACTGCCCCGTACCGCTGGGGCGGTGGACTTCAGCCAGGATTTTTTCGGCCGTCCGGCCAGCCTGACGGTCAGCGGCCAGCTGGAGGCGGAGGCCTATGCCCTGGCCCTGGGCAACGTCTACACCTTCGGCCCCACCTTCAGAGCGGAAAATTCCAACACCAGCCGCCACCTGGCCGAATTCTGGATGCTTGAACCGGAAATGGCCTTCTGCGATCTGGAGGGTGATATGGACCTGGCCGAAGAGCTGCTGAAATTTCTCATCAGTGACTGCCTGGAAAACTGCGCCGAGGACATGGACCTTTTCGCCCGTTTTATCGATAAAACCCTCATGGCCAAACTCGACAATGTCCTCAAGCATGAATTTGTCCGCATTTCTTACAGCGATGCGGTAAAAGAGCTGGAAAAATCAGGCCGGAGCTTTGCTTTCCCGGTTGCCTGGGGCATTGACCTGCAATCCGAGCACGAGCGATACCTTGCCGAAACACTCTTTCAGCGGCCGGTGATTGTCACCGATTACCCGAAAACGATCAAACCCTTTTACATGCGGGTCAATGACGACAACAAAACCGTGGCGGCCATGGATATCCTCTTTCCCGGCATTGGTGAAATCATCGGCGGCAGCCAGCGCGAGGAGCGCCTTGAGCAGCTTACGGCCAGAATGGTGGAGGCTGGTATCGCCCTGGAGAATTACCAGTGGTATCTTGACCTGCGCCGTTTTGGCACAGTACCCCACGCCGGTTTCGGCCTCGGGTTCGAGCGGATCATCCAGTTTGTCACCGGCATGGGCAATATCCGCGATGTGATCGCCTTTCCCCGCACCCCGGGATCAACCGCGGTGTAATGACCTTTCTCCATATTTTCCATGAGATGACAATGTTTACTGTGACACGTTTCTTCTTCTCTCTGTTTCTGCTATTCCTGTCTACTGCCGTCCCGGGGTCTGCCTCGGCCGCAGACGACAGCCCGGCCGCCAGCGCGGTCATTGTCGAAGACGCCAATCTGCGCACCAGTCCGACCGACACGTCCAAGATCATCACCCCGCTACGCAAAGAAACTAAAGTGCTGGCCAAGGACCGCCAAAAGGAATGGGTCAAGGTGGAGGTGCCGGATCTCGCCGAAACCGGCTGGGTGCACAAATCTCTGATCAAAGAAAATCAGGGCCTGCAAGTGGCGCAGACCAATGAAAAAAAGATCATCGAGCCAGGGCCGCAGAAAATTCCCAAGAAAATTTCCAAAAAAGAGAAACAGCCCAACCGCCCCATGCAGGTCATTGGCGTGATTGATATCCAGCAGGTGGTCAATCAATCACTGCGCGGCCGTGAGGCCAGGGAAAGATTTGAGGAGATGCGCCGGGCAGGTCAGACCGAGCAGATTGACCGGGTTGAGAAAGAAATGATCAGCCACTTGATAGCCGAAATCCAAACCATTGTGGAAAAATATGCCATAAAAAAGGGTTTCACCCAGGTCCTCAATATGAATTCCGGCAGTATTTTCTACAATGACTCAAGCTTTGATATTACCGATGACATCATCAGGGAATATGACAGACAGGCTTCACTGCAGCAGCCGGCGCCATGACCTCCACCCTCATCCTGGCTCCCCTGCGGGGCATCACCGAGGCGTCCTTCCGGGATATCTTCGTCCGCTTCTTCCCGGGTTTTGACCGGGCCGTGGCCCCCTTTATCTCCACCTTCCAGGGCAGCAGGATAAAACCTGCCAAATTAAAGGATCTGCTACCGGAAAACAACAGGCGGCTTCCCGTGGTGCCGCAGATCCTTTCCAAAAATGCCGATCACTTCATTGCCACGGCCCGGCTGCTGGCTGGACTGGGCTACACAGAGGTCAACTGGAACCTTGGCTGTCCCTACCCCATGGTGGCCAATAAAATGCGAGGCTCAGGCCTGCTGCCTTTTCCCGACAAGATCGAGGCCTTTCTCGACAAAGTCCACCAGGAACAGCCACTGGCCATCTCCGTTAAAACCCGCTTGGGACGCAGGGATCCCGAGGAGATCTTTGCCCTGCTGCCCGTTTTCAACAGGTTCCCCTTAAGTGAGGTGATTATCCATCCGCGCACCGGCATACAGATGTATGAAGGTACGGTTGACTTGGACACCTTTGCCCGCTGCACGGAACTCTGCCGCCATCCGGTTGTTTATAACGGCGATATCACCAGTTATGCCGTTTATCAAAGGCTGGCAGAACGCTTTCCCTCGGTGGATAGCTGGATGATCGGCCGGGGTGCACTGGCTGACCCCTTTCTGGCCGCCCGCATCAAGCACATGACGCTGCCGACAGAACCGCTGCAGACTCTGGCCGCGTTCCATGGGGAACTCCTGGCGTGCTACCAGGAAATGCTCTCCGGTCCCTCTCCGGTCCTGGGCCGCATGAAAGGGCTCTGGTTTTATCTGGCTGCCTCTTTTGCCGATGGGCCAAAAATCCTGAAAAAAATCCAGAAAATGAAAAAACTCGAACCTTATCAGGAATTCACCGGGGAAATCTTCGAGCGCGGCACCTGGCAACCGGATCAACAAGGAGAAACCCGATGAGAATATCCCCTCGCCGACTTTTATCCGTCATCAACCTGTGGCTGCTGCTCATCCTGCTTTTCACCACCCCGGTCCAGGCCAAAAATACCCTCTGGCAGGTGCGCTCCGGCGAGCATACCCTCTATCTGCTGGGCTCACTCCATGTGCTGAAAAAGGGCGATTATCCCCTGCCGCTGCTCATGGAGGAGATATACACTGCAAGCCGCACCGTTGTTTTTGAAACGGATATGGATGAAATGGATACCCCGGCCATGCAGAAGAAAGTTATCACCTACGGCAGAGTGCCGACCGGCCAGACCCTGCAGCAGCAGATCAGCCCCCGCACCTGGCAACTCCTGCAGCAAAAGATGGCTATGCTGAAAATCCCGGTGGAAAAGGTCCGGCAGATGAAACCCTGGCTCTGCGCTCTGACGCTTACGGTGACGGATCTTGAGAGACTTGGTTTTCTGGCCCAGTACGGCCTTGATGAACATTTTTATGCCATGGCCAAAAAGGACAAAAAGAAGATTATCCCCCTGGAGTCGGTGAATTTTCAGCTCAGTCTTTTTTACAGCCAGTCCCGCCAGGAGCAGGAGGAATTTCTCCTGCAGACCTTAAACGACCTGCAGATGACCGACGCGTTGTCCGGGGAAATGGAAAACGCCTGGAAAAACGGAGAAGGAGATAAGCTCTACAGCCTTATCGCCAAAAGCTTTGCCGGTTACCCGAAACAGTACAAGCGACTGGTACTGCAACGTAATAAAAACTGGCTGCCGGTGCTGGAAAAAATCCTACAGCGGGAACCGGTAACCCTGGTGGTGGTCGGAGCGGGCCATCTGGTGGGCCCGGACAGTGTGGTGGATCTCCTGCGCCGCCGAGGCTATCTCGTGGTGCAGCGCTGAGCAGCGCATCACAGGGCCGTGAAAATCATCATCCCCCCCATTACCACCAGCAGATTGAGAATAATCTTCAGATAGGTTTCCCTTGCCACCTTGCCGTAGCAAAACGATCCAGCCACGACCCCCACGAGAACAAAGGCGGCGGACAGGGAAAAATAGCGCAGTACTGCCCGTGTGGTCAGACCGGTCAAGGCATGGGCGCTTGCCATGAAGATGCCGGTGGTAAAGAAAAATACCGAAAGCGTGGCCTTGATGTCATCCTTGCCCCAACCGGTCAGGGTGGTGTAAATGATGGTGGGCGGCCCGCCGGCACTGAAGGCGCTGCCGATCACCCCGGTGAAAAACCCGGCGACATAGGGCCAGAAAGGCGCTATTGTTCTTGCCCTTGGCTTAAAAAACATGTTGTACAGGGCATAACTGATCAGCATCACCCCCAGCAGCATCTTGATCAGATCGCTATCCGCCTCCTTCAAAAAACGCGTTCCCGCATAGATGCCCGGCAGACAACCAATGAGCAGCGGGCTTATCTTCCGCCAATCCACATGCCTGCGCAGTTGCAATGAGAGGAAGCCGGTGATGATAAGCCCGTTCAGCATGCAGAGCGGCACCGCGGTTTTGGCATCCATGAAGAGCAGCAGCAGAGGCATGGCAACCAGGGCCGAACCAAAGCCGGATATTCCCTGAGTAAAACCGGCAGCGAAAAAGATGAGAGCGATGAAATAGGTGTATGGCATAACGTATTTTATCCTAAACCTGGAAAATTTTCCTGACGTAAATAATGCTCATATAAAATTGCTGAGCAGCCTCCTCCACACGCATGAACCGAAGCAATTTCCGGATTACTGGAAAAAATCCGGGAAAACTGAATTCACAAAGCCCAAAAATATCTTCTTGTAACTGATCCCCTTTTATCACAACATAGCGGAACTTTTGAAACAATCAATAATTATTACCAACACTCTGAACTTGGCCCACAAATTGCTAAATTTGAAATACAGGCAAAGCAATTAAATTTTGTCAAATGGAGATAATTATGAAGAAAGAAATTTTGGCAGGAATAACAGCCGGATTAATTTTGATGGGGACGTCGGGAATTGCGCAGGCGCTCACTATGACGGACGTTGTAGCAATTGACAATCTTCTCGCCTTTACAACATTGCCTAATAATGGTGATAGTACTGAATTAGACTGGGTGAATAATACACTGTTGGCCCTTGGGCTTGGGGACGGGCAGGATTTTATTTTCAAGGAGGATACTGTTGCAGCTAATTGGACACAAATAGATAATACAACAGGTGTTTTTGCTTATGCGACTCTTGATGAGCCCGGCTATTTTCTGGTTAAGACTGGAAGTAATTCGGGTAGTTCGTATACAGACTTCTTATTTGAAAACATCGACAGTCTGGATTGGGCTGTGATCAGTCTTGAAGAAATGGGCTTTAGTGATAAGAATATTTTGAATATATCGAAGGTAAGTCATATCGATGGGTTCGATGGCACCGCCCCTGTGCCCGAACCTGCCACCATGCTGCTGTTCGGCACCGGCCTGGCGGGAGTGGCAGGATTTGCCAGAAAGAAATATAAAGCCTAAGCGCACAACTTACATCTCTGCATAGACATAAAAAAAGGGGCCTTTACAGCCCCTTTTTTTATGCCCTTTCACCAGCCGGCAAAAATTAAAAATCAGTAAAATCCTCATCATCCAGCGGGATAATCTGCTCCGGCTTCATCTCTTTTGCCTGCCGGGCCTTGCCCTCCGTCTTCGAATCCTTACAGGAAGGGGCGGACAGGGCATGTCTGCTCTTAACCGGCACTGGTTCTTTTTCTTTTATGATGTGCCGTGCCCTTTCTTGGGCAATTCGATGGCTCCCTTTGCCCTCTGCCGCATGTCCCACCAGAGCGGTCAAATCAGCAACCATGGCTTTCAGCTGTTCAGCTTGGGCATTCATTTCTTCCGATGTGGAGGCGGTTTCCTCGGCATTGGCGGCAACCCGCTGTACCACACTATCCATTTCGGAAATCGCCGTGTTCAACTGCTCAATCCCCTGGGCCTGTTCACTGGAGGCACTGGCGATCTCTGCAATCAAATCACCCACCTTTTTGGATATATCAACATTCTCGGCAAAGGCCTCCTGGGTCAACAAGGTAAGCTTATTGCCATTCTGCACGGCCCTGATGATATCTTCAATCAAGCGGGCCGTATTCTTTGCCGCCTCGGCCGCTCTCATGGCCAGGTTACGAACCTCATCGGCCACAACGGCGAAGCCCGCCCCGGCCGCACCGGCCCTGGCCGCCTCAACCGCTGCATTAAGGGCCAGCAGATTGGTCTGAAAGGCTATTTCATCAATGGTTTTGATAATCTTACCCGTCTCCTCGCTTGACTTATTGATCTCAGCTATAGCGGCAGCCATTTCGTCCATGTGTCTATTAACCCTGCCCACGATCTCCGAGGCGGTTCCCATCATATTCTTTGCCTCACCGGCATTGTCGGCATTGGCCCTGGTCATGGAAGACAGCTCTTCAATGGATGCGGATGTCTCTTCAATGGACGCCGCCTGCTCGGAAGCCCCTTCAGCCAATGACTGGCTACCGGCGGCTAATTGAGCAGATCCGGCCCGAACTTGGTCGGCGGCAGAGGAGAGCCCTTCGACCATCTCCTTGAGCGGTCTGGTTACGCCGCGGCTCAAGGCCCACACCAGCAGGATGGCAACCACCAGACCAGCGCCGCTTGTTGCCACTAATAGGATCACCGTGGAGTGATAGGTCATCCCTGATTTCTCGTGGGCATTTTCAGCCATTTTCAGATTGATGCCGGTAAGCTGGTCAAGATAATCCCGCATCCCCTCAAACTTCTTCTTTGCCACTCCCAACGAAAGATCAAGGGCTTCCCGCCGCCCTTCCCTGGTATCGGCAAGGCGGCCGTCAACCACCTTGCGGGATACAACCTTCCACTCCTCCCGCGCCTTTTCAAATTTCGGAATCAGCGCCTTTTCCTCAGGTAAGGAGGCAAGGGCTTTATACTTTTCCCAGCGCTCATCAGCCTGCTTGAGGTTTGTGTTATACTCATCCACCAGGACCTTGAATTCTTCCGACTGGGTATTGGCAAAGATCATGGAGCGTTCCGCCACAAGCAGCTGCTGCAGGTCCCGGTCCGCCTCGATCAGGTAATCCATGCTGGGCAGATTGACGGCAAAAATCTCTTTGAGGTTGCTATAAATGACATTAATGCTCCGGTAACCGACCATGCCGATCACTGCCATGAAGAAAATCATGGCGGAAAAGCTGAGAATAAGCTTTGCCCCTACTTTAAGATCTTTGAACCATTTCACGCCTGCCCCTCCCCTGTAATTTTACGCCTTGCAAGTCAATACAACTACGCGACAAACCGGCAACAACCACGTTGATTCAGATCTTATCAACATCTATGCCAAAGGTTATGGCGCCGATGGCCTTGCCGCCATCCATCACCGGTACGGACACCTGTACCTGGTACGTCTGGGTGCTGTCATCAAACTTGACTTCATCGATAAAGATGGCGCCTGCACCACTGGCAAAGGATTTCTGGAATTTGTCCTCATCACCCTGCCAGTAGTCCGAAGTCTTATCGGTCATGACCACATTGGCACCTTGGTTGTCCATGACAAAAATTTCCGCATAATACGGGGCGCTCGCCTGAATTTCGCGTATATGTTTGCCGCAGTCAGAATCCATAATAGCCTTCATGTAGTCGGCAAGGCCGGCGTGTGACCGCCATTGCTTGTCTTTTTCCTGGATCTGGGCCAGGGTTTTTCCCTTGGCGTTTTCATCCTTGACCGCTTGCACGATAACCGGGTCCGTGCCCAAGAGCGCAAGGGTTGAATTGGCCAGATCAACTACCTGTTGCGGGGCCTTTTCTCCGGCATTGACTGCAATGGCAGCTGCAAGAAAAAACAGACCGGAAATAACAAACGCCAGTGTCCTTCTCATCTTTTTTCCCTCCAATATCATTATTAAAAGCTGTTGGGGCCAACCGTTATCGTAGGCGATCTGTGCTATTAAAAATGTTAGGCCAAGGATTACAGGAAAGTCAATTTTTTTTGGCAAGCTTTATTGAGTACTGAGTGGAGAGTTATTGAAAAAAAGGTGGAAATAATTAAAAGGCAAGGCGGGGTTTACCAGGGCAAAAAAATCTACTCACCTTTTTTGTGATGAACAATCTTGAGGAAGACAGGCCAAATGAGCAGGGGAATCAGCACGGCGGCCATGATGCCATAGCCAGGCAAAGAGCGGGAGGAATAACCGATCCAAGAAAATAAAAGGGAGGTAAAAAAGGTGCCCAGCAGCAGCGAGACAATGAATCTGGCCGGATGCATGCGGGCGATGCCGGCCAGGATCGTCAATACCTCCGGCAGAACCGGCATGATGCGGCTGATGATGATGGCCATAGCGCCCCATTTGTCAAACAGACGCTGAAAACGATCAAGTTCATCCTCTGAGGCAAGATAACGGCTGCCCTTTCTGCCGAGGATGCGCGCCACCCCATAACCGATAAAACCCCCTCCGGCTGAACCGATAACACTGAACAAGGTACCGGCAATGACGCCGTAGACATTGCCCAATGCCGCCATGATGCCCGTTGCCGGAACAGGCAAAATGAGATCACCCATCAGCAGACCGATACCGATGGCCCACCCGTAAGGCTTGATCCGACTGAACCATTCGACGCAGCGCTGCTGACTGAACAGCAGCTCGAAATCCTGGCCAAAGAGCTGAAACTCAAGGAGAAAAAGAGCAGCCAGCACCAACATGAAAAAGAGCATTTTAAGGATAAGCTTGAGCATTTTTTTTCTTCACCCTGCTGATCGATGTCAAAGCGGGGAGTGTCGATGGCAATCGGCTAAAGATTCATGGAAAATTCCTGCAGAAGAGCCGTCAGCTCACCGTGGATCAAGCCGTTTGACGAGGCAAGCTCCGGCACAAAGGGTGAATAGGGGCCACCTCTGAAATCGGTGATCTTACCACCGGCCTCTTCCACCAGCAGCAGCCCGGCTGCCGTGTCCCATGGTTTGAGTTTAATCTCCCAGAAGCCATCCAGCCTGCCACAGGCCACATAGGCGAGATCCAGGGCCGCGGCCCCGGCCCTTCTCACCCCCTGAGAGCGGGTGAGAAACTTGCGGAGAGCCGACAGCACCGCATCAGGTTTTTCTCTGACGTCATAGGGAAATCCGGTGGCCAACAGTGACTTCAGCAGTTCCTCAGTGGAAGACACCTTAATTTTCACTCCGTTCAGCCATGCCCCGCCTCCCTTGCAGGAAAAAAAGAGTTCATCCCGCATGGGCGCATAGATGACTCCCACCAGACTCTTGCCCTCTTCCGCATAGGCGATGGATACGGCAAACCAGGGAAAGCCATGGGCAAAATTGGTGGTGCCGTCCAGGGGATCGATGATCCACACCGGTTCCCGGGGCACTTCACCGTAAACGGCATGGGACTCCTCGGACAGAATCTTAATGGCGGGACATTGCACGGCAAGGATATCAAGAATGCATTTCTCGGCCGCCACATCGGCTTCCGTCACCAAATCAATCTCACCTTTGTACCGCACCTGGTGGGGCTGATGATACAATTCGGCCAGGATATGACCTGCCTTGAGCGCCGCCTGGGTTGCGGTCCGTAAAATTTTCGCCAAGGGATCACTGCCGTACTGTGCCAGACATGCTTCAATTCTTTTCATAATGTCCCGTTTCAATCTCTTCGGTTCTTTAATAATTGGGATCAGAGACACGCACCATCACCGGATTGATTAACATGACTGTACTGTGCTCCGTATTTTTCGGCAATACTGAATGGCTTAGCGGAAATGTAAAACCTGTGATTACTGCGCGCGGGAAAAAAGGTCAACGGGGAGATAAGGCATCCAGGCATTTTTCTGAGCCTTGGATCAGCACAACAGCAACAACCAGAGGAGGGAATTGCGGTTGCTGCCATTGTGCATGAAGACGGAAATACTACGAATCAGATCTTCGGGCTCGGCACGTTATCGCCATGGCATTCCATACAGTTATTCTGGGCGGTAATACCATACTCTTTTGACTGGGAACCATTCTCCATCTCGAAATTGCCGTCAGCCCATTTATTGAGCAGGGTAACAGTGTGGAAAGCCACATCCGCAGCCACCCGGGCGCACCTGTCTTTTCTTTCAGCGCTGGCCAGGCTCACACCCTCTTTCTTCATCCATTTACCTACGGAGACATGGCATAAAGGTGAATCCGAGGCATTCACCTGCTTAATGGTAGCCTTGGGATTAGCCGGCATAAAAATCGGCAGTTGGGTATCCCCATACCAGGCAATGACGTCATTAAGAACCTCCTCACCCTTTTTTCCGGCGGCAAAGCTTGTCGCAATACCCGCGCCCATCAGGGTGCCGCATAAAGTTCCCCAGCCCACCGTTCCCCCATGGCCAAAGATAAAGGCCTCTACAGGCAGATTGTTGTAGGGGCCGCCGATCTGCTCTCGCAGCTGATCAATGATGGAGCTGGCCACCGCATAACAGCAATAATTTTTATACCAGTTCTCATAAGCGATCGCTGCGGTCTTGGCAGGATCCAGTTTTCGGTATCCCCATGGGGTGGGGGGGGGAGTCGTGGTGGCTGCGGCTGGCGTAACCAGTTCCGCTGCACCGACAGATAAAATGGCAGCACCAACCGCAACCTTACCGGCCCCGATAAGCATTTCCCTTCTTGACACTCCTTTTTTTTGATCCTGGCCACATCCACTCATAATGCGCTTTCTCCTTTTTTGTTGTGATGTTTTATCGATTTTGAGTAAAGCCTTTCCCTTCTCACTTGCTCCTCTACCGAACCATGTTTTCGGATAGACCCCTATTGTCTCATGTCTGAAAAAACCGGAAGGCCTGTGCCACATTGTGGATACATAATAATACCACACCGTAGTATAAGTGTGAATTTGGCAAAATGTCGCAACAGGGTTATTTTTCCCGAAGACCACTTCAAAATTGTCATCAGGGTGCCTTGAATTAATTTCTATGGAACCTATCCCGGTGCATGCCAAAAAGGTTACCCTTTTTTCCGATCCATATCAGCCCTGCATCGACAGCCAGTCCGCAGTTCTCGGTTGTTTTTTCAGCATGATGTTTTTCCATGTTTCGATGTATACATAAAAACATAACGCTATTCAAGACTTTTCCCTATGTTATAGGGAAATTTTATTTAAACTTCTTGAAAAACTATTAATCTTTTGCGTAATCACGCAAGTTTATTTGGAAATTTCAAACAACATGACCTCGGTATATTTTGTCGTGATACTCGAGTTGCAGTTTGCGAAGAGTGCCTAAAGTACTTAAAATACCTAAAGTACTTGAAGTTGCGGTACTTTCTGATCAGGCAACTCCTCTAATTTTTAACACTTTAAGTACTTCAAGTATTTCAGGCACTCAAGCTTGTAACAGACCAGAATCCTGAGTGGCGAATAAGTTATTAAAATTACGTCATGACATCAGGAGCTCTGTAAATAGATCCCTGTTGGTCATTCATGAAAAAATAGCTTATACTGAAACCAGGGGAAAACGGAAAACATCATACCAAGATAAAAGGAGATGCCGATGGGGAAAATCGTATGGAGCAAAGATTACAGCGTACAATCTGAATACCTTGATCACCAGCATCAGAACCTTATTAACATCCTAAATGATTTTAATCAGGCCATCGCCAGGGGAGAGGGCAAAAAGTCGGCTTACACTATCTTAAACAGGCTCGTCCAATATACGGAAGAACACTTTCGGGATGAAGAAAAACTGATGGAAATTGCACGATTTCCCGCCGAGCAGTTACATGCCCACATGAAAGAACATGAAAAACTCACGGAAGAAATCTTTCGTCACGGGGAAAACTGGAGCAGTTACGGCAAGGAGGCCCTGCCGGAAATCGGTCTGTTCCTGAAAGAATGGCTCATGGAGCATATCCTCACATCGGATATGAAATACAGTAAATATGTCGCCAACGTTGACGACACATTCCTTTCCGTCAAATAGAGAATCAAATCACTCGCCCCGTTTATGACGTTGTCAGTTTTCTGCGGCCGGCTCGTCCAGCGGAATCGGCAGGCCGGGGCACTGCACCACGTAGTCGATCTCCGGCGATACCCACTCGTTCCATTCCTTGCTGCTTATGTTGCGGATGAGTTTCTTGCAAAGTTCTTCCGGCCAAGTCTTGGGGGCTCGCCACAGCCGCAGGGTAGAGTCCGAACTGCCGGAGACGATGAGCGTGCAGTCCGGGCTGTCCCGTCCGAACCGCCGGAGACGAGGTAGCTACCGTCTGGACTCAAGGCAACTGTAGAGACCGATGCGTTAGATTTACTAAATTTGCGTAGGTCCCGAAACTGCAAGAGCCCGCTCAGCACACACCCCTCCACCTCGGGGACAGGCGCAATGCGCTGTGCCGCCAATATTGCAACAGGGCACGATCATCGCCTCCACTACGCTACGCATGCCGCGCAAGGCATCCAGGCCGCCGAGGATCTGGGCATCGCGTCCGAAAAGATCGCCGCGTCATTTTCCTCCAGAACGGACAGGCCGCGATAGGGCGGGCGCTGGGGGTCCTCGGCAGGCGGCCACTGAAAATGGCGTGCATCGAGACCTGCATTGTCCAGCCAAATGTGCAAGCTGTCGAGCCCCTTGGCGAGGAAATCAATCTGCTGAGTCTGTCCTTCGTACGTAAAATTAAAAGCGGACGCAAGGCCATCGCCCACCAAATGGCAAAACTGCCATTTGGTGGGCAGTTCGCTGATCTCCACCGGCTTGAGAACGGCGCCGAAGATTCGTTTGTTGAGGCTTTTGGCGAGCAGAAACTCGGCCAGGCACCACTTGGATTTCGCCCAGGCGGGCGTGACGACAAACACCACCGCTTCGCAACGGTCCGCCGCACGCCGCCAGATCGCACTGGGGATCGATGTCCAAAAAAACATCATCCCAGCCGTTGACGCAAAGCCACTCCTTGAGCGCAAAGGCCTCAAGTTCATCAATGCTGGAGTGACTGAGAAAGATGCGTGACATGGCTCACCTAAGCTTTCGAATATCGATCCATGATACTCTCCCCATCCTGCACTTCACTTTGTTGTCCATGTCCTCCGTTCCCCCAGGCCCGTCGGCTTCAACCTTTAGGTTTCGATGGTGGCGTCGGGGTTGCGGCTGTGGATGTCGTGGCCGGCTCTCCCGTCAGTCCTTGCAGGATGGCTTTGATCGTTTTGATAGTGCCGCCATCACCACCAAGCCTTTCCAGCATCTTCTGAATAAACTTCAGCTGACTCACCACCGAGTTCTGTTCGCGCGGTGTAGCTTGGATGGTGGTAAACACCTCGCGGTAACTGGCGATTATGGTATCAACGGCATCGGCTTTCAGCTCACCCCGCAGCAGACGACGCGCAATGTCGGCATCGGGTAAGGCGACGGCATCCCACAAGTTGCGCGAGATGGCGTAACGCTCGACGGCCGCCGCTTCGCAGCGCGACAACCACGACTCGGCATCGGGCAGCTCGTGACCCAATAGCGCCTCGATAGTGATCCAATTAACGGCGTGGTAGGGATCAAGCCGGCCGCGCTGGTCACCTGTTTTGGCCGCCTTTTTGTAATAGACCGCGCTCTGCGTCAGGGCCTCGAGCAAGGGTTCGCGCTCGGTATTGACCTGTGCCAGGCGCTTGTAAGCGCTGCCCAGCAGGGCCAGTCGCTCACGGGTCTTGCCAAGCGCAATGAGGTGCTGGAGGCGATCAATGGCATTTCCGATTAATTTGGGATCCTTCTGTTTCTCCCCTAACCGTGCCTCGAGGTTGGCAAGTTGTTCCGCGGCAGTGATGTTTACACCACTGTCCTCTTCATCCGCGGCCAGAGCACGCTGGTAATAGTCGATAGCGCTTTTGAATTCACCCAGATCGCTGTAGGCCCGGGCAAATCTGTACAGCACTGCCCCGCGGGTTTGCCACGTGGCCGGGCAGTCCTTTTGCAGCGCCAAAAGTTTTTCCATCAAGACCTCTTTCCGCTGCTTGAACTCATCTGTCGCTGTATCTGCAAGGTCTTGTGTCTCAATCCTTATCGAACCCAAATCATAGAGAACTTCCTCCATCGCCGCATATTGTCTGTCCTCAGGCCCAGTGCCGACATCCTCCGCGGCGTTGAGGCGGAAATTGGGGTCGCCGTATGCTTGGTAAGCACCCCAGGTGTTGCTGTCGCGGTACTGCGTCCAGGTTTTCTCGCGCGCCTTTTGCAACGCCTCGCCGAAGGTCGCGCCATTGAGCATAGCGGTGTAAAAGACCTTGGCGAACCAGTTCGCCGCATCGTCTCGCACGGCCCAGCCGGCGGCGACCACAGCGCGCACCCCCATCTCGATGAGTTCGCGCGACAGGCTGGCGGCGAGCTTATTGTAAGCGACCGAGCTCGTATCCTTGGCCTCGGGTCCCATTTGCGCCAAATAGCAGCAGTTGAGGAAGACCAGATCAGGGACATGGCGCATCTGCGCGACCTCAACCGCGGTGAGATACAAGCCGCCTTCCAGCACCATGCCGCTGCGCGCCGGGCGATCCGCCATAGTTGAGGCCTCGTAGTAGCCGTGCCCAGCCAGGTGCAGGATGCGGTAGGGTTGGGCAAAAAGCCGGTTAAATACGTCAAGGGCGTTAGGCCTCTCGGGGTTGTATTCCACTGTATAACCCTTGTTTGCCAGTAAATCGTTAACAAGCCGCGCCTCGGCGCGTGCACCCGGCAACGCGGGAATTGTGTCTGACGTGACGGGATCGCCGACGACATAGGCCCACTTGGAGGTGGCGGCGCGAATCTGGGTGCGATAATGCCCCGTTCTCAATTGACGTACGAAGCCGAGTTTCACGCATAGCGGCTCACCGCCATCCACCATCAGTTCCCAGGGATAGTTGGCGGTCTCGGCATCGACCTCGATCACCAGCCGCGTGAGCTGCCCGATGCTGTCCTTGAGCTCGTTGGGCAGCAGCAGTTCGCACAGGGTGCGGGCTGTTCCCAGCCGGAACCGGGTATCTCGTATCGAGAGTTGCACAAACTTGTCGATGAGTTCGGGTTGACGTTGCTGCACCCTCACTTCAGTACGGGCCCGGTCCGCGATGGCGACATAGAGCAAGGCGCAATGCGGCTCATTGCGGCTGTCGTTGTCAGTGAAGGCACAGTCCAGCACGGCGCGCCAAATCCCCTCATCCAGCCGGCTGACATCGGAGAGACTGGCCTTGAGATGCTCGGCAATCGCTTTGGGCAACATGGGCAAGCGCGTCGTTGTTTGTGGGACGGATATGGCAGTCACCGCCCAGCGGCGCCACTGTTCTGCTGTGGGCATCTGCGAACGCCGTATGCGGCCGTTGCGGCCGATGACCAGCTCTGGATCAACATCGATGCGCGCCTCCAATGCCTCAGCGATAGCGGGTGCGAGCTTGCGCGCCGCGTGCGCGGCTTGCGTGGCCACGTCGATGAACAGCTCGATGATTTCGAACCGGTTGATGCGCACCGGGATGTGGGCCCTGTCAAGCTCCACGTTTGCCTGAGCAAGCGCGCGCATCATAGCAGTGACTGAGTCCTCCACTGTAATGGCGGCCGCCGAATTGGCGCCGATCAGTAGTGCGCTCAAGCCGATCTCTTGCGCTTGGTACGCGCCCGCTGCGCGAGACATGCCATGATAAGTTTGCAGCGCGTATTGCAGCGCCCCTTCACGCACGGCATTTGCCAGTGTTCCTGTACCAAGATCACCCATCCGCCCGAGACCGATCACTACAGCACCGCGCGGAATACCCAGGCGCGTTTCCAACTCGCTCGTCTGGCCCCGCACGATAGCGGTTGTCCCCGGCGCCCCGGGATAGATGCCAAGCTGATAACGTTGCGACAGGGCGCAGTCGAGTTGGCGGTCCAGGTGAGCCTCGGCAGCGATGATGGTATCGCCGAGGTAATGGCCTACCATGACCGGGTAACTGGCATAGCGCAGATCGCCATGCACCACGCAAACCTTGAGGCTTACCGGTACGCGCCGCCGGTAGGCCCGAACCGGTTTGCCCATGAATCCGGCGATGAGTTCGCTGCGCGTAGGATACAACAGCGGCTGCGGCGCGTAGGGCAAGCTCTTGATCTCACCGCGTGCCAGACTGGGAGGCATGGTCGGCAAGGCCGTGGTCTTGCCTTGTTCGAGCAGCTCGACCAGCGCCGGGAACGCCGGTTTGTGATCGGCCAGTTCACCATGTTCGGCCGCCATGTACCACGTTGCCACGCCGGGAAGTTTGCCCGCCTCGTGCGTGACGCGCCCATCGCCTGCATCGGTTGATGACAGCATAATACGGCCATGCTCGTCGATGTGCGCGCCACAAGGGGTCATGGCTGCGCTGCCCGCCACATAGACCACGCGGTCGGCATGAGCAATGTCCGCCGGCAATTCAGCCACGGCACTCTGTGCATTGGCCAACAACTCGGCCGCAGGCAGGGCGCCGCAATTTTCATTGGCTTTTTTGAGCTCTTGCCATGCGGTATCGGTGTACCAATTGAAGCTTGGCTCCTTGCTCTCCTGCTGAGGCAGCAGCTCCAGCGCTCCCGGGAAACCACTGATGATGTCCATAACACGCTGGAGGTCATGTCCCGGATCGAGCAATGCAAGCCGGCGCACCGTGTTCGCGGCCCCGAGCAAGGTCTCGACCATGGCATGGGTACCGCGATTCGGTGTACCCAGCATGACAAATCGGCTGCCCGGCCGAGCGCAGACCTGCTCCCATAAATCCCCATGGTCAGCAATGAAACGGCGCACCACCAGACCGCCCATACCGTGTGCGATGAATCGCACCGGCTGGGAAGTACGCTTGAGCACCTTGCCGACCTCTTTACCCAACCCGGCGGCAGCCTCGCGGATGGACTTGCGCCAATCGTAGGCAAAGGGTAACACCTCATGGGTGTCGGCAAGGTACTTACAGAGACTGTCATAGTACTCACCCAGCAATCCGGTGGCCTTGATGTTGCCGTCATGAATGTCCTTGATCTTCCCTAACCCGCCAAGTTTCAAATCCTGGTAATCCAGCCAGATGCTGTCTTTGCCACGCTTTAGCTGCGACCCCATGAACCCCGGCAACACGAACACCACCGGTTGCTGCATGCCCGAGCGCTTCTGTAAGGCCGGCAGCATGGGTACCGGCTCAATATGCTCCCGATCGAACGCCATAAATCCCTTCGGAGGTTGCCCGGCAGTTGCAAGCAACCACTGTGTGACCGCGATACGGGTACGTGTATTTTGAAAATAGTTGAAGTGGCTGACGTCAGCGCCCTGGTCGAAGGCGTAATATTCCTGCTCCCGCTGCGCACCGTAGAACATCGAATCGTTGTTGACCACAAGATCATTATCGCGCTGCTCATAGATGAAGCGGTCGGTGATGAACACGGCGATGCGTCTAAACCAATTACCTCCCTCGATATCTCCGGCGATGATCCCCAGTTCACCCTTTGCCTGAGTGGCCGCGTTCAACAAGCATACTAATGGAGATTCCGGCATCATCACCTCTATTCCAGGAATCAGGGCTGGGTCGGTGCGTTTTTTCGCCACTTCCAAGGTGATGCGTTTGATGACGTGATAGATCGGTGATTGGCCGATGCCCGGAATGTAGCCGATGAGATTGGTCAACAGCGAAAGAAACTCGTCAGTGTTGTCCGAGGCAAGCAAGGTGCCGCGCGCCGGGCACGCCACCCGCACGATACGCATCACATGTAGACGCTTCTGTCGTAGCAGATCCCGCAGGCGTTTGAGCTGTTGCCTATCGTGTCTGTCGGCCACCTCAAGCTCAGCTTTCTGGCGCCGAAAACGCTCGATGCGCGCATCATCCAAATCGGACTCATTGAGACACAGCAGATCACCCACCTGGCCGCCGCGCGAGTGGGTGACCAAATAGAGTTGCGTTCCTTCCGGCAAGCACTCGACAAGGGGGATGACGTTGTCGATGGGACTCTCGCTCATCGTGCGGTGTTCGAAGGCATAAATATTTTCGCCGAAGGTCGCCCGCAGTGTGCGCCATTCCTGACTGGCGTCACGCTCGCAAAAGGCCCCGAAGCTGCCGAGGGTACGCGAGGCCGTGCCGTGGATGAACACCAGGATGGGCTTGTCCTTGGGCAAATCGTTCGCGGTCAGTGGTGTAGCCTTGCCGAGGTCCAGCGGCGTGTCGGCGTCCACCGAGGCCCAGCGATAGAGACCGGGGTCGGGCGTAAGTCGTTTCTCGATCAAATACATCAGCAGCTTGGCGGTGGCCCAAGCGCCGGCCTGCTCCACCTGACCGAGACCCAAGTTTTTGGCACACTCCAGCCAACTCTTGGGATCATGCAATTGTTCGGTGATATCGTCGGTCTTCAGGCGCAGCACGCGTAGCGCACCGGCGATCCATTCTTTTACACCGCGCTCCGCAAGGCTGGGCCCCGGAATGCCGCCGAGTTCCAGACCGCGATCGGAGATGGCCTCGGGATGCCAGAGCGCCACACGCTCCTGATAACGCTGGGCCGAGGTCCACAACGTCATTCCACCCTCGACCTCGATCTCGAGGATATCATCGTCCTCCACCTCGATTGTTCGCGACGCACCCTTGACCGCCGCCCTTGCGGGCTGGGAGAGGTCAAAAGCATGCACCACTTCAATATTGTCCAGCAGGTCCGTAACCGGTGGTTGCTCCGCTGCTCCCCGCATCCGCGCCCGACAAGGCTCCAGCCCCTCTTCCCGCCCCGGTATAATGAGTTGGATAGCCATGGTGTTCCCTCCCTTTCCGTGTATCAGACCGATTGTTGTTGTGCCCCTTCTCTTCCCTCACCGCTGCCCAGCCGGCTTTCGATCATCGGTTAAGGCAACGGCGAGAGAAACATCCGGTCGAACTGCTCCTTGCGCCCTTCGAGTTGCGGCGCCTGGTCGTAATCGCCCTGCTTGAGGTTGGCCAGTGTCTTGCGGTGCAGGTCGCGATAGCTGATCTCTCCCTTCGCTTCGGTAAGCGCTGCGACAAGATGGTAGGTCAACGCGCCATTGTAACTGTCGCAGATATAGGCGTCGGCCGAGGTCTGGGTATCGCGGCAACCGGTGATGAGCAGCTCCGGGATGTCGGCCTCCACCACATCGCTCTTCCTGCGCCGCGCCCGCGGGGAAGCACGCAGTTCGCTGCGCAGCTTGCCCCGCAGTTTGCGCCCGGACTCCTCGGCCATCATGTCCCAGGGGTTGGGCAGGTAACGGGGGATCATCGGCGCATCCGGCGGCAGCAGTGCACGGGTGTTGGTGCCGGAGTGGCAACAGTCCATGATGACGGTCAGACTCACGCCCACGCGCAGCTTGTCGAAGGTCGCCCGCAGCCAGTCATCCCTGAGCGGGTCCTTCCAGTCAAGATTCGTCGGGCAGAGGATCTCGTCACGATTGTCGGCCTCGTCGCCATCATCGTCCGGCACGTTGGCGCCGTGACCGGAGTAATGCACCAGCAACACATCACCCGCGCGCCCCTTGCTCACCAAATTGCGGATGGCCGCCTGCATCGCCTTCTTGGTCGCGGCAAAATCGGTAAGCACGGCGATGTCACCCGCCTTGAATCCGTAATCCCTGGTGAGCACACCCTGCATATTCTTGACGTCGTTAACACAACCCCGCAGGTCTGCGCCGGGGATCCTGTAGCGGTTGATGCCGATTAACACTGCGCGTTTGGTCATGGCTTACTCCTTGTTTTATATGTCGTGGCTAAATACTTTTTTAATGCAGATTTTAGGTTGCTGCGCTACCCTCCGCCAAAAAATTGTTCAAGCGATCTCGTATTTTGCGTTGATCTGAGCTTAGAGTCTCGGGAGCGATATCCATCAGCCAGGCGAGGTATTCTTGCATTACTATCTTCGCTTGGTCCTGCAGACCCTCTTGCGCCAAAATTTTGAGTAAGCTCCACGCAGTATTCATCGTTGCCGTGTGATGTTGGCCCAATACCCGACAGCGCCTCACCAGTGCTTGCTTAAACAGTTCGCGAGCAGCCCCAAATTCACCGCTGCTCGCGAGGAAGCCCGCGAGGTTATTCATACTCCTCAGTGTTTCGGGGTGGTCCTCACCCAGTACCCGCTGACGCACCGTTAACACCTGTTCCTGAAGTTTGCACGCAGCAGAAAACTCCTTTAGATAAGCAAAGGTTACTGCGAGGTTATTCATATAACCCAGAGTGTCAGGGTGCTCGTCGCCCAGCACCCTCTTGCTCAAAGACAGCAGGTCCTCCTGCAATTGGAGTGTAGCTGAAAAATCGCCCAATTCAGCAAGTGTTAATGCGAGGTTGTTCGTAACCGTCAGTGTACAAGGATGATCCGATCCAAAGACTCGGCGGTATCCCGCCAACGCTTGCGCATGTAATGCCTTTGCAGTGGTGAGTACCCCCATCTCCCGCATAGTTTCCCCAAGGTTATTCATATCCCTCAGGGTGTCCAAGTGCTCATCGCCCAGCACCCGCCGACTCACTGCCAGCACCTCCTCCTGCAGGAGACGCGCGCCATTTAAATCGCCCAAGGCCCGCAGGGTGGCCGCGAGGTTGTTCATGATCGTCAGGGTGTCCGGGTGCTCATCGCCCTGCACCCGCCGACGCATCGCCAGCACCTGTTCCTGCAGAGTGCGCGCGGCGGCATACGCCCCGCGCACGTAGTCATAATGAGCAATCCAAGCGCAAAGCATGCCAGTCGCCAGATCGTCATCCATGCCCACGACAAGGAAGCGGGCATGGATGATCCAGTTCACCAGCGTTGCGTGGTGGCGGATATCGTCGGCCTGCCCGGCAAGCTCGGCCGTAAGCGCCTGCACGGCCGCGGCACGCAGGGCTGCACTGCGCTCGGGGTGAACAGCGCGGAAACGCATTGTGCGCGTGACCAGGATATGGACGGTCACCGAGAAATCGGCAACCCCGGTATCCTCGGCCAGGGACTGCTCCCGGGCCTGGTGCAGGGCGAGGTCGGCGCGGTCTTGCGCATCTGAGTCGTTAATGCCGTCGGCAGCCGCCAATACCCGCGCGACCAGACGTCTGGAAATGGGCGCGACGGCCAGCACGGCAGCCAGGCGCAGAAAGTCACGCGTCGTTTCGTTTACGTTATCGATGCTCTGCAGCAGCGTGACGGCAATGCTGGCCTCGTGGCCGTTGGGTAACTGCCCGGCGAAACGGCGCGCCAAATCCAGGGCATCCGTATCCGGCTTGTGGAGATCGGCGAGAAACTCCGGATACGGTTTACCCTTGAGACGCGCGGCGGCCACATCCACCGCCAGGGCGTGACGCCCCAGGGCGGTGAGAATGCCGTCCACCGCGGCGGCCTCGGCGTCACTGACGGGCGGTCGTTGTTGGGTGAGCAAGCTGCGCGCTTCGGGCTCTGCCAGCACGCCCACATCCACCATACCACCCAATGCCTCGTACTCATGGCTGCGGCTGGTGAGCAGGGTCTTGCCGAGGGGATGGGGGGCGTACCAGCTTTGCAGATCCTGCATCGGCACATCCGCCGGCACGTCATCGATCACCCAGAGGAAGGGCTGGTTCTGGCGTGCAAAATGGGTATGCAACTCGCCTTCGATCTGGACCAGGCTCTTGTTTTTGATCTCCATGCCCAGCCAGGCGGCAAGGTTACGCCACTGCTGCTCCCGCTGCTGGGTGAGCGCACCGGTGGAGGCGGTCGCGCCACTCTCAGCCGCCGTGCGCGCACTGAGCCAGAACACGCCGCCGGGATAAGCGGTGCCGTAACGCAAAGCGTATTCCTCGGCCAGCAGGGACTTGCCCATGCCCCCGCCACCCACGAGCTGCGCCAGGGCCGTGCCCTGTCGGAGCTGGCCGATGACAGTCTGGCCGCGCCAGAGTGCGTCATGTATCTGCCACATATGACGCAACCGCCCCACGAAACGCGCCGAACCGGTGGGCGTGTTGGGAAACCAGGAGGGGGTGACAAGCGGCCGGATGTCGCCGAGGGCGCCTGTCACTTCCCGCACCTGGGCCGCGATGCGCGTGGCGAGCTTGTCATAACTGGCTTGATCATCCATGGCCGGGGCGCTGAGGTAATGCTGATCCCTCAGGCAGGGCGATGTGATCAGGCTTGGTTTCCGGATTGACGATGAGCACCCGCCGGCGCGGATCACCAATATGCTGCGCGGCGAGGTAGGCGATGGTGAGTTCCCATTGACAGGGGCGGGAAAGCGGATAGACAGAAGAATACCATGCCAGAACCGCCTTGCTCTGCGCCAGGCATTCAGTGATCGTGGCTGTGACGGCGGCAAAGTCTTCGATCTCGCTCTCGTCGATCCACACCTTAAGTCCCAAGCCACGCAAGCGATCCGCTAGCGGACGCACATGCTGGGCATCCAGGCGCCGGTAACTTATGAACAGGTCATACGGAGGCATGCGTGTGTTTTTTCAGTGCTCGTTTTTACTTGGTAGTGACAAGGCTCACTAAAGATTTCCAGTGTCGAGCCAATAGACTCTCCCGGTCCTGCGCTTCACTTCGTTGTACATATGCGCCGTCCCCCCAGGCCCATCGCCGCCTTCGCCATTCCATAGGCAGACGAAGCGCACCTTGTCCACGCCGCAGGCAAGCGCGGTGTAGAGCAGCCAAAGATTGCAGCGCTCGTAAGGGTAGCCTGGTTCGGCCTGCGGCGGCGGCTCACCCAGCTCTTCCGGTGCGGAACGAATGGGAGCGGCGAGTTTGGCCTTCGCATCGAGGTAGCGCTGGCGCCAGAACTCACAACCACGCACCACGGATTTGTCGATGAAATCCGGTTCGCGAAACGGCTGCAGCCAGTGCACTTTCACGCCCCGCTGCTGGCAGGCCTCGGTGAACAACAGGTCGCCACCGCAGGCGCCCTGGGTAAGAGCGAGATCGTCCGGGCCGGCGCCGAGCTGGTCCAGCGCTTCGGCAATCTTCTGCGCGGCGATGGGTTCTTTCCTGGCGGGGAAGCGTGGTGGGATACGACCAGGCACGTCGATCATGTGGCCGCTGAACAGAAACACCTGGCGCGGTTGCCAGCGGTCCACGGGCTGGGTGAGTTTTTGCAGTGCACGATCAAAGGTGGCGAGGCCGGTATCGACGTTTTCCGGTTGAAAACCCAGATCCTTGAGCAATTGCAGTTGCGCCCGGCTGGAACTGAGCGCGAACCAGTCCTTGTCGTTCTTGGCGATGGCCTCCTTGTAGGCGGCCTTGACGGTATCCGGCGTGCCGACCAGCACTTCAAGATCGCCGATGGTCGCGAGGGACCAGAAGCGTTGATGCTCGTCAGGCTCGCACTCCGCGGCGAACCTGACCGCGCCGGCCATGGCGGCCATCTCGCGGTCGTAGCGCGTGTCGTGGGTGAGGAGGTGGCGGTGCAAGTGCATCAGGGTGAGCGCATTGATGCCGGAGTAGTAGTGGCCGGGGTTGTGCCGATAGCCCTTGGCGTAGCTGTCGATCGCGGCGCGCAGCAGGACATCTTCGTAGGCCGCTTCATCCCGCATTTCTTCGGGCGTTTTATCGGGCTGGCGCCAGGCGGCGGTCCACGCATCTTTATCTACACGGCCCAGCAACGCCCAGGTTTCCGGGTCGTTAGGGTGGTTTTTTAATATGTTGCGGTAATGCTCACGCGCACGGTCCAAGGTATGGACTGGATCGCCGTCCGCACCCAAGCGCTGCAGACAGATGCCCTTCTCGCGAAGACCTTTCAGGTTGCCCGGGTCGATCGCCAATCCGCATTCGAGTTGTTCCAGCGCAAAGTCGAAGCGCTCGGCCTTGCGCAAAGCCTCACCCGCTCTGATCCAAGCCTCTGAGCGGAACGCGGCCACCGGGGCTTCGTCCACGAGCACCAGCACATCACCGATATGCCCCGCCTTGCGCGCCAAGATAATGCGATCTTCCCAGGCATCGTGCTGCGCCCAGAACTCACGCACCTCGCCGATACGAAGAGATTTCCAGTCCGGCTCCTGCAAATTAGGCATCAACTGATACACCGGGCTTACCTTGCGTCCGTGCCAAGACTCCAGCGTTGCCTTGGCCATTTCGGTTAGATGGAGTTTGTCGTTTTCCAGCGTGGTGGGATCCGGCCCCCCGGCTCTGATGCTGTAGCGCAACTTGCGATCGGTATAGAGATCGAAGGCGGTTGCCACTCTCCCGCCGCTGATCAGCACTACACCACGGGCACGCAGTGCATGGCGTACACCCAGTTCGTACCAGACATTGGGGTTGTCGAGGGTGAGATCGGCCAGCACCAAATCGGCGATCAGCAACTCCTGGAACATGTCGGTGCGAATGTCGCCGGCGCGCTCTTCTTCGTCCGCGCGAAAGACGTCCAGACCTGCTGATTCAAGTGCTGGCTTGATCAGTTCGGTATAGACACGATTGAAATCGATATCGTTGCCCTGGCGATCCTTCTTTACACCGAAAGGCATGGCGACAAAGGCGTGCAGTTTCATACACTCACCTTTTCTTTCCCTTAACCACCCCATGCACTGGTTCAGGCCTATCTCAACCGGGCCAATGGCATTACGGCAATCCGGGCGACGTTAACCAAAAGAACAAACGTTTGCAAACCAAAAGGTCCCATACCTCATCTAGCGTCAAAATTGACCATGTCTGCCGCTATCCTAACAATCTCGTACAATGAGATTCGTGTTGTGTAAATAGGGTAAATTGTCGCACCTCTGCGTTGAAGACTGGATTCCGCATGTATCCAAAAAAGACGATAATAGGTTGTGGTTATTGTATTAATACCTTAAAGAAATTATAAAAAAAGTGAATACTCCCCCGGATGCATGAATTTGATGGGCGGCTTACACGCAGATCCGTTAATCAAGGCTCTTGAGGTTCTTTTCGGTGATGTGGAATGAGACAGGGCATAACAACTTTTGAGCATCAAAGCGCAAAACGCCTTTTGCCGGAATGAGAATTTCATTCCAGCAGATATTATGCCTTATTCTGCCACATCACCAGGCCACAAATATCATATCGAATTGAGCCGTTCAGCGGATATGACAAAGTTTGCAGAGATAAGTGCCCTTGTCCTCAACCACCGTATGATAGGCAATGTTGTTGGCCACGTCATGGCAGGAGACACAGGTTATCTTGTCGTCCTCCAGTTTGATAAGCCCCTTCTTTCTGAGTTCCTTGATGGGGATATATTCCTTTTCTTTGCCGCGGGGCGGATATTTCTTGGCAATCGGATGGGAGGTTTCCGGATCGATCGAGCAATTTTTCGAGCAACGGCTGTTGGACTCACCTTCCTCTCCGTAATGACAGTCAATACATTTTTGGGCATCCTCGGATTCAACCAGGAATTTATAATGGACCACCTGCCTGGCATGCAGCGGATACGCACCCATCAGCACCAGACCTGCCATTATCAGTATCATGGCAAATTTCCTGCCGGAACTTATCATTTCAGTCCCTCCTTTCATGTCATTTTGCAATCTGCAAACAGTTTCATTATCAGTGACGTAAACTTTATGACCTGCAGTATCATGGAGCATACTTATACGTTACCATATCTCATTGCCGCTTGCATACTCAGGCGCAATTAAAAAGTTAGGAGTCCAAGGAAACAGGCCCCGATTTTTCCCACTTACCTCTTCATGCTGACTCAAAAATTTCACTTATCCGTTTCTTCTTCGTCCGCCAGCGGGCACTTACGGTTTTGGAAAAATTCGAAATAGAGCAGAGGCACGGCAACCAGCGTCAGGGCGGTGGCCGCCACCGCGCCGAACATCATGGCAATGGCCAATCCCTGGAAGATCGGATCAAATATCATGACAAACGAGCCCACCACCACCGCCAGGGCCGTCAGCACAATGGGCCGCAGTCGCACCGCACCGGCCGTGATCAGGGCAGTACGCAACGAGCCGCTGCTCAGCCACTCCATCTGGACAAAATCCACCAGCAGCACGGAGTTGCGGACAATAATACCGGACAGGGCGATAAAGCCGATCATGGAGGTGGCGGTGAAAAAGGCGCCGAACAGCCAGTGCCCCGGCAGAATGCCCACCAGGGTCAGGGGAATGGGGGCCATGATTACGAGGGGGGTGACAAAGCTGCGGAACCAGGCCACCACCAGGATATAGATCAACACCAGCACCGCGGCAAAGGCCATGCCCAGATCACGGAATACCTCATAGGTAATCTGCCATTCACCATCCCACTTCATGGCGTACTTGGTCTCCAGCCATGGCTGCTCGGCTGAATACTGCTGCAGTTCATAGCCCTCCTTCAGGGGGATCTGCGCTACCCGGTCCTTCATCTCCAGGATGGCGTAAACCGGACTTTCTATGGCCCCTGCCACATCACCGATGACATAGGTGACCCTTTTCAGATTCTTATGATAAATGGTCTTATTTTCCACGCCCTGGCTGATGCGCACCAATGCGGCAAGAGGAATAAGGGAACCATCGGCGGCCGGCACGGTCACCTCCTGCAAAGCCGCAATGCCTGCCCGCTCAGGCAGCGAGGCGCGCAGCATCAGCTCAACCGGTTCCTTCTCATTTTCATAATGCACCAGGCCTGCCGGGGTGCCATTAAGCGCCATACGCAGACTCTGGGCAACCAGCGTCGTGCTGATGCCATGGTATGCCGCCTTTTCCTTGTCCACGGCAAAGGTGAATTTGGTCTGATCATCCTCCACGAACCAGTCCACATCAACCACCCCGTCGGTGGTCTCGAAAATGTTTCTGATCTCTCTGGCTATCTCAACCTGCCCCGCTGTATCCGGTCCATAGACCTCGGCCACCAAGGTACTGAGCACCGGCGGACCAGGGGGAATTTCCACCACCTTGATGCGGGCACCATAACGGTCGCCGATCTCCTTGAGCGGGGGGCGCAGCCTTTTGGCCAAATCATGGCTCTGCATTTTCCGCTGGCCCTTGCCGACGAAATTGACCTGAATATCCGCCACGTTGCTGCCCTGACGTAGAAAATAATGGCGCACCAGACCGTTGAAGTTGTAAGGCGCGGCTGTGCCGACGTAGGTCTGAAAATCAGTCACCTCCGGCACGGTCTGCAGATAGTCGCCCAGCTCCCGCGCCAGGGCGGCGGTTCTCTCCAGGCTCACCCCTTCCCGCATATCGATGATAACCTGCACTTCGCTCTTATTGTCAAAAGGCAGCATCTTGACGGTTACGCCCTTAAAGGGCACCAGCAGTATGGACAGAAAAAGAAGGACGGCGACAATGACCAGCATGAGCACTCTTTTGCCGCGGTGATCGAGCAGCGGACCGAGTATCCGCTCATACAGATCATGCAGACGGCTGGTTTCCTGTTCCCCCGGCGCATCGCTTTTCACATTCTTCAGCACCTTGTAACTGAGCCAGGGGCTGACGATAAAGGCCACCAGCAGGGAAAAAAGCATGGCAGCCGAAGCGCCCACCGGGATGGGCCGCATATAGGGTCCCATAAGTCCCCGCACAAAGGCCATGGGTAGCAGGGCAAAGATGACGGCAAAGGTTGCCAGAATCGTGGGGCTTCCCACCTCATCAACCGCCTGTACGGCGGTGCGCGTGCTGACACCGTGCAGCTTGAAATGGCGGTGGATATTCTCCACCACCACGATGGCATCATCCACCAGAATACCGATGGAGAAAATCAGGGCGAACAGAGTGACCCTGTTTAACGTATAACCGTAGAGATAGTTGATCAGCAGGGTAAGAGCCAGGGTCACGGGAACCGCCACGGCCACCACCAGTGACTCGCGCCAGCCCAGGGTGAGGGCCATGAGGATGATTACCGAGATGGTGGCGATGAGCATATGATCCAGCAGCTCATTTGACTTCTCTTTAGCTGTCTCGCCGTAATTGCGGGTAACCGTCACCTGGATATCGCTGGGCAGGATGCCGCCGCGCAGCTTGTCGATCTTCGCCAGCGCCTCGCTGGCCACCGTACTGGCGTTTGCCCCTTTTTTCTTGGATATGGCGATGGTCACCGCCTCCCGGGGAGCGGCAAGCGACGGCATATTCTTGTCAGCCGCCGCCGGGCCGCTGTTCATGAACACATAATCAGCAGGCTCCTCCGGCCCGTCAAAAAGATCGGCCACCTCCCGCAGGTAGATGGGTTTGCCGTCCGCCACCGCAACCACCACCCGGCCCACCTCTTCAATATTTGCCAGAAAGCCCCCGGTTTCAACCAGGAACTCTTCATTGTTTGACGGGAATGCGCCGGAAGGGAGCACGAAATTGGCCTGCTGCAGGGTCTGTATGATCTGCACGGCCGGGATGTGGTAGGCCCTGAGCCGGGCCGGGTCAAGGTTGACCCGCACCTGTCGTTTTTGTCCGCCGATCACAGAGAACTCCGAGACATTCATGTCCTTCTTCAGTTCGTCGGCCACCTCCACGGCTACGCGCCGCAGTTCATAGCCGGAATACTGCCCCTTTTCATTCCACAGGGTCAGGGTCAGGATCGGCACATCGTCAATGGATTTGGGCTTGACCAGGGGCTGGGACACCCCGGCGGGAATCCGGTCATAATGGGACATGAGCTTGGTGTGCAGGTTAACGAGACTCTTCTCCATGTCCTCGCCCACATAGAAGCGGACAATGGTCAGGTTCATGCCGGGCTTGACAATGGAATAGATATATTCCACTCCCTTGATCTCCCATAGAAACTTCTCCATGGGCTTGGTGACGCGCTCTTCCACCTCCTTGGCCGTTGCCCCGGGATAGGTGACAATGACATCTATCATGGGCACGACAATCTGCGGCTCCTCTTCCCGGGAGGTAACGAGCAAGGCAAAAACGCCGAGCAGCAGGGAGGCGAGCACGATGAGCGGCGTCAGCTTTGATTTGATGAACGCCTTGGCGATGACGCCGGAAATGCCGATATCTTTCATTGCCCTTTATCCCCTTGCAGCAGACCTCCGTCCACCGCCCTGTCCACGCCGCCGGTTATCACTTTTTCACCCGGCTGCAGCCCGGCAAGGATCTCCTTTTTATCGCCGTACACTTTGCCCAGACGAACAAGACGATAAGTGATGACATTGTTGCCGTCCACGGTATACACCCCGTTTAACTGCCCTTTTTCGACAATAATCTCCATGGGCAGCAGGATGGTAGAGCGCTTGCCCACCGGAATGCGCACATTGGCATACATGCCGCTTTGCAACCCCGGTCCCGCAACATCTATCTTGACCAGGAAATTGCGCGTTCTGGGGTCAACCGCGGGCACCACGTCGGAGATCTTGCCGGAAAGCTCCTTGCCGGTTGCCGGGATGGTGACAACAACCGGCAGCCCCGGGGCAAGGCGGTCCACCAGGGTTTCGTTCACCCCGATCTCCAGCCGGAAAGAGGAGTTGTCTTCAATGATAAACAGCGGCACACCCGGCATGGCCATGGTACCCAGTTCGATCTGCTTGGTTTTCACCACACCGTCAACCGGCGAGGTTACCCGGGTAAAATCCTGATACACCTTGGCTTCCGCCAGACCTGCCCGAGCCCTTTTCACCATCTCCCCAAAGCGCTCATATTCAAGTTCAGCCACCTTCATGCGGGTCTCAGCCTCGTCCAATTCCTGCCTGGTCAGTGCCTTGCCGTCGAAAAGATTTTTGAAGCGGCCATAGGTGGTCTGGGCCAGCTCTTTCTGTTTCGCGGCTGCGGCCACACCGCTTTCCGCCTCGGCCAGGGCGGCCTGGGCACCATTGATCTTCTGTCTGACATCCCGGTCATCCAAGGTAAGCAGAAGCTGTCCGGCTTTGACCGCGTCTCCTTCCTTGACCTGGAGCATGGTCACGGTGCCCATCATGCGCGCCGCCACCACACTTTCGGTTTTCGCCTTAAACGTGGCCGAAGACTCGTAATATTCATCAACGGCTGCGGCGACGACCTCTCCAGTCTGCACTCCGGACACCACCGGTCGTTTGACCTCGGCGGTTCCCGGACCTATTTTGTCCTGGCAACCGGCCGACAACAAGGACAAAACCGCAACGACCAACACCTTGACTATTTTTCCTTTCATCAATATTACTCCCTGTTATTGGGTGTCAACTTGCAAATCATGCAGAATGGTCCCGCTTTCATAGCTGAGAGTGGCCTTGACCAGTTCGTGATCATTTTCCCTGGCAACGACCATGGCCCGGGCATGGTCAAGGGCCACCTGGGCATCGAGCAGATCAATCAGCGGCGACAATAAATTTTCATAGCGGACCTGCACCAGGCGTTGCCCTTCCTCGGTCATGAGCAGAGCCGACTGGGCCAGTTCGAGATTTTTCCTGGTTTCCTCAACCGACCGGTATGCCTCATAAACCTTGAACTCCACCGCCTTTGTCAGACCCTGCAGATACTGCTCCGTCTCGGAAATCTGATGTTTGGCCTTTATCCGCTCGTATTCTCTTTTGGTGCCGTCAAAGAGCTGCCAGCGCAGCACGGCGGCCACCAGCCAGCTTTCCCCTTCGGAGCCGAGGGGTACATTATGGTCGTTCAGCATATAGGAGCCGGCCAGCCCGACGGTGGGCAGATAGCCGGCACTGGCCAAGGCCAGGTTTTTCCTGGCGTTTTCACGCTGCCCCTCCAAAGCCTTCACGTCCTCCCTCTGCAGGCTGGCCTGGTTGTAATAGTCCATTTCCATGAGCGGCAGATCCACCTGCTCCTGCCCCGCATCCACCGAATCATCCAGGCCGAGAAGCAGCCCCAGACCCTTCTTGGCCACATCATGATTTTTCTGGGCGCTCACCAGTTTCTGCTCCGCCTCGGCCAGGGCGGTGCGTGTCCGGAGGATATCGGAGTAGAGGCCAAGCCCGTTGTTAAACCGCAGCTCGCTCAACCTGACGTGCTCCCTGGCGTCATCAACCCCTTTTTCCGTAACATCCACATATTCCCGGCTGGTCCGCACCATGAGAAAGGTTTTGACCACTTCAAGCGCAATCTCTTCCTTTTTACGCAGATACTGCATACTTTCTATCTCATGCTGTTTCTTTGCCATATCCAGACCAATACTCGCCTGTCTGACAAAAAGCGGCTGTTCGATGGAAAACATGGTCTGGAAGTCGTTGATCGCATCGGGATTATTAAGGGAGTCGATAGCGAAATCCTGGGCGGTGAAGCGCTCCTGATTAAGCTTTGACATGAAGGAATAGGTTGGATTGGCGGTGCGCTGGAACTTTTCTTCGATGACTACAGAGGGCAGCAGGGAACTTCTGGCAATGCCGATATCAGCCCGACTGGCCTCAAGCTGACTTTGACGGCCTTTCAGCTCATGATTGTTGGTAAAGCTTGCCAGAATGGCTTCCCGTAGACTGATGCTTTTCTCGATGCCGCTGGCAGGCGGAAGAAATGTTGCGTTCAAGCAAACAGCGACCAACAAAAAAATAACAGCTTTCATTCTCACTCTCTCCGGAATTGCCGTGAGGAACAGGGAACGGTCAATCACCGCCCCTTCATCCGTGCGGTCACATCAGCTGATAGATATTTGAATAAATGAGACAAATATGCAATAATCAGTACTTTACATTTTCCGAACCATGCAGTCATCATGATTATACAAGAAATGTTTTTCTGCAAACGCCAATTTCGTCCGCATCGGAAACTCAGACCATGATGCATGGTGCAATCTAATACCTGGATAACGAAAAATGCAAAACAAATCCATATTTCTGTTATGTTGTTTTCTTAATTTTTTCTGCTCCTCCGTCATGGCAGGCGAAAAACAGAATCCCGGCGGCAAACTCATTGTCGGCATCAAGGAGACGCCTCCCTTTTCCTTGAAGGGAACGGACGGACACTGGCAGGGTATCAGCATCGACCTCTGGGAGTCCATTGCCGCAGAACTCGGTTTATCCTATGAATACCGGGAACTGCCGCTGCAGGGCATTCTCGACGGCCTGCGCGATCACAGTCTGGATGTGGGCTTCTCTGCCCTTACCATCACCGCAGAGAGGGAAAAACTCCTTGACTTCACCCACCCCTTTTATACCACCGGTTTGGGAATCGCGACAAAAAAGGGGGAAAGTGAAGGCCTGTTCGCCTTTGTCAAACGATTCCTGTCTCTGAACTTTCTCAAAGCTGTCTTCTCCCTTGCCGTGCTTGTCGGTGCCGTGGGCCTGCTGATCTGGCTCCTGGAAAAGGACAAAAACAGGGAACAGTTCGGGGGCACACCGGCGAAAGGTCTCGGTGCGGCCTTCTGGTGGTCTGCCGTTACCATGACCACCGTTGGTTATGGCGACAAGGCGCCAAAAACCCCGGGGGGAAGAATCATTGCCACCATCTGGATGTTTATGGCGATTATTGTCATTTCAAGTTTCACCGCCGCCATCACCTCTTCTCTGACCATTTCCAACCTGCAGTCACTGGTCAAGGGTCCTGAAGACCTTCCCCGGGTGCGGGTGGGCACCATGGCCTCCTCAACAAGTTCCGCTTACCTTGATCAAAGGCACATCAGCTACCAGACCTTTCCCAACGCCGCGGCCGGCCTGCAAGCCCTGGCCGCCGGCAATATCGAGGCCCTGGTCTACGACGCTCCCACCCTGCGTTACCTGGTGAAAAATGAGTATGACAACGAACTGATGGTCCTGAAACAAATCTTGCAGACCCAGCAGTACGGCATCGGTGTTCCCAGCGGCAGCCCACTCCGGGAGCAGATAAACCGTGTCCTGCTGACACAACTGGATCAACAGCAATGGCATGATCTTCTTTTTAACTATCTGGGGCAATAGCCCTTTCATCAACATGGGGGAAAAGAGTGAACAACCTTATTTCCGAAAAATATGCTGACATCGGCCTCGTTGTTTTAAGCATCCTGCTGGTCATTGTGCTGGGTTTTTTTATCTATTTCTTTCTGAAACGGAGTCTGAAAATCCTTCTTGCCAAAAATACGGTCAATGAGACTTTTTACCTGATGGCTAAAAATGTTCTCAAATGGCTGATCTTTCTCTCCGTGTTCATTATCATTCTCCAGCAAATCGGCATCAAGCTCAACTCAATTTTCGCCGTGCTGCTGACCCTGGCCGGCATGGTTGCCATCGGCTTTATCGCCGTCTGGAGCATTCTCAGCAACCTGTCCTGCGCCCTGTTTCTCATCCTTTTCAATATGTTTCAGATTGGCGATGAGATAGAGATCATGGAGACGGTGGGCGGCCCTGGTATGAAAGGCAGGGTGCACGATTTCAATGTCATGTTCACTTCACTGGTAGAGGATGCAGTTGACGGCAACGAGGGTTTCGTCACCCAGATTCCCAATAATATTTTTTTCCAGAAGACCATCCGCAGGAAAAAAGGGAGTAAGACCGTGAATCTTGGCCAGCACCTGCTCAGCAAACCGGTGTTTCAGCTGAAGAAACCGGACAGTTCACCAGACAAAGCAGCTCCCCGCTGACCCTGTTGCCGTTCCTGCCGCACCAGGGGGATCATTTCTGGCAGGTTAGTGAAAAAGGCGGAAGGCATTGCAATTTTAAGGGTATTATGCGGTAAAAGTTTGTAAAGGCATATGTGATGCTTTTCAATTCGAACCTGACATGAGCGACTCAACAGAAACCACTACAAAAACATTATCGGCAAGGAGACAACCATGATCCCATTTAAGAATTTCTTCTGGCAAACCCTGACAGGTGCGGTGCTGGTCTTCTCTTTCTGCATAGGGGTTGCCGGTCAGGCCGAGGCCCAGACGGGGCAGCAGGCGGACCGCATCGAAAGAATTGCCGTGATGCCCTTTCTGCTGGGCGGCAGTGATGCCATCAAGGAACATAAGCTGGAGAAAAGCCTTGACTGCCAGCTGCGCGGCCTCTGCACTCTCATGGATGACCTGCAGTCGGACGCCGGCCAGATCCTGACCGACATCTTCCAGCAGGAACTGAAAAAAACCTATGGTGACAACGTTGTGCCCGCCGCCCAGGTACAAGCTGCCTATAATAGTTTGACAGAAAAACAGAACAGAACCCCCAGGGAACTCGCCATGGAACTTGGCAAAGAGCTGCGAGCCGATCATGTCATGGTCGGCCTGGTCTGGCGCTACAAACAAAGGGAGGGCAGCTCCATGTCCGTGCAGTCCCCGGCCTCTGTGGCCTTTTCCGCTTATGTCGTCAAGGTGGCCGACGGCGCCCTGACCTGGAAAGCAAACTTTGACAAGACCCAGTCATCCTTATCCGAAAATCTCTTTGATGCGCCCATGTTTCTCAAACAGGGGATGAAATGGCTGACCGCCGAGGAGCTTGCCTCCTATGGTGCGGGAAAGATGCTCAAGGGGCTTGCTGACAAATAAAGCTGTTTGTCGGTTATTTCTCTTTTCAGCTAGCTTTACTGACCTGGTTACGTTGAAATATCAGGGGATTTTTTTCCCATCGGTGGTATGACAGATCTGGATATTATCCATAATGGGTAAATATCGGCTAGAAACAGTTGCTGCTCATAAATATCGTTTGGCAATTCCTTTCATAAGTGATAATTGTCGATAAATCATATAATTGCAGATGGTCTGGCAAAATTAATGTTTCGTATTTATTGTCCTTGAGGGCAAAACACCGGCACCGAATTTTCGTGACGATAAATCAGTAATTTATCATGCACTGTACGGCTGTCGAATTTTACAATACCGATGTCAACTGTAAAGACAGGAATACAGTATATATGGCTGGAAACAACGAACTGGAAAAAACCCTGTGGGCGGCGGCGGACAAGCTCCGTTCCAGCATGGACGCCGCAGAGTACAAACATATTGTCCTTGGTCTGATCTTTCTGAAATACATCTCGGATGCCTTTCAAGATCTGCACGAAAAGCTCAAGGCGGGCGCAGGGGAGTTTGCAGGGGCCGATCCTGAGGATGCCGACGAGTACCTGGCCCACAACATTTTCTTCGTGCCGGAAAAGGCCCGTTGGCAGTTTCTGCAGGACCATGCCAAGCAACCGGAGATCGGCAAGTGGCTCGACGAGGCCATGGACGCCATCGAGAAGATCAACCCCTCGCTCAAGGGGGTGCTGCCCAAGATCTACGCCGACCCGGAACTGAACAAGCAGCGCCTGGGCGAACTCATCGACCTGATCGGCACCATTGGCTTCAACCAGAGTGGCCACCAGGCCAAGGATCTGCTGGGGCGGGTCTATGAATATTTTCTTGGCCAGTTTGCCGATGCCGAAGGAAAGAAAGGAGGCCAGTTCTGGACTCCGCAAAGCATCGTCAAGGTGTTGGTCGCCATGCTCGAACCTTACCACGGTCGGATCTATGACGGTTGCTGCGGCAGCGGCGGCATGTTCGTGCAGAGCGAACGCTTTGTGGAGGAGCACCAGGGCAACATCAAGGATCTTTCCATTTACGGTCAGGAATCCAACCCCACCACCCTGCGTCTGGCCAAGATGAATCTGGCCATTCGCGGCATCGATGCAAAAATCGAGTTGGGAGATACCTTTTTAAACGATAAACACAAAGACCTGAAGGCCGACTTCATTCTCGCCAATCCGCCCTTCAACGTAAGCGACTGGAGCGGCGAACACCTGCGTGACGACCATCGCTGGAAATACGGGCCGCCTCCACCGCCTATCGGCAACGCCAACTATGCCTGGTTGCAGCACTTCGCCCATAAGCTCAGCCCCAGCGGCACGGCCGGGATCGTGCTGGCCAACGGCAGCATGAACTCCAACACCGGCGGCGAGGGCGAGATCAGGAAAAACATGATCGAGGCCGGGCTGATCGACTGCATGGTGGCCCTGCCTGCTCAGCTCTTTTACAATACCATGATCCCCGCCTGCCTGTGGTTTCTGGCCCGCAACAAAACCAACGGCAAATTCCGCAAACGTTCGTGTGAGATCCTCTTTATCGACGCCCGCAAGCTCGGCTCCATGATCAACCGCCGCAACAGGGAGTTTTCGGACGACGACATCGCCCTGATCACCGGCACCTACCACGCCTGGCGAAATGTCGGACCGGGTTCCGTAGGGGCGGGTTTGGAACCCGCCCCTACGACGACATACCGTGACATCCCTGGTTTCTGCAAGTCGGCCACCCTTGAAGAGGTGCGGAAGAACAACCATGTTCTCATGCCGGGCCGCTATGTCGGCACCGAGGCGGAGGAGGACGACGGCATCCCCTTTGATGAAAAGATGAAGACCCTCACCGCCAAACTGGCGGAGCAGTTTACCAGGGGCAGAGAGCTGGAGAATACCATTCGCGAGAACCTGAAGAGGATCGGCTATGAGTTCTGATGCGAACGTGTTGGGGGACTGATGAAAAAGGAGAATAACATTAAAGGAAACCCCGTGGATGTCCGTAAGACAAGGGGCTCTGCAAAACCCGAAGTGATAATGCCCGTGCCGGCCAGTCTCCTGGAGATGCCCGAAGGATATGCGGACTTTTTTTCGGAGTTGAAGGAACGTATCGCCTGCAATCGCATCAAGGCCGTGTTATCTGCCAATTCGGCCATGGTGCTCATGTATTGGGATATTGGCCAAGCCATCCTTGGCCGCCAACAGAAGGAAGGTTGGGGAGCCAAGGTCATTGACCGGCTCTCGCATGACCTGAAAAAGGCTTTCCCGGACATGACCGGATTTTCACCCCGAAATCTGAAATACATGCGTAAATTCGCAGAATCGTGGCCCGAACGACCAATCGTGCAAGAGGCCCTTGCACAAATCACCTGGTACCATAACCTGGCACTGTTGGAGAAAGTAGACGATTCGAATACCCGATTGTGGTACGCAAAGAAAACATTGGAAAATGGTTGGAGTCGCAACATCCTGGCAATCCAGATTGAAACCCGTCTACACGAGCGGCAGGGTAAGGCGATCAACAATTTTCAAGTCGCTTTACCACCGGCTGATTCGGACATGGCCGCCCAGATTTTCAAAGATCCTTACGTCTTTGACTTTCTTGGTACTGACGACCCGCGTCGCGAGGCAGAACTGGAGCAGAAACTGATCGATCATATCCAGCAGTTCCTGCTGGAGCTTGGCCAGGATCGAGCTTTCCCAGACAGACAAGCAGGTGCTGGACGAGCGGGTGGAAGAGGTCACCGAGGGTGACGAGCTGACCGAGCGGCAGAAGTGTTTTGCCCGCTGGACCGGCAAGGAGGCGGTGGTGGGCAGTGAGGGGCGCTTGCAGCAGGTGGCAGGCGATCTGGTCCACCATTTTGAACAGCGGCTCGCGGCGGCGGACGGCAAGGGGATGATCGTCTGCATGAGCCGCCGGATCTGTGTCGAACTGCATGCCCAGATCATCAAACTGCGGCCGCACTGGCATGACGCCGATGACGACCAGGGCACGATCAAGGTTATCATGACCAGCTCGGCCAGTGATCCACTTTCCTGACAGGAGCATATCCGCAACAAGCCGCGCCGCAAGGCCATCGGCGACCGGCTGAAGGACCCGAAAGATCCGTTGCGGCTGGTGATTGTCCGGGATATGTGGCTGACCGGCTTTGATGCCCCCTGTCTGCATACGCTTTACATCGACAAACCGATGAACGGCCACAATCTCATGCAGGCCATTGCCAGGGTCAACCGGGTATTCGGTGACAAGGAAGGCGGCTTGATTGTCGATTACATCGGCATTGCCCAGGACCTGAAAAACGCCCTGGCCGTTTACACCGAAAGCAAGGGCAAAGGCCGGCTGGCCTACGATCAGGAAGAGGCCGTGGCCAGGATGCTCACGCTTTACGAAATCGTCGGCGATATGTTCGGCACCTTCGACTATCACCGCTACTTCGCCCTGGAGCCGAAGGCCAAACTCAATTTCATTCTGGATGCCGCAAACTTCATCGCTGCCCTGACGGATGAGCAGGACCGGAAGATGGTACGCAACGGCAAGGAGCGATTCAAGGAAAACGTTGTCAAGCTGCAGAAGGCGTTCGGTCTCTCCGTCCCTCACCCCAAGGCCCTGACGATCAGGGATGACCTGGCTTTCTTTCAGGCGATCAAGTCCCGTTTCGCCAAATTTGACGAGCAGGGTAAGGCCCGCACCGATGAAGAGATTGAAACCGCCATCCGCCAGATAGTCAACGACGCCATCATTTCCCGGGATGTGATCGATGTCTTTGATGCCGCCGGCATCAGGAAACCGGATATCTCTATCCTTTCGGATGAGTTTTTGTCCGAGATTCAGGGCATGGAGCGGAAAAATCTTGCCCTGGAACTGCTGAAACGCCTCTTGAACGATGAAATCAAGAACCGGGCGAAAACGAACCTGATCCAGGGCCGAAAGTTTTCCGAGATGCTGGCCGATGCCGTCAAACGTTACCAGAACGGTCTGATCGATTCAGCGAAAATCATCGAGGAACTGATTCAGCTTGCCCGAGATATCAAGGAAGCCGACAAGCGCGGCGAGAAACTGAATCTGCGAGTGGATGAACTCGCCTTTTACGATGCCTTGGCGGACAACCCCATCGCGGAAGCGATACTTGGCAACCAGATCCTGAAACAAATTGCCCATGAATTGGTTGAGAGCGTCAGAAGAAACACCTCCATCGATTGGCAGTTGAAGGAGAGCGTGCAGGCAAAGCTGCGGGTCCTAGTGAAACGAATCCTCAGAAAATACAAATACCCGCCGGATGACCCGAACACCGGGGAATATACCGCCTCGGTCAACAAGGTGCTTGATCAGGCAGAGTTGCTGGCGGATTTCTGGACAAAAGATGAAAATGACACGAGAGGCTAATAAGGCGCTACAAGGATTGCCAGCCATGACAGGTGAAACTGATGGTGGAAGGTAAAAAGAAGGATAGTCTGCTATCCCAGATCTTAGTAGCGGTGGCAATCGCCCTTCTCGCAGGCGGCACAGCCCCCTGGTGGTGGAGCGAACTCAAGGATGTCTTCCGCATGAGAACAGGAGAAAGTCCTACAACTGCCGTGGAGAGGCCTCCAACCGAACCGCCGGTGGAATCCCTCAGACGCGCCTTAGAGGACTATGAGGCGGTGCATGCACTCTATGGCCAGTCCAGACCGGTCGATAACTGTGTTGAAATTCGTGACATCGTTGAGCACATCCGGCTCTATGTCGGCAACGAACGGCTCGTCCCGGAGAGCTTTCGTTATACGGTCAAATATCCGGCACCGAAGTCTGTGCCAACAATTTCAGACCTGGCGATAGACCGGATCACCCGGATAAAAAACATAAAATCTCAATGTTTTGATTAGCCTTGCGGATGTCGTGCTGGAAATTTTTAAAACTTCGCACTATGCTTGTCCTACATAAAACGCAAATCCTAGGGCAACACCTTCATCCAGCAGAGAAAGGAGAAAAACCGCAATGACCGACGAGCTTTTCCATTCGATTTTTCCGCGTCCTGATATGGTGCCTGCTGCCTATGCCATCCCCCTCCCTCTGCAACAGGGCCGCTATCTGTGCGATGGTGAAATCAGGACATGGGACGGTCCGCACCAGGATGTGCTGTCGCCTGTATGTGAAGTAATCCTTGATACCGTGCAGCCGAAACGCATCGGCAGCTACCCCTTGCTCAGCGAGGAGCAGGCTCTGGAGGCGCTTGATGCGGCCTGCCGGGCCTATGATCACGGCCGGGGGGCATGGCCGACCATGGGCGTTGAAGACAGAATCAGACATATGGAGGCATTTGCCTTTCGGATGCAGGAGCAGCGGGAGAATGTTGTCAAACTCCTGATGTGGGAAATCGGCAAGAGCCTGCCTGATTCTGAGAAGGAATTCGACCGGACCATCGAATATATACGGGACACCATCGATGCCCTGAAAGATCTTGATCGCGTCTCGTCCCGTTTTGTCATCGAACAGGGCGTCATCGGCCAGATACGCCGTGGACCGCTGGGTGTGGTGCTGTGCATGGGGCCGTTCAACTATCCCTTAAATGAAACCTTCACCACCCTGATCCCCGCCCTTATCATGGGCAACGCGGTGATCTTCAAGCCGCCCAAACTGGGGGTCTTGCTGCACCAGCCGCTGCTTGAGGCATTCCGGGATTCCTTTCCCAGGGGTGTTATCAACACGATCAACGGAGAGGGACAAAAGGTCATTGGCCCCCTGATGAAATCCGGCAGAATCGATGTACTGGCCTTCATCGGCAGCAGTCGGGTTGCCGACACTTTGAAAAAGCAGCACCCGAGGCCCCATCGCCTGCGTGGCGTCCTGGGACTCGAGGCCAAGAACGCAGCAATCATTCTCCAGGATGCCGACCTGGATCATGCGGTGCGCGAATGCGTTTTGGGGTCATTGTCGTATAACGGCCAAAGGTGTACGGCCCTGAAGATGCTTTTTGTGCATGAAAAGATTGCCGATGCCTTCATTGCCAAATTCAGCCAGGCCGTTGATGCGCTGCAGGTCGGCATGCCGTGGGACGACAAGGTGCAGATTACGCCCCTGCCCGAACCGAACAAGACCGGGTATCTGACGGAGTTGATTGATGACGCCCGCAGCAAGGGGGCAAAGGTGGTCAATCAAAAGGGCGGCAGAGTGCACCACACCATCATGAGTCCGGCTGTTGTCTATCCGGTTGGACCTGGCATGAGACTCTATACCGAGGAGCAGTTCGGGCCTGTGGTGCCCATCGCGGCGTTTGCCGATATCGAAGAACCCATGAATTATGTGACAAACTCCGACTACGGACAGCAGGTCAGCCTGTTCGGCACTGATCCGGAGATCATTGCCGACCTCATCGATCCCCTGGTCAACCAGGTCTGCCGGGTCAACATCAACAGCCAGTGCCAGCGCGGGCCTGACACCTTTCCCTTCACCGGCAGAAAGGATTCCGCCGAGGGCACCCTGTCCGTGTCCGATGCCCTGCGGGCCTTCACCATACGGACCCTTGTCGCAGCCAAGGAAACCGATGCCAACCGACGAATCATTAAGTCAATCATCACTGAGAGAAGATCCCGGTTTCTGTCAACGGATTTTATCTTTTGATATGAACGATTTTGCTGTGCCGAGTTGAGCTGTAAGACTTGGGTTTACGAGCAACAGCAAATCACATTGTCGTAGTGCTGCTCCGAGAAAGCAGGGGGCAGGAAGCGGCCAAAGCGGTCTTTGACCGATGCCAAATTCTCGCCGCCATACGTGAAAGGGAGAGTGTGACGCCAAACCGTTCAAGCAGGCTGAAAATTGTCCCATTGACAACAAGCTTGATGGTTTTTACTGCCTAAAAATAAGTCAAAATGAGGAATTCTCTTGGGCTCCTCACTTTATCGATGTTACTGCAACCGAATAATGGAACCGCCCCTTCACATGCTACCCTTTTAAACGATCGCTCTTCTGTATCGCTGAGAGAACTTTTACCTTCTGCTTACCGTGAAAATACCCTGGGTCATTGAGCGTAGTTCTCCTTACTTCCCTCGAACATGAATGTTTCGAGATCAGCGGCCTCCAAAGACCGGTATATACTTTTCCAGTAAATGCCGGTACTCTCCAATACCACCATTTTAACCTCGTGCTTTTTCAGCCATCGGCAAAGTTGGTGGCGGTTTTTACGAAATGTCCCAAAACTTTCGGTTATTTCTGCAATGCTGCCATCATCCTGCTCTGCCTGTATAGTAGCCACTACAAGCATTTTGTGAACATCCAGACCGGCACACCTCTTGACGATTGGATTGATCATGGCAAACTCCTCCTTGCCCAGTTGTTGTAGCAAAAAGGAGTGGGGCGGGATTTACGGGTGGCCATACGCCAAAATAGACGTTGGTCTTTTTACCGTGCGTCCAATGCAAGCAATCTGCATGGAAAAGTCGGGGGTACGTGCCGTAAGTCCGGGTACGTTTAGCCCTCTCCTCTGGGTGGTACCACTATAAGTTAGTTATTCGACCAGCTTGCCCCACTCCACGTTTCTTGCTGCAATATTATACACAGAGAATAGATTTTCATGCTTTGGGGTGACCAATTACCGGTCATTTGTGTTTAGCGGTTATACCAGCACTTTCAACCTGTTCCGATTCAGTGACAGGATCAGATTGATTGGAAATCACACAGCAGAAGCCCCCCAGATGAGATCCGGACAGAGGACAAGGATTTTTTTTTACTTGCCAAATACCGAGTTCTAACTATAATCTTTTTTATCATGTGAGGTAAAAATGAAAATTTCTCCCCTTCTCTCACGCGCTGCCTTCTTTCTCGCGACGCTGGCTCTGCCGCAAACAGGCCAGACCAGTAATATCATTCATCTCACCCATTTTTCCGGGATTAAAGGAAATATGGGGCTTCTCTGCACTGACTGCCACAAACCCACTTTCGCTGATGACGCTGCTGTGAAGCTTTTGCTCGACAGGACAACCTGTGAGAAATGCCATAGCCCTGATGGCGCCTTTGACGGCATGGATGATCCGGACATCGGCGCCTGGAACCCGGCAAACTGGCCAACCTCTACCGGTGAATCGAAAATTTTTGATGCTGATGGGCATCTGCGGTCCGGCAAGGAAAAATGGTGCCTTGGCTGCCACGACGACGGCACCTCGGTTGCCCGGGGTGTGCCGGCGCCCAATATTGCCGGCCAGTCGATGTCCGGGGACTGGCAGAGCCCGGCTGCCGTTCTCGACAGCGGCTTTGCCGGTGCTGAAAATCTGGCTGATGATGACCTTGAGACGGGAACCACCGACAGCTGGGGCAAGGAGTTGCTCTTTGATCTGGGCAGCAGTACGGAAGTGTCCCATATCAGACTGTACACGGGCTTTGACAGCGTCTATAACTGGAAGGTCTACGGCAGCAACGATCTGGAGAACTGGACCAGGATTTTCTACGGTCAGGGGATCATGTTTGCCGAACCGGTCTGGAGTATTCCTGCCGGAGAGGGCTGGCAAGAGGCCAGGCTGGATGTTTTCGACCGATTCCAATACATCAAGCTGGTCAAAATCAGTCCCTATCCCATGTCGCTTAATGCCATTCGGGAATTCCAGTTCAAGCAGGATCTGCAGTACGGCTATCTGACCACCGGCCACAAATTTAGCTGCGATCATTGCCACGACACGGCAAGCATCCATATTGACGGGGTCTCACAATCTTACCGTTCCCAGCTCAACAACTATACCGAGGGCTACCGGCTGGCCAATGTGTCCATGGACTCCCAAATCATCCCAGCTCTCGAGATTCCCCGAACCGGTTGCAACAGCGGAGAATATCCCCGCACGGATAATGACTTCGCCCTCTGTTTTACCTGCCACGACAAACAAATCCTCTTAGGAGATGTATACGGCGCGGGCGGCTTTCTGCAGTATCCCCTGCAGACCTTTTTCAGGAACGATGACCATCTTGACAGCCATGGTTATGTCAGCAATGAACACCTGCGCCATCTGCGGGGAAGAGGCTATTGCGGCAACGCCAATGACTGGGATTCCGACTGGGACGGCCTTCCCGATTCGCCCCAGAGTTGTCCGGCATGCCATAATGTCCATGGTTCGCCGAATCCGGTTATGACCAGACACGGTGAACTGGCCAGCACACCAGGCACCACGGACAAAGTTCCCATGATCAACCTGCAGTATAGCAATGCAGATGGTGTTATTGATCCAAACCTCAAAAATACCGGGGAGAGCATCGGCGGCCGGTTGCAATTTTTCGCACCGGGCTCGGGCACACCTGAAAAAAATAACACTTGCAACATGTGCCACGGAGATCAGATAATATATTATCGCACTCCGTGAGCTTTTTACCGCCGGCGGTTGGACAAAGTTTGGAAACACGGATTTCCATGCTCAGTTTACTTTCAACCGCACCATGAGGGGGGTTGCCATGAAAGTTGAGATAAAGGCAGGAACCTGCAGAGACACAGCTCAATGTTTTTTTGTTCTCTTTTTTTTCTGCAGCGTCCTCATACCCTTTCCGGCTGCAGCCGGGCCTTATACACTATCCATCCATGGCAGTGGATCAAACGGTGTGCACCGCAGCAGTATAACCGGTTACTCCGTCGGCAACTGCAGTCATTGCCATGAACAGCATGCCAGTATTGACGGCGAGGAGCCGTCCCCGATGGCCGGCAGCGCCTCCGCCTTTACCCTGTTCAGTGACAATTTTAATGATACCGCCCAGACCGGCCCTTACGCCATGGAGGACAATTTCTGTTTTTATTGCCATATCGCCACCGGCGGGGTACAGAGCGGCGGCGGCATCACCAACTATCAGTTCTGTATCACCTTTGGCGGCTATACCGTAAACTCCGCAACAGATGTCATGGGGGCCTTCAATTTGAGCTCATACCATAACCTCTATGATATCCAGACCTTTGCCGAAAGCAAATTCACCTTTTTCAAGCCAACTTCCAACCCCTGCGTGGCCTGTCATAACCCCCATCTGGTGAAAAACCACAAGGATAACCCGACGGATTCCGCCTATACCACCATCTCCAGACCCACTGACCATGGCGAGCTGTGGGGGGATGACGCCAATGAACGGATGAGCAACTACACATCATATCGCCCCCCGTATTATTACGGTTCAACCACCTCCTACGAACCAGGGGGAGTAGCCCTGCACGACGGCTCACAGACAACGGATTACAATGCCTTCTGTCTCGACTGTCATCAATACGAGGTGCCGGTATCCACCTCGGGGTTGAACTCCATGAATCCCACTACGACATCCGGACATCTTACCGCCATTGACTGGAGTTCCGCGGGGGACATGCATGGGGAGCGGCCGAGATTGTTCGACGTCGGCGGCGGGGCGAGCAGCTGTACCGGTACGATCATTGCCCCATATAATGCCGCACCTGTCAAGAGTAACTATGTCCTCTCCTGCCTGGACTGCCATGATCCCCACGGCAGCGTCCTGGCATCGGGCGGCAGAACTTCAACATATCTGATGCGCAAGGAGATAAATAACAACAAAGTTGACGGTTGCGGACCGGGTGTTCAGAATTTTTGTGAGAGCGAGTTCTGCTACAGCTGTCACACCAACAGTCATGCCGGCGCCCAGGGCTGTTTTACCTGCCACTATCATGGAGGGAAAAACATCAACTGTTCGGGCCCGTGGACCGGCCCTAATTTTTAATAGCTAAGGGGGAATACTTTAATCGGTATTGCCCGGATCATGCCAACCGGGCTCACCTGCGTACCGTTGATCTTTTCGTGATGGGTGTTCTTACCCTGGTAGAGTTGGTTGATCCGGCTTTTGTCCCGGGCTCATAACTTCGTTTTGTTTTGCGGACAGCGGTTTTCGGCGCCGGTCTTGACCTGTTCATCGGCGGGGTGAAAGCAACGCGCTCTTTATCCGGTGTATAGAGTTTTTTCTCAAACTGACTGCCGCCTTTCTCAAAAACAAGAGCCCCGGGTGAGATGCTAACCACCAGGTAACCGCTGACCGTCTCCCCTTCCTCAACAATCCTGGATGACCATTTTGCTGAAGGCGGCCGTCTGGCGTTTGTCACCCGGGCCCGAGCCCCTCTGTTTATCGGCATTGTGGCAACCGGATAACGAATCAGCCCTTTGCGCATGTTGCCGCTGATCAGCGACCCGGCATAGCGGGCTTCATCCACATCAATGGAAATCGTATCATCTCCTGCCATATCTTCCTGGGTTTCAGCGGATTGGATCTTTCGTTCCTGATTGAAAAGATACCCTTCACTCAGATCAGGCAGCCTGGCGGGCAATGATGGATAAAATCGTATTTCTTTTGCCAGGGGCGGGAGAGAATGCTCTTTCTGCCGATTTGCCGCCCCGGGTTGAAAAGAGAGGTCCCTGTTCTGCAGACTCTCGACAATAGTGAAGGAGAAAAAGATAAACGAGAGGAAAAGGGCGATACTCAGTATTATTTTCCAGACAACTGTTTGCATGACGTTCCTGACTGCCGGGACCGCAAAAGCTCAACACCTGCTTCCATTGCTATTTACCCGGACAGCATAAAGGTTTGCGGCAGATTCTTTCATCTACCATCCCCAGAGCAACCTGCGGGCCACCCATCCTGTTGTGCCGCTTTCGTGTTTGATCTTGACCCAATATTTGCTGCGTTCAAGGGTGCGAAAAACCACCCCGTAACGGGCCTGCCCCGTGATCTTATATTTCTTGCCCGGCCCGCTGCGGATATTGACCAGTTTTGTCTTCACAATCATATGCGGGGTCGGTCTGGTCAGCGAGGCGTAAACCCAGCCCACATCATTCTCGAAATCCCTGACCTGGAGCCACTGTCCCCGGGATTTGACCACCTGCAGGGGAAAACCCCTCCCCAGGACCCATTTGATCTCGTTTTTCAGGGAGGGACCTGAGCGCAGATGCACCTCATCCTTGGCAATACTGACCATTTTTGCCGCACCGGTAACCGGTATCAGGGCAAACAACAGGCTCAACAGCAATATTCGACATCTTCCGGACATTTTTTCTATTTGGTTTGAATTTGACTGTCTCGTATTTATGCCCCTTGCGGGTGAAAACCCTTTCGACAGCCGTACAGTGCATGATAACTCATTGATTTATCGTCACGAAAATTCGGCGTTAGGACTTTTTGCGAAGCCATCAAGTTTCTTCCTGCGTCAAAAAGCCGGTTAAGTCATGACTGTCAAGAAAAGCCTACTCCGCTTCCGTAATAGGAATCATGCCGGCCTCTGTATCTTTGACCTTCAGAGCGGCAACCAGCTGCACGAGCCCGGAATCAAGATCCGCCAGGGCATTATCCGGCAGGCGCAACAACACATCGGCCAGGGCGCCCTGGGCGGGCCGGGGGGCCTTGGCCAGCAATGCCGCGCCGCTATCCGTCAGAAACAGCCTGACCACTCTCTGGTCGCTGCCGTTGCGGTCCCGGTAGATCAATCCCCTCTGCTGCAGTTTGTCCAGCATATTGCTGCTGGTGGACTGGTGAATGGACAGAACATTTGCCAGGCGTGATACGGTCAAGCCGGGCTCATTGTATAATTCCCAGAGCATCCAGAGCTGGGCGCTGCTCACCCCTGACTCTTTCTCCACCCAGCGGGAATAGGTCTGCGTCGATCTGAAGATAATGCGAAGATTTTTCAGAACCGCCTGAAAGAGAACACGACGCGGTTCATCGTCCTGCTCCTGCGCAACCTGCTGCGCCTGGTCCATAACAGCCATAACATTCTTTCCTCCAACTGGACGCATACATATTTAGACAAATTATATTTATACAATAACATATTGCGAAAACATTTCAACCCGTCGTCCGGATATAATCGGGGCAAAACCGCTTTCGCTTCAGCTCTTCCTGTCTCCAGCCAAAGAACGTTTTTTTTGCCATATCCTGAAAGACGGGAACATGGTAAGATAGGAGGCGATTTCCCTGCCCCTGTGCACAATGCAGGAAATCACCTGACAAATATAAAGCCGGCAACCTTCTGCCGGGATTCGCCGAAAAGTCGGGTCCGGCACCATTTTTGCTTTTTCCCCAACCATTTTCGCCACAATCGCGTTATATAAAAAGGGCGCGGGGAATATTCCGCCGGCCCATTTGACAAAAACATTTGCCATCACCGCCATGTCATCAAATCAGATAAAGGGTTTTCCTTTGCCCTGCAGAGCATTCATGCTGAAAAAATTTCTTTTCACCATCCTGTTTTTTACAGTGTCGGTGTTGGTGTTTGCCGACGCATTTTCCTGTCAACCCCTCTGGGCTGCTGAACCCGCAGTCACGGAAAAAAATCCTGAAAGCGAGGTGCAGGCCGCACCCCAGAGCGATATCGAAGAAAAGCTGAAAAAAATCCAACAGCTGTTGGCAGACAGCAGAGCAGAAAAACCAGAGGACCTCGCCCTGCAGCTGGGTATCCCGGTGGAGAAGTTCCAGGAAAAAACCGCTGTTCTGCAGGAAATCGAGGCCGCCTACCAGCGGCAGCTCACCGCCCTGGCCAAACAGTCTTCCCTGGCCCAGGAGCAGAAAAACCTGAAGGAGCAGATCGAGTCCCAGCAGGGAGTTCTCGTATCACAGCTGCCGCCTTACTCCCTCAGCACCTATGACCAGTATCTTGATCAACTGGAAAAAGCCCAGCAAAGGGAAAAATCGGCAACCGAAACCCTGCAGATCGACAAGAAAAACCTGGAAGATGCCCATGACGATGTGAACGCAGCTGCCCAGCAGGTGCGGCTCTTGGCGGAAAAAGGCGGCAACGATGGGAATAAAGCCGATTCCTCTGCCCAGGACATGCATCTCACCATTGCCAAACTGGAAAATGAGCTGGCCCAGGCAACCCTGGATCTCAATCGCTATATTTTTGACAACACCAAATTTGCTCAGCAGATCGCCCAACTGCAGAAAAAAATGATCCAGCAGCAGGTTGACTGGGTCAAATCCCATCTTGCCTATGATGAACAGGACCTGCAGGCAAGGCTGAAACTTCTTGATGGCCTCAGGCAGAAACTCAAATCGCTCATGACCTCCCTGGCCACTGAGCAACAGGGGGCAGAGGATGCCTGGCTCAAGGCGCAGCAGGAATACAGCGACACCTCCATTGATGATGAACTGAAAAAAGAACGAAGCAAATCCTGGCTGGATGCCCGGCAGGCCTGGCGGGATACCTATCAGCAGGTGCTGGAGCAAACTGAAAATTCGCTACGGCTCATCTCGCTCAGCGAAGACACATGGCAACGGCGCTATAAGATAATCAAGGGAGATGCAGGTCTCGATGAATTTGCCAGCTGGGAGAAGGAAACCACGGAATCCCTCCAAAACGTTGAGAGACTCATTGCCATAGCGCAAAATTCCCAGAGCAACCTGCAAACCCAGATCGTCTCCGTGAAGATACAGCTCACCAAACAGGGGATGGATCCTGTTGTCGCCAAAAACCTGAACACCATGCTGGAGGCGCTCGATAAACTGTTGGAACGGACGGTTGAATATCTGTCCAGACTGCAAACCATGTCCCGTTTCCAAACCCGTTTTCTCGCGGAAATCAACGCAAGGCAGCAAGGCATCAAGCTGACCGATGTCCTGCGGGGACTGAGCGCCAATTTCTTTAAAGTGCTTGACTATGAGCTCTGGGTCATTGACGATAAAGCCGTCACGGTCAGAAAGGCCGTGGTCGCCCTGATGATTCTCCTCATCGGTCTGCTGCTGGCCAAATACATCTCCCACTTCACCACCAACCGCATCCTGTTGCGCACCAAGCTCAACGAAAGCGATCGGGCGATTTTTGACCGCATCCTCTACTTTCTGATGCTGGTGCTGATCGTGCTTTTTGCCCTGCACACGGTCAATATCCCCCTCACCGCCCTGACCTTTTTGGGCGGCGCCTTTGCCATCGGCGTAGGCTTCGGCACCCAGAATCTGCTGAATAATTTCATCAGCGGCTTTATTCTCATGCTGGAACGCCCAGTCAAAATCGGCGACACCATTGAGTTTGAAAACACCATCGGCACTGTCGAGGAAATCGGCATCCGCTGCACCCGCATACGCACGGCCAGCAATGTCCACATCCTGGTTCCCAACAGCAGCCTGCTGGAAAAAAATATCGTCAACTGGACCCTGTCGGACCATATAATCCGCTGCCAGGTCCGGGTGGGCGTTGCCTATGGCTCAAATGTCCGGGAGGTGTCAAAGCTGCTTTACAAGGCGGTTGCCGAACATGATAAGATCCTGAAAAAACCGGAACCGATTGTCATCTTCAACGATTTCGGCGACAGCGCCCTGATATTTGACATTTATTACTGGATACGGATTGGCGACACCCGCATGGAAAAATTTATCATCGAGAGTAATGTGCGCTTTCTCATCGAAAAACATTTCCGTGAGGGCGACATCAGCATCCCCTTTCCCCAGCGGGATATCCATCTTGACACCACCCAGCCGCTCAATTTAAGAATTTTCCAGGACAGCGGCGATCCGCAAGCCAAAAAAGGAGTTGACGCCCATGAGCAACAACCTTAATGGAGCCTGTTGCGGCATACCCCGGTGCAACCTCACCCGGTCCGCAAGGCCATGAAAAAAATCCTCGCCTTCACCCCTGCGGCCCTGCTGCTAGCGCACCTCGCGGCCACAGCCACCTGGGCTGCCGGAGATTTCACCAGTTACGAAGAGTGCCTGGTGGAGACCATGAAAACGGCGGCTGATTCCATGACCGTCAGCCAGGTGAAGCAGGCATGCGGCCCGTATCTCATGCCTGAACTCGCGACAGAAGCCTCTAACGAAGTGGCCCCTGAGGAGGAAGCTCCGGCTTTGGACCAAGAGCAAATGGAGGAATTGCCTGCCGTAACCCGTCGGGTCACCTATGAGTCACAAAACCAGGGAAACCTCTTCAACATCATCCCGCACAAGCCCAATTATATCCTGCTGGCCAGCTACAACGACCATCTGAGCGGCGAGGGCCTGCAACTCGATGACAGCGAGCTTGACCACACTGAGGTTAAATTTCAGCTGAGCTTCAAGGTGCCCCTGACCAAGAATCTGTTTGGCTATGAAAATGGCCGGATTTTTGCCGCCTACACCATGAAGTCATTCTGGCAGGCGTACAACGGAGGCATTTCAAGCCCCTTTCGCGAGACCAACCATGAGCCGGAAATCTTTGTTTCCCTGAAAAGCGACCGGGATATTTTCGGCCTCAACAACCCGTACATCCTGGCAGGCCTCTCGCACCAGTCAAATGGACGTAGCGGCGACCGGTCGCGCAGCTGGAACCGAGCCTATCTTGACTTTATTTTCCAACGGGGCGACTTTGCCCTGAGCATCAAACCCTGGTACCGATTGCCCGAGGGTAGCAAATCCTACCTGGGTGATCCGGGTGGTGACGATAATCCCGATATCTCCGCCTATATGGGTTATGGCGAACTGACCGGCGGCTGGTCCAAATACGGCCATACCCTGAGCATCATGCTCCGCAACAATCTGCGCAGCAGCCACAACCGCGGCGCGGTCGAGTTCGGCTGGAGCTTTCCCCTGGGAGACGAGATGCCGCTGAAAGGCTATATTCAGTATTTCAACGGCTACGGCGAATCACTCATCGACTACAACCACTCGGTCAACCGTATCGGTGTTGGTTTGCTGCTGACCGACTGGCTCTAGATTTTCGCCTGCAAAGGGAAACCATGCCCTCGCCCGCTGTCATCATCTTCCTGATCACCTATGTGGGCGTCGCCCTGGGCCGCATCCCCGGCCTGACCCTTGACCGGACCGGCATTGCCCTGCTTGGGGCAATCGGCATGATAATCAGCGGGACAGTGCCGCTGCCATCCGCCCTGGCGGCCATCGATCTGCCCACCATCGTCCTGCTCTACGCCCTGATGATTCTCTCGGCCCAGCTCCGGCTCGGCGGCTTTTATACCTGGGTCGCGGGGAAAAGCACCGCCCTGCTTGACCGGCCCCGGCGGTTCCTGCTCATCAGCATGCTGTTTGCCGCCCTGCTCTCCGCCCTGCTGGCCAATGATATCATCTGCCTGGCCTTCACTCCGGTGCTGACCATGGCGCTCCTCCGGGCCGGACTCAACCCCCTGCCGTTTCTACTGGGCCTTGCCGCGGCAAGCAATATCGGTTCGGCGGCCACCATCATCGGCAATCCCCAGAATATGCTCATCGGCCAGATCGGCCGATTGCCCTTTGATCATTTCCTCTACTGGTGCGGACCGCCCGCGCTCATCGCCCTGGCCGGTTCCTATCTCATCATCTGCGCCATCTATCGCAACCGCTTTAGCGCAGCCGTCAGACCCCAGCCCGCCACCCCGCCGCCGGACTGGCCGCTCTTCAACCTGTGGCAGACCACCAAAGGGCTCTTGGCCGCCTTTGTGCTGCTTGCCCTCTTTTTCACCTCAATTCCCAGGGAGCTCTCGGCCATCGCCGTGGCAGGCTTTCTGCTCTGCAGCAGGAAAATGCGCTCCCGGCAGATGATGGAGCTGGTGGACTGGCACCTCATCACCCTGTTCTGCGCCCTCTTTATCGTGGTACAGGGCATTGTTGTCGAAGATGTTCCCGGCCGCATCATCGCGGCCATCGGCAGCCGGGGTTTTGATCTCACCGGCCTCACCAACCTGGCCGCGGTTTCCACCATCATGAGCAACCTGGTCAGCAACGTGCCGGCCGTCATGCTGCTCATCCGTTTTCTCGACCCGGCCCAGCCGCTGCAATGGTACGTGCTGGCCCTGTCAAGCACCTTTGCCGGCAACCTGATTGTCATCGGCAGCATCGCCAACCTCATTGTCATTGAACAGGCGAAAAAACTCGACGTTGTGATCACCTTCCGGGAGCACGCCCGCACCGGGGTGCCGGTGACGCTCTTTTCCCTGCTGGTCCTTGCCCTCTACGCCATGTTTTTCACAGGCTGATATTGCTGAAAAATCGGCAAAATATTTACAGTTTGCATTTGACGCTTCCTCAGAAAAACATTACAAATCAAGGAGCTACCCCTATTAACAGAACAATAGAGGGAGAATATTTTTGCATATTCATTTCCGGCTGCCCACTTGGTCTGATTCAGAGGCGGATGGCCGGTGGGAAGTGGTGCGTGATCAACTTTTCATGTCAGAGGGAAACGGCGCCATGGAACCCGTGGATCTGATCATCAAGTTCAACTCCAACGGGTCCCCTATTCTGGAGGCAGAGGGCAAAGAATATTGCCGATGCGACTAATCCTTACCCTTGTTTAGCATGTCATTCCGCGGTAGGAGCGGGCCATGCCCGCGACCTTTGTTGCGAAAACACCGCTATCGCGGGCATGGCCCGCTCCTACACCGCGAGACTTTCACAGCAGCGAAGCGGCGTAATCGTTTGCCGCTTTCGTCAATTTTGAAGGTTAAAGCCGTTATTTCACTTCACCCATGATTTTTATAATGATTTCCTGAGGTTTCACAAATTTATCCCCTCTTCCCGCTTCACGATATGGAAAAAATCACAGCTGACACAACCTTTTACTTTATCTGCAAAAGAACCATGGACCTGGCCGCCACACAGTGGTCCTGCCACCGCCCAGCAGGCTCTTCCGCCATTTATCCCGTCATTCACACCCTATGGGTGATAAAAGAGTAAGCGACAGGACATTCACCTAATTCAGCGACCTTATCCCCACCGGGTTGACGTCCACACTCAAAAAAAATTCCCACCAGTTCCGTTTTGCCATTAGTAATCCACCATTTTGATGAAATAAGGGTTCATTGTTTGTTTATCGAATCTCTGCGGGCTATTATCCCCTGAAACTGCCTCTGGATTCCGGATCAAGTCCGGCATGACGGATAGCATGCTGGTTTTTTTCATTTTTTTTTTACAAGATCCGCCAACCAGCGCAAGGCACGCATTTTTTAAGATTACTGATCATCTCTTCTTAAGGAAAACAAGGCGACTATTCCCAGGTACGACTGAGACCTTTCCGTGAAGGACATACCGCTGGCGAAGGACGAAACCACTTTATCCGGTTCCGCATCGTCAGTATGTTTTCTCCTTTCCGACAATCCAGCGGAGATATTTCCTTTACAATCGCAAACTGCTTTCAAAATTGTGTCAATGCGCTCAAAGGTCCTTCGTCACTCAGTAATCGCAGCAGTGGGCAATTTTTCAAAGTTCCCATAAAGAGAAATATCTGCCAACATTTTTCAATCACTGGCAATCAATCCTGCCATATTCTCCAGCCAACCCGACAAGCTCCGCCGGTGATAGAGCGGCCTCGGCATTGACAAATGTTGCAAGATCACCGCCGTCTACATCTCCGTCACCGTTATCATCGTACAGGCAGGGACAGGAGGGTTGTGGAGAAAAGGACATGCCGTCAACCCACATGGTGAAGCTGTCTCCCCAGACATCCGCGTGAATCTCCACATACTGAATAAGCGCGAGATCCGGTGTGCCATGCACCGTGCGCCGCCAGCCGTTCATGGTGTCAGGAGCGGCATCCAGAGGAATCTGATAGGACTGCCAGTCACTCCTGGCCTCATTAAGCAAATCCTGAGGATTGCCGTCCATGAAATACTGATACTCAAAGTAGTTATTTTCCGCATCCTTCAGGCGTATCCAGGGAGAGCCGCTCTGGAAGCCTAACTCCGTTTCCGCCAGGAAACTGATGTTCAGGAAATCGACATGGGAGAGATCCCACATTGCCGTAAATGTTCTGGGATAGGTGGCTGCCGTATCAAATCCTCCATTGGTGGTGAATTTGAGAGAAGATGTACCGACAAGTGAGATAACAGTATCATCCTGCACTGCAGCGCTTGCCCCTTGAGCCCAGGCTGCCCAGTCGGTACTGTTTGCTTCAGTCAGTTCAGCAGGCGGACAGTACTGGGGAATCCCGCCAATATTGAGCTGACGCTCAAAAACAACGCTCTCGGTCTCCCCACGAAACCAGCGACTGTTGACCTCACTGATATCAAGCCAGCAGTAATCAACCCCGCCGTTATACTCCACCCGGAAATGCAGAACACCATTGGTCCCCACCACGGCCAGATAGCCGAAAGGATTCTGTTTCAATTCGTCGCCTGTGCCGATAATCGGCGCCATCGACGTGTCTATTGCCACATTGGGCAGGAGAAATTCACCGTTAACGTCAGTGGTGCCCTGGGCTTTTATCTGGTCGGTTATGACCTTTCCCAAACCAGGTCGCTCGCAATACTGGTACATCTTCACTGTTGCCCCGGCAAGTGGCTGTCCATTCAAATCCAGGACGCGCAGGCTGATGTTCTCCGGCATATTGTACATATACTGGCCATAATATCCATGGGCCTGGTAGAGCCAATGCTCCATGGCAAGACCGCTCTGCTCCGCCAGATAGGGGTTGCAGCTGTGCATCAGGCCGCTTGAGCCGGAATAGCCCTGCCCCGACACGTCATTTTTATCGGCAGGAACATCAAGCTGGTAAAGGTCGATGAGGCCGAGCTGGTGTCCCATCTCATGCAGATAGCCATAATCGACATCCTCATCGGCACGATAATAACCGGAGTGCCGATACGACGTTTCACCTGCGGGAAAACGGAAGGGAAAGACGGCAAAGGGCAACCGGTCGATCGTCGGGTCGGGATCAGTATCTTTTATGACCTCGAGTACATCGAAATGCATCCGCTTATTGGTACCGGCAGCGGCAAATATTTCATTGAAACGGGCCATATTATGGTGCATCCAGTCAATGAAATCATCGGTCACGGCCAGAGGATATGCAGGGGTATCGATTTCACGGAAATCTTCCAGATACGACTGATCAATATAGGTGAGAAACGGCACGGAAAGACTGTGGATAGCAAGGACGTTGTTGCCGGCCCGGCTGTCTGTTTCATTAATGCTGAAGAGGATTTCATGATCCTGTCCGTCCCAGGCGAGGATATAAGTCAGTGTGTAAACGGCACAGGGATCGAGGTTTACCAGAGGCGATGACTGCTGGACAAGGCTGCCGTCAAGCTTCCAACTGTGGGCCAGGGTACCGCTCCAGGTGTTGCTGCCTCGATTGCGGATGGTGGCGGTATAGGTGACAGAATCACCGATTGCCGGCCAGCGCGGGGTTTCAGATGTCTGCCCGGCCCCGAGACTGGTGGCGGCGGAAAAAGTATAGGGGCCGAAACCGCCAGGTTCGGTCACCTCGTAATAGGTGTAATTCGGAGCATAACGGGGGTATCGCGGTGTTCTCGAAATGTTGACGACCTGCAGATCCGTTTCGTCAAAAGGGGTACGGGGGCCCGCAGACGTAACATCCTTCATCTCGGAGCCGCTAACGGTGCGCGAAGTGACCGCATAGTAATAGCTCACCCCATTGACTGCCGTGTCGTCAACAAAGGTGCTTGTCCCTATATCGGCAACAGTGCCCACAGGCGTCATGGCTTCGACGCTGTTGAAATCCGCCTCGGCACGATAAACGGCATAATCAGCAAAAATACCGGAAGGGTCGGAGAGCGGCTGCCAGGAGAGCGCCACGGCACTGTTGAGGGCCTTGGCCATCAGTCCCTGAGGGGGATAGAGCTTGCCGCTCGCCTCACTTGTCAAATCAAGGGCGCAGAACAGATTTTCTACATTCTGACTTGGCGTGTCGATGTCGCCGTTAGAAACATACCAGATAGTGCGTAGCGGCAGATAAAGGCGGCCATCATCACTGATGGTGGCGCTGGCCTTGGCATTGCCGTCCGGATCGACCTGCAGGGTATCAAGCAGAGTGGCCTGGCTGCCGTCATCACGCAGGGCATAGTAGGTATCACCGTCATTATTTCCCACCACGATGATATTGTTTTTGGTAACGATGGGCGAGGAGGAATCATTCTCCCAGCCCCTGCTTGCAGTGGCATAGATCCATTTGAGCGAACCGTCGACCGTGTTAACGGCATAGAGTACACCGTCTCCTTCCTGGGAATTGGTCTGGAAATAATACGTGCTGCCGTCAAAACTCAGACAGCCCGTGGACATGGCCCGCTGCCGATTGTTGCTGCCGTCGACATAGTCGTATAACTGCAGTGCCGGCCCGGTCCACAGAGGCGCGCCATTCTTGTCCAGTCCGATGATATAGATATCATTATCCCCGCCCGGCACATAAATATTGCCGTTTACCGGATCCACCGTCGCATTGGCCTCAACAATGGCCGGAATATCAATGCTCCATATTTCCGCACCTGTGCTTCCATCCCAGGCCTTTATCTTTTTTGATCTGCCGCCGCTGATCACCGACAGGGTGTCGTTGTTTCGGTAGAGGGCAGGATCGTTATAGCAGGAGGAAATGGAGCTGCCTGCGCTCCAACTCTGAAAAAGACTTGTACCGCTGTCCGTTCCTCCATATGCCCTGTCACTCCAGCGATGCAGAAATATGCGGCCATCCGGAGCGATTGTCGGTGAATCCATGCTCAGATTCTGCGGGTTGGTATCCGCCCCATTGTGCCAGTAACTTGATGGACCGACAAGCGGATTAAAGGCCATAAAGGGCCCGACGGTACTGTCATTGGTGACATATATGACAGTACCGTCATTGGCGAATCCGGGGGTTATGGCACCGATTCCTTCACCGCCGGAGGGGTTGCCCGCCCAGAAAAGAGCACCTGTTTGACGGTCCATACCCTGAACTCCCTTTGGCCAGTGATATCCGCCTGCGATAATATCGGCCCCATCCGGTCCGGCGCCTTGGAAAAAAGACATTGAAGTACTGCTGAAACCTCCGGTGCCGGGGCTGCCCGGCGAAGGTTTCTGCCAGAAAAAGAAATTAAAGAATGTATCATTCTGGCGCTCGGCCGGAACGGTATAGTAGGCGCGCCCGGTGTTATACATGTCGCGCTGCTTCATCTGCCAGTTGCCGCTGGAAACAGGGAAAGACCCTTCCAGCAACAGGCTTGGAGAATAGGAAGAGTTTTCCATGGCCCCCAGGTTGACCCAATGATGATTGTCTGTGGCGACAAAGGTGTTACCGACAAAAGCAGGGTACTGACCAGACAACCTAATGCTAAAGCCGACCAGATCATCACTGCGCCGGTTGACCGAATCCGTGATATCCACTTCCACCCACTGCCCAACCAGGTAGTCAGTCTCACTCCCGTCAGGGACCTCAAAACTAAAAACATTGGCCAGACTATCTCCGGCCGTGAAATCTCCTGCGCTGATGGGACCTGCACCATCATAAATAAAGGTGTCCAGGCTCACCGCCTGAAAATTCCTGACTTCAGCAACATAGTACCGAAAAGAAACCCGGCTGAATTGCATGCCATGATAATCTGCAAGATCAAAACGAATAAGAAATCGCCCTTCATCTTCGTTACCCTCGTCAAATTTCACCAAAGGCCACCATTGCCCGTCAGGCAGGAGCGTTGTCGCGGTGGAGACATAGTTCTGGATGACTTCTCTGTCTTCCGCCGGATAAAGGGTATCGGAAGCATGACAGATGGTGGTCAAAAAGAGGACAAAAAGGACGGTTGCCGGCAGGAAATTACGGAACTTCAGTGCGATCTTCATTTTTTATCATCTCCTCATTTTTTTCCAGTTAGCGTAGCATTCGGTTCTCTCAATTAATGCTCTCACTGCGAAGGATATGAAATCCAGGTAACAGACACTTTTCATTTAAAAGGCGACAAAAACCAATTTGATAACAAATTACTATTTTACCTTTTTTGAATCAAGCAAACATGAGAATATTTTATTCTGACTCCCCAAAAAGATTATCTTTTTGATGGCAAACAGCAGAACCTCCACGGGAATGAGCCACAACAAAGTCAGACAACCTGCTAGGTAGAGGAGATTTTCGGTCTGCCAACGCCGTGGGCGGAATATACAGCCGGTCGTAGTAAAAGGGAATTCTCCGACAGGCTCCTAAAATACAGACACGTAGAAGAGATATTTTTGGTACCTGAAAATAACGCCATCCGTTGAAATCTCCGCCACTTTTAGATCCGGGGCAAGCATCTGACCTTCCCGCAATACTTTGCCGTTGATGCTTGCAAAGCGCGAGGCCGGTTTATTTTCGTAGAAGAGGTGCGCACTAATGTGAATGTCCGGCAGTTGCTCTCTTATGGCTCTGGGAAGCTGTTCAATGTGCAAGGCTTTTTTCATTAAACTGTCTTTTGGCTCAATCGGGCCGGAATCTGCCGTTTCGACAAGCCCGGGGCGCTGCGGCTGATCTGGTTCCGGTTTTTCGTAATATTGTTCAGGGTGAGTGGCCGTTGCCGGGGATAGAGATTTGCCGGCAATGTCAGCATCTTCGAGAGGAGCCATGTTCGCCACTTCTGACCCCCTCTCCCGGGTATCCTCTGCATACGCATCTTCCTGCAGTTGCGGATCTGCTGCTATTTCTCCATGAGACATGGGTGTTGCTGCGGCATGATCTTGCAGGGAGACAATATCATCTTCCGCCATACCTGCCACAGTGCTTTCATCCTCTGCAGCGGCAGGTTCGGATTGCTGGGGCGCGGGGCTGACAGGCGAGAGTCCCGGCGTTGATTGAGGAGCCATGTCCGCCACTTCCGACCCGCTCTCCCGGGTATCCTCTACATGCGCATCTTCTTGCAGTGGCGTACCTGTTGCTATTTCTCCCTGGGACATGGGTGTTGCTGCGGCAGGCTCTTGCCTGGAGGCAGTATCATCTTCCGCCATACCTGCCACAGTGCTTTCATCCTCTGCGGCGGCAGGTTCGGCTTGCCGGGGCTCGGGGCTGACAGGCGAGAGTCCCGGCGTTGCTTGAGGAGCGATAGCCTTCCGTCTCTCCTGAACCGTTTCCTGTTGCGCCTGACCAGGGCTGTGGACGATGGCCTGGGTTTCTGTGGCCGGCTGCTTTTGGCGTGTAACAAAAAAAAGAATGAAAATCACATTCACAAGCACAATCGCCGCAAGGGCTAAAGGCCACCATGCTTTTTTCTTCTTTTGCGGGGCAAGTTCCTGCGGGGCGGTGTTCAGGTCAGGAACGCGCGCCTGCTGCCGCTGCTTATCCGACTTCTTAAGGGCGTCGAGAATATAGGACATGTTACTTCTCCTCGCCTGTGGCAACTAATTTTGGCACTTTGCTGTTATATGCCGAATTAAGATGAATGATTGTTAAAGGGCCAACGATACCATCCGGGACAAGGTTTCTTTCAAACTGGAACTGCTTTACCTGACTGACCAAATCGTTATCATAGAGGACAGGTGTCTGGGTACTGGCCGGCCGTTTTTGGATGAGGGCGAGCTTCTTATCCAGCCACTCCACCTTGGCGGCATGATTTCCCGGTTTGATGGCCATGACATATTCTTCCGGTTTTTCCCACAATAGGCAATATTCGCCTTTCCAGTGTGTTTTGAAGTCTTCGATGGAGACACGTTTGTGTTCAGTACCGAAGACCAACTCGGCGGACTGGCCGTCGAAAGAGACAATGGTTGCGTAAAAGCGTTCACCAAAATTGTCATACAAGCTTAATATTGCAGGTCTATTGAGCTCAACAAGGCTGTTGAAACTGCCTTCTTGAGTGAGGTAGCGTAAGTTGTGTGATTCAGCAACGGCACTGGCAGAGGCGAGATCTACCGGAACATGAGTAATCCCCCAACTGGCTAAAAGTGCCTGGTGGGCCATCACCATGCTGGAGGCAAGGGGCACACCCTCAGGCCTTGTTAGTGGAGTAAGTGCCGGTGGCGGTGTGCTGTCGGCCGCGGCATCGATTTTTCCTGCTGGGGCGTCGTCATCAAGCGCAGGACTCTGCTGAGGAACCGCCTTCATGTCCGCAGCCTGTGGTGCCTCCTGGGCCTGCTCACGAGACGGAAGTGCCGGTGGCGGTGTGTTGTTTGCCGTGGCATCGATTTCCTCTGCCAGGGCTCCATCATCAGGAGCAGCACTCTGCTGAGGAACCGCCTTCATATCCTCAGTCTGTGGTGCCTCTTGGGCCTGCTTAAGAGCCGGAAGCGATTCTGTTGCCAGCTGTGCAACGTCTTCCTCCGGTTGGGTAATTTCGACCAGTGGCGCCATTGGGCCCTGCCCAAATAAAGTGTCCGGTCTTTGCTTCAGATAGGCTGCTGCCAATACGGAAGCACCCAATAAAAGAATAATCCCTGCTATGAGCATCCCTGATTTTTTCACTGTACGATCCGGCCGGTCAGCGATTTCGCCAAAAACTTCGCGCGCCGCCTTTTTAATGGTCGCAATGTCCACCATGTCCTGATCCTGCACGTAAGCTCCAAGGAGGGACCTATCGCAAATAATATTGAGCAGGCGCGGGGTGCCGTTGGTTAACTTGAAAAGGGTTTTAATGGTTGATTCCGGGAAGATTTTTTTGCGGCAACCGTTTATTGCCAGTCGGTGGTCAATATAGGAACCTACTTCGCTTTCGGAGAGTGGGGTAAGGTGATACCTGGCGGTGATTCGTTGTGCGAGTTGGCGCAACCCCGGCTGCGCAAGCTTTTTGATAAGCTCCGGTTGGCCCAGCAAAATGATCTGCAGAAGTTTTCGTGTATTCGTTTCCAGATTGGTAAGCAGGCGGATTTGCTCCAAAACATCGGTACTGAGATTCTGGGCTTCATCAATGATGAGCACAGCCTTCCTGCCGTTTGCATGGGAATGGAGCAAGAAGCTGTTTATGTGATCAACATAAAATTTGATACTGTTTTGTTCTTTTTGATGGTGGATGCCGAACTCATCGCAAATTGTCGCCAGCAGTTCTTCAACTGTGAGTTTGGGATTGAAAATAAAGGCTATATCCGTATTTTCCGGAACTTGTTCAAGAAGACAGCGGCAGATGGTTGTTTTTCCCGTGCCCACTTCACCGGTGAGCATAACAAAGCCGCCATCGACCCGCATGCCATAGAAAAGATGCGCTAGGGCCTCCTTATGGCGTTCGCTCATATAGAGGCTGTGCGGGTCTGGTGCAATGGAAAAAGGAGCTGCAGTAAAACCAAAATGTTCTTGATACATAGGCGCTGTTAAACCAAAGGGGCTTTTATATATTATACATGGCGCCCTAAGTTCGAGACGCCCATCCCAGACGTGAAACGAGCGAGGAGCCGGCGCAGCAGCCTTGCAGCGCTGTGAGCAGGCACCACAGCGAATGACAAAGGCTGATGGGATGGATCGGACTTATGGCGCTGTGTATAGAACTTGCACACTGGAGATGCTGTTTACTTTTTCCCCCATTAGAAAATGATAGGGAGATATGTTGATTTTTTGACTTGGTGAAAATCGAAGACAGAGATGTTTATTCTCAATACCGTATACCGTGGAATTAAGAGAATCCTTAGGGACTCGGAAAATGTTAATTTACCTGGATCGCGCCCGGATTTGGGTAAGATTTGGTTGCACCGATTGAGCAAAACCGCAGGCGTAGCAGTGCTCCGGCGAGGATTTTGCGATTGAGGCGCAGCCAAATCTTACCCAAATCCGGGCGCGATCCAGGTAAATTAACATTTTCCGAGTCCCTAAGGAT
>JAHILF010000092.1 GCA_018897105.1 Pseudomonadota bacterium
AACTTTGTATTTTCAAACACATAGTACCATATACACATCTTAATGTCCCGCGAAAAATGAAGCAATTCTCAGAATCTTCGTTTTTAAAAATCGCACTAACTAACTGATTGCTCGTAGCTAATATCTTTCCGTCCAAGCACCAGATAGCATAAAACCTGGATTCCGGCCTAAAACATGCCGGCACGACGAAGGGCAACAAACGAAGGGGAAGAAAGGCGCGGCTGTTTTTCCCCTACACTTTTCTTGACCGGAAAGCCGCCTGAGACTATAGTGGCATATTTTACAGCAACCTATCAACCATCAACCATTTCACCGGTTAAGCAAGAAGTAATGGACACCATGGAAAAACAGGCGCTAACCGAGCATCTGCGGGATCTGCGCAACAGCCTCATTCGCTCCCTGATTGCCGTGGCCATCGGCTTTGGTCTGTCCTATTACTTTATTGAGGATATCGGTGCATGGTTTGTCCGGCCCCTGTTTGAGGTGCTGCCCAAGGGTTCCAGTCTGATCTTTACGTCCTACCAGGAGGCCTTTTTTTTTATCTGAAATTAGCCCTGGTGAGCGGTCTTATCCTGTCCAGCCCGGTCATCTTCTGGCAGCTCTGGTCCTTTGTCGCGCCGGGTCTCTACCGGCATGAAAAAAGGGTGGTCCTGCCCTTTTCCTTTTTGTCATCCGTCTGTTTTCTCGGCGGTGCCACCTTTGGTTATTATGTCGTCTTCCCCCCGGCCTTTCGTTTTCTCATGGGCTATACCACCGATTTTCTGAGCCCCCTGCCCACGGTCACCGAGTACTTTTCCCTCAGTCTCCGTCTGCTGCTCTCCTTTGGCGTCATCTTTGAGATGCCTGTCTTCATGGTGCTGCTGGCCAAGCTCGGTATTGTCGACCGGCCATTTCTGACCCGCAACCGCAAGTACGCCTTCCTGCTCTCCTTTATCATTGCCGCCATCCTCACCCCCACCCCTGACGTGGTGAATCAGCTGCTCATGGCGGTGCCTCTGGTGGTTCTCTATGAGGTGAGCATCATCGCCGTCTGGCTTTTCGGCGGGAAAATGCCGGTCGATGGCGATGAGGAAGAGATGGAGCAGGCGGATTGATAAAGGCGTTCCAACGAGTGAGCGTTTAAGCGTTCCAGCGTGTGAACGTTTCAACGTTTAATCGTTTGATCGCTGGAACGTTCTTTCCCGTACTGTCATTTTCCCCCCCTTTCTGCTGAAAAGTAAGAAATATTTTCCCCCTTTTATTTTTTGTTTTTTCTGTTGTATAATCCAATAATTCGTTGATTTCATTTGCTAATGCATTTCCAAATAAAGAGGCATGCAATTTGCTTAGGCCAAGTTAAACATAAAGTTCACTTAAGCTTTTTGTTTTTGGGACGATAAGTCGGTTAAACATATCATTCATAAGTGTTCCCGCGATGGACCAAAAAAAAATGCAGGTGAAAAAAATGAAATTCAGAATCAAGCAGGTAAGCCAGAAACTGGATCTTCCGGTTTCAACCATTCGCTACTGGCAGCAGGAGTTTACCGAGTTTGTCACTCCCGAAAGAACCAATGGCGGCCAGCGCAGATATGATGACAAGGATATTGAGGTGTTTGAGCGGATCAAGGAATTGGTTTACCATAAAAAACAGTCCATCGGCCAGACCAAGGAGCTGCTAGGCACAAACGGCCGGCCGGAGGAGTGGATTGACTGGTCGGATCAGACCATTCTGCTCACCGGGGGCACCGGCTCTTTTGGCAAGCATTTCTGTCGGCAGATGCTGGAAAGACATAATCCCAAGGTCATCCGTATCTACAGCAGGGACGAGCTGAAACAGCATGAAATGCGCATCGAGTTCAAGGATGATCCGCGGCTGCGGTTTTTCATCGGCGATGTGCGAGACGGCAAGCGTCTGCAGCGAGCCATGGAAGGGGCCACCATGGCTGTCCATGCCGCCGCCATGAAACAGGTGCCGGCCTGTGAATACAACCCCTTTGAAGCGGTGAAGACCAATGTGCACGGCGCCCAGAATGTCATAGATGCGGCCATTGACACCGGGGTGCGCAAGGTCATTGCGCTCTCCACGGATAAGGCGGTCAACCCGGTTAACCTGTATGGCGCGACCAAGCTTTGCTCCGACAAACTGTTCACCCAGGGCAATGCCTATGCCGGCAAGAAGGGGACCCGCTTTGCCTGCGTCCGTTACGGCAATGTCATCGGCAGCCGCGGCAGCGTCATTCCTCTGTTTCTTCAGCAGAAGGAAAGCGGCACCATTACCATTACCGATGACAGGATGACCCGTTTCTGGATCACCTTGGATGAGGCGGTGGAGCTGGTCATCAAGGCCTTTTATTACATGGAGGGCGGCGAAATCTTCGTGCCCAGGATCCCCAGTATGCGGATCACCGATCTGGCCCGGGCCATTGCCCCGGACTGCAAGGTGGAGATCATCGGCATCAGGCCGGGTGAGAAACTCCATGAGGCATTGACCGGCGAGGATGAGGGCAGAAATACCATCAGCTATAAGGGCATGTACGTGATCCTGCCCAACATGAGCTGGTGGGAGAGAGAGAATTACCAGGACGGTGAGAAACTGCCGGAAAACTTTGTCTACACCAGTGATACCAATGATGCATGGCTGGGAGTGGATGAATTGCATCGCATCGTCTATGGCGAGGAAAAATCTGCTGCCAAGAAAACCCGCGTCAAGGCTGTGGTCTGATGGGATTTTCCAGGGAAAAAGAGGAGGATACCGACCGGCTGGCTGAAAACGACAGCCGAGCTTTTATCCCCTATGGCCGCCAGCAGGTGGATGAGGATGATATCCAGGCGGTGGCTGAGGTTCTTCGTTCCGACTGGCTCACCACCGGGCCCCAGGTCGGTCGTTTTGAAGAGGCGGTGGCAACTTTTGCCGGGGCTCGGCACGGGGTGGCGGTCAGCAGCGGCACGGCCGCTTTGCACGGCGCCATGCATGCCATTGGTATAGGACCAGGTGATGAGGTGATTGTGCCGGCCATTACCTTTGTCGCCACGGCAAACTGCGTGGTGTACCAGGGCGGCATCCCTGTTTTGGCTGATGTGGATAAGGCTACGCTGCTTATCGATCCGGATGAGGTGCGGCAGAGGATCACTGCCAAAACCAGGGCCATTATCGCTGTGGATTATGCCGGCCAGCCCTGTGATTATGATCGCCTGCGCAAAATAGCTGACGAGCATAACCTGTATCTGGTGTCTGACAGCTGCCACAGCCTCGGGGGGGAGTACCGGGGCCGCAGGGTGGCGGAAATTGCCGATCTCACCGTGTTCAGTTTTCATCCGGTGAAACATATCACCACCGGCGAAGGCGGCATGGTGGTGACCGATCAGGCTGAGCTGGCGGAAAAGATGAAACGTTTCCGCAATCACGGCATTGCCACAGATCACCGCCAGCGCGAGACCCTGGGCACCTGGTATTATGAAATGACCGAGCTGGGCTTTAATTACCGCATCTCGGACATCGCCTGCGCCCTTGGCCTCAGTCAGTTGCAAAAGCTGCCTGCCTGGCTTGCCCGGCGGCGGGAAATCGCCGCTCTTTACCGCACAGCCCTGCAGGATTTTCCCGATGTGCAGTCACTGCGGGTAGCAGACGATGTGCTGCATGCCTTCCATCTTTATGTTGTGCGGTTTGCTGAACAGATTGACCGCGCCGCTGTGTTCCGGAAGATGCGGGCGGCAAATATCGGGGTCAATGTGCATTACCTGCCCATTCATTTCCATCCCTATTACCGGCAGAGATTCGGTGAGGGTTTGGTTCAGCGGCCGGAGGCGGAAGCGGCCTACGACCAGATCCTCTCCCTGCCCATGTATCCGGACCTGACCAATGACGATGTGATACGCGTAATCAGCACCCTGCGCCAGGCAGTGGCGAGTTCATAATGATGCCGGGTGTTCTCAGCGGTCAGCGGCTCATTATTCGGGCGGATGCGGATAGCCGCATGGGTACCGGCCATGTGATGCGCTGTCTGGCACTGGCCCAGGCCTGGCAGGAACAGGGAGGCCGTGTGCTGCTGGCAGGCCTGATCATGGGCGATGGATTAAGGGAGCGGCTGACCCGGGAGCAGGTTGAGCTGCTTGATTTTGCCAGCGATCAGACTACTAATGATTTGCATTGGCTCGCTGGGCTGCAGAAACAGCAGGCCAAGGAGGATGAATGGCTCTGGTTGGTGCTGGACGGCTATCATTTTGATGACGATTATCAGCGGCGTTTGCGCCGGGCCGGCATGAAACTGCTGGTCATTGATGATTATGCCCATCTGCCCCAATATGACGCGGATCTGCTGCTCAACCAGAATGCGGGCAGTGAGAGACTGCACTACCAGGTGCCGCAGGAGACAATGCTTCTGCTGGGCAGCAGGTACGCCCTGCTGCGCAGGGAATTCCGGGGAGCGTATCCCCGGGAAACGGCTGGTGTTGCCGGGCAGGAAGGTCACCTCCTCGTCACCTTGGGCGGAGCTGATCCGGACAATGTGACCCTGATGGTTATCGAGGCCCTGCACCAGGCGGGACTGCCCGCAGTGCAGGCAAAAATTATTGTCGGACCAGCCAATCCCCATCTGGCGCTCCTGCAGGAAAGTGTGCGGCACTCCGTGCTGCAGGCCGAGCTGCTCACCGGCGTTCATGACATGGTGCCGTTCATGCAATGGGCCGATGTGGCGATCACGGCAGGCGGCAGCACCTGCTGGGAGTTGGCCTATCTGGGGGTTCCATCGCTGGTCATCACCTTGGCCGACAATCAGCGCGGTGTGGCGGAAATGATGGCCGCAGCAGGCGCAGGCCTTGATTGCGGCTGGCACCATGAGTTGCAGGCGCACACCTTGACCAATTTAGTCAAAGAGTTATGCGGGGACCAGCGGCAGCGGCTGGCCATGAGCCGGGCCGGCCGATCCCTGGTGGACGGCCAGGGGGCAGAGAGAGTGGTGGAATGCATGATGTATTTCCCCTTCACCTTCCGCCCGGCAGAGCCAGGAGATTGCCGGCAGATATTTGACTGGGCCAATGATCCGGTTATCCGCCAAGCCTCTTTTCACAGCAGCGGGATAGGCTGGCAGGAGCATGAGCAGTGGTTTGAGCGGACACTGGCCGACTGCAATACCCATTTCTGGATTATTATGCTCCATGGGCATCGGCCAGCCGGTCAGGTGCGTTTTGTCAGAAGCGGCGACGAGGCGGTCATTTCCATCAGTCTGGCGGCAGGCTACCGTAATGCGGGTCTCGGCAACAGGGTGATCCAAATGGCCTGTCGCAGGCTTTTTGCCGCAGGCGGCATCTCCCAGGTCAGCGCCCTGGTCAAAAAGGAGAATGAGCAGTCGGTAAAAAGCTTTGCCCGGGCAGGGTTTGAGCGGATTTCCGAGGAAATGGCGCACGGCGTGCCCACCCTGAAAATGATCCTGAGGGATATGCGAGAATGAAACAGCATGTGCAGATAAATAACCGGAAGATCGGGGCTGGCCAACCTGTCTATATCGTGGCGGAAATGTCCGCCAACCATCGGCAGGATTTTGGCCAGGCGGTGGCGATCATCAGGGCCGCCAAAGAAGCCGGGGCGGATGCAGTCAAGCTGCAGACCTATACCCCTGATACCCTGACCCTTGACTGTGATCATGACTGCTTCCGTATCAAGGGCACCATTTGGGAAGGGAAAAATCTCTATCAGCTTTACGGCGAGGCCTATACCCCCTGGGAATGGCAGCCGGAACTGATGAATATCGCCCATTCCCTGGGGCTTGATTTCTTTTCAACCCCTTTTGACGCCACGGCGGTGGATTTTCTGGAAGAGATGGGGGTCGGGATGCATAAGGTTGCCTCCTTTGAACTGGTTGACCTGCCGCTGCTCAAAAAAATCGGCGAAACCGGCAAACCGGTAATCATGTCCACCGGCATGGCCACCCTGGCGGAGATCGATGAGGCGGTCAGCACACTGCGGCAGTTCGGCACCAGTGAGCTGGTCCTGCTCAAGTGCACCAGCGCCTATCCTGCTCCCCCGGAGGAGATGAATCTGCGTACCATCCCGGTACTGGCCGGGACATTCGGAGTGCCGGCCGGTTTGTCCGATCACAGCATGGGGATTGCGGCGCCTGTTGCCGCTGTTGCCCTGGGGGCCTGTCTCATTGAAAAGCATCTGACCCTTTGCCGGGCCGATGGCGGGCCTGACAGTTCCTTTTCTCTGGAGCCCGATGAATTCAGGGCAATGGTTGCCGCGGTGCGCCAGACGGAAATGGCCCTGGGCGCCGTGAATTTTGAGCCCACGGAAAAAGAGAAGAAGAGCCGGATATTCCGCCGGTCGCTTTTTGTGGTGCAGGAAATGCGGGCAGGCCAGGAATTCACCCTGCAGAATACCGCCTCCATCAGACCGGGACATGGCCTGCATCCGCGCTATCTGGAGATGGTGATCGGCCGCAGGGCGGCGGTTGATATCCCCCGGGGAACCCCCCTTTCCTGGGAACTGGTGGGGGAGGCGAGGAAATGAAGGTGGCGATTATCCCGGCCCGGGGCGGCAGCAAAAGGATTGTCGGCAAGAATATAAAACCGTTCATGGGCAAGCCGGTTATCGCCTATTCCATCGAGGCGGCCAGGCTTTCCGGTCTGTTTGACCGCATCATCGTCTCAACCGATGCGGAGGAGATCGCCGCCGTAGCCCGGGAGTTCGGGGCGGAAACTCCGTTTGTAAGGCCTGCGGCGCTGGCCGACGACTTTGCCACCACCGCGGTGGTGGTGGAACACGCCGTGCGATGGCTGCGGGAGCGGAACGATCCTGTTCGTTACGTCTGCTGTATCTACGCCACGGCGCCGTTTATCAGACCGGCGGACCTGCGGGCAGGTTATGAGCTGCTGGTCGGCCGCGGGGTCTCCTCGGTTTTTCCGGTGACCAGTTATCCAAGTTCAATTTTCCGGGCCCTGAAAATTGCGGGGGACGGCCATCTGGTCATGATGTGGCCGGAGCATGAGCTGACCCGCTCCAATGATCTGCCTGAGGCGTTTCACGATGCCGGTCAGTTCTATTGGCTGGATGCGGCGGCTTTCTTGAGAAACAGCAGGATGTATGGCGAGGACGCGCTGCCCGTCATTCTGCCCCGGCACCTGGTGCAGGATATCGATACCCCGGAGGATTGGCTCTTGGCTGAATTGATGTATGAAGCACTGGCGCGGCGCGGCGCAGGAGAAGGAGAGAGGTAATGACAGATTTCAGGACTGAGCAGGAAACCTTCTGGGCCGGGGAATTCGGTTCACAGTACATCAACCGCAACCCCACCGACTTTGAGCTGGCCGCACGGTTCGCCATGTTCGCCAGGATCATCGACCGCACCAAAGGCGTCCGGTCGCTCATTGAACTGGGGGCAAATATCGGCAATAATCTCAGGGTGCTTGATCAACTGCTTTCCGGTGCTGAGCTTGCCGCCGTGGAGATCAACCAGGATGCGGTGGACGTGCTCAGGCAATGGGGCAGGACCGAGGTGTATCATCATTCCATCCTTGATTTCCGAACAGACCGGCAGTATGACCTGAGCCTGATTTGCGGCGTGCTCATTCATATGAACCCGCAGGTGCTGCCCCAGGTTTATGACCTGCTGTATCAGCTGTCAAAGCGCTATATTTTTCTGGCGGAATACTATAACCCCACGCCGGTGGAAATACCCTATCGCGGCCACAGTGGGAAACTCTTCAAAAGGGATTTCGCCGGCGAGATGCTGGACAGGTTTAGCGACCTGCGTCTGCTTGATTACGGCTTTGTCTACCATCGGGACAATAATTTCCCGCTGGATGATCTGAACTGGTTTCTGCTGGAGAAGAAATGATTCTCTTTTTTTTTGCACTGAGGTGCTGTCAGGCACGGAGTGGCGACTGTTTTGTCGATATCAGCAATCAACTCGAGGGCAAGATCAGGGCCTTGCAGGCCTGCAGGGCTGCAAGGCGGGATTTTTCCCACGGCAGAGCATATAAAGCAGTGAAGGCCCGGGCCGTGTATGACTGGGTGAGCGCCGGATCTGCTGCGGCAGAGGCCTTGGGGTGGAGAGACTGATCAGAAGCTTTGCGCAATAACATGAACGTTGAGAAACGCCGATGCAGACGGAAAAAATGATGACAGTCAGCAGGTATTGCCAGGACCTTTTTGATCTGGCAATCAATATTAAGGTTACGGACAGGCAGGGGCTGCCTGCCACTCTGGATGAAGGGGGCTGTTTTGTCATTGATCTGCTGGGCCGGGTGAAAGAGTCCGGCAAAAAGGCCATGGTCATCGGCAACGGCGGCAGTGCCGCCATTGCCGGGCATATGCAGAATGATCTCAGCAAGGCGGTGGGCATCCGCACCCTTGCCTTTCATGATGTTTCCCTCATGACAGCCATGGCCAATGATCATGGCTATGTCAATGCCTATGAGAGCTTTGTTGAGCAATGGTCGGATCAGGATGATCTGCTGATTGCCATCAGCAGTTCAGGGGAATCGGCGAATATCCTCAAGGCCGTTGCCGTGGCCCGCGGCAAGGGCTGCCATATTGTTACCCTGTCAGGTTTCAGCGAAGTAAACCCCTTGCGCAGATCCGGCGATCTGAATTTTTACGTGCCGGTGTCCGATTATGGTTATGTGGAGACGCTGCATTCGGTATTGACCCATTATCTTACCGATATGGCCCAGAAAAACTGAAGCGGAATACCATTATGAGCGATTTGAGCGGAGCAGGGAAAATTTTATCAATCGATGAACTGGCAGAACAGGTGAGGCAGTTCAAGGCCGAAGGTAAAAAAATCGTTCTGTGCCACGGCGTCTTCGACCTCCTGCATATCGGCCATATCCGTTATTTCCGTCAGGCCAGGAAATATGGAGATGTGCTGGTGGTTACCGTGACTCCGGACCGCTATGTGGATAAAGGACCGGACCGCCCCGCCTTTTCGGAGCACCTGCGCACCGAGGCCATTGCCTCACTGGGTGTGGTCGATCTGGTGGCGGTTAATGGGTGGCCCACGGCAGAGGAGACATTGCGGCTTCTGCGTCCTGCTTATTATGTGAAGGGGGCGGAGTTCAAGGATTTGGCGGATATGACCGGCAAAATCGGCCAGGAGGCGGCGGTTGTCAAGGAGATAGGCGCCGAGCTCGTTTTTGCCGAGGACATTGTTTTCAGCTCCAGCAATCTGATCAACCGCTACATGTCGCAGTTCTCCAATGAGACCAATGAATATCTGAAAATCTTCCGCAATCGCTATCAGCGGGATGATATTCTGCAGATTATCGACCGGATGGCTTCGCTCAATGTCCTGGTGATAGGCGATACCATTCTGGATGAATACCATTACTGTTCGGTTCTCGGCGTATCTTCCAAGGACCCGGCCCTGGCCCTCAAATATCATTCCCATGACCTTTTTGCCGGCGGAGCCCTTGCCGTGGCCAACCATGTCGCCGCCTTTGCCGGAAATGTCCAGCTGGTCACCGTGCTGGGGGAGCAGGACCGACAAGAAGACTTCATCCGCTCCCAGCTTTCCCCCAACATTACCCCTTACTTTATCACCCAACCCAAGTCCTTCACCACATTGAAGCGCCGTTTTGTCGACGGCTATTCCTTCAATAAGCTGCTGGAGATATATGTGATGAACAGCGGCGGATTACCGGATGATGAAGACGAACGCCTGTGTCAATGGATGAGGAGCAATATGTCCAAGTATGACCTCGTGGTGTCGGCGGATTTCGGTCATGGCGCCATCAGCGGCAAACTTGCCAGGGAGATGGCGGCAGACGCGCCTTATCTGGCAGTCAATACCCAGGCCAATGCCGGGAATCGCGGATACCATGTGGTGACAAGGTATCCGCGAGCTGATTTTGTCAGTCTGGCAGTTCATGAGCTGCAGCTGGCCATGCGCAATGAGCTGGGCCACGAGCGCACCATGACGGACACGCTGGCGCGCCGTCTTGGCTGTAATCATTTAGTCACCACCCTGGGACGGCGTGGCTGCCTGGTGTGGGGTAAGTCCGAAGATCTGCTCGGCATTCCGGCCCTGGCGCGGAAGGTTGTGGACAGAATTGGCGCCGGAGACGCCTTCTTTGCCATTGCCTCCCTCGCTTCGCGACTCGATGTTTCCAATGAAATCCTGGGATTTCTCGGCAACGTCGTGGGGGCTGAGGCCGTGGAGATTATCGGCAATAAGAAGCCCATAGAGAAAATGAAGGTAAAAAAACACATTACGGCCATCTTGAGATAATGGAGCAATACCATAAAAAAAACCATGCCCTCACGCTACGAAGAGTTTGACAGAAGCCGTTTGAATATACTGCCATTGGCAGACAGGCAGCACGATCTTGATTTGTCCGCCATTCTGCCCCTTGACCAAGTTGCCGTGGACCATGGGGAGCTGGTGGAGGTGGCGAAACGCATCAGGGCGGCCAGGCAGGAAGGCAGGCCCGTGGTTCTCATGATGGGAGCCCATGTGCTGCGCGCCGGCGTGCAGCGCTACCTCATTGATATGATGGAACAGGGATATCTCTCCTGTGTCGCCATGAACGGTGCCGGCGTCATCCATGATTTTGAGTTCGCGGCCATCGGCGCCACCACGGAAAGTGTGGCCCATTATATCCGCGACGGCCGTTTCGGCATGTGGCGGGACACCGGGCGCATCAATGACATTATCGCTGCAGGGGCAAAGGACGGACTCGGTCTCGGGGAGGCGGTGGGCCGGGTGATCGAGCAGGAGGCTTTTCCCCGGCGTGACATCAGTGTGCTGGCCGCGGGCTATCGGCTCGGTATCCCAATTACCGTGCACGTGGGCATCGGCTACGACATTATCCATGAACTGCCCAACTGTGACGGCGCAGCCCTCGGTGCCGCAAGTTATCGTGATTTTCTCATCTTTGCCCGGGTATTGGAAGGGCTTGAAAGGGGCGTGATCATGAATTTCGGCAGCGCGGTCATGGGGCCGGAAGTCTATCTCAAGGCACTGGCAATGGCCAGGAATGTGGCGAACCGGGAAAAGAGAGAAATCAGACATTTCACTTCCCTTGTCTGCGATCTGGCCCCTTTGCCGGAAGATTATTCAAGCGAGCCGTGCAAAAGTAATTCCATGTATTATTTTCGGCCATGGAAAACAATTCTGGTTCGGACAGTGGCCGATGGGGGCAAGAGTTTTTATGTGCAGGGCGGGCATGCTGAGACAATCCCGCAATTATGGACTGCCCTGCACCAGCAAACCCGCCGGGGGCAGCCATGAAAAAAAATGTGCCCCTCGTCATCGGCGCAGATGGACAGCTTGGCTCGATCCTGGTGTCCTTTTTGACCGCGTCCGGTGCGGAGCCCTGGTCAACCACCAGACGGGAAACACTGGTGGGCGGGAAAAAGATTTTTCTGGATCTGATTGCTCCGGCAACCTGGGAGTGGCCTGCCGGAGTTACCTCTGCTTTCGTCTGCGCCGCCCAGGCGTCGCTTGCCTCTTGCGAATATAATCCCGAACTGAGCAGAGAAATCAATGTTGTCAGGACGCTCGGCTTGATTGAACGACTGCTTGCAGATGGTATATTTGTGGTCTTTCCGTCAACAAATCTTGTTTTTTCTGGTAATACTCCGTTTGCCCGGGAAGAGGCGCAGACCAGTCCGTTCAATGAATACGGCAGGCAGAAGAGTTGTGTTGAAGAAGAATTAAGGAAATTTGGGAAAAACGCCGCGATTGTCAGGCTTACCAAGATTGTTTCCTCCTCCATGCCTCTGGTGAAAAACTGGCTGTCGGATCTCGGCAGCTCACAACCGATTCATCCATTTGCCGATATGTCTCTTGCCCCTGTTTCGGCACGATTTGCCGCTGAGGCATGCTGCCGTATTGCTGAATTGAGAAAAGGCGGAATATGGCATGTTTCCGGTTCGCGGGACATTACCTATGCTGATTTTGCCAGTCGCCTTGCCGAAGAAAAGGGATGGAGCAAAAGCCTGGTTCAACCGGTGAAGGCTCCTGATTATGATTTTCCCCGGTTTACCTCGCTGGATAGCGTCAGATTGCAACAGGAAGCAGGCCTCGCGTCTCCGGACCTTCTTCATGTTATCAGGGAGATCGTCTAATGGATTCCTATAGAATTGATACCCATAAATTGATGTATCATGTAAAGCGGGTCAACAAATGGCTGGCAGGTGAACTCGTTTATCCCCTGTATATTGAAATGAGCCCTGCAGGTTTGTGTAATCACCGCTGTACTTTCTGCGCCCTTGACTTCATGGGATACAAGAAACGTTTCCTTGACGCCGATATTCTCAGTCAAAGGTTTGCTGAAATGGGACATCTCGGGGTGAAGTCCGTTATGTTTGGCGGAGAAGGCGAACCGCTGCTGCACAGGGATATCGGCCGGATGACCCGGGATGCGAGCAGGGCGGGGATCGATGTCGCCATTACCACTAACGGAGTCTTTTTCGGGCAAGGGCTTGCCGAAGAAATTCTTTGCTGCACCAAGTGGATCAAGGTCAGCATTAATGCCGGGGACCCGGCAACATATGCCCGGATCCATAATACCAGGGAGGATGATTTCGCCAAGGTTTTGCATAATCTGGAAAATGCGGTGCGGGTAAAAAAGAAAACAAAGAGTCAGTGCGTGCTGGGCGCCCAGCTGCTTCTTCTGCCTGAGAATTTCCACGAGGTCATGCTGCTTGCAGGGCTGGTAAAAGATATCGGATTGGATTATTTGGTGATAAAGCCCTATTCCCACCATCCGTTAACAGAGAGCAGCCGGTACAAAAATATCAGCTATGAGGGGCTTGATGACATGTGTCGTCAGGCTGACAGTCTCAGGTCTGATGATTTTGAGGTGGTGATACGACGCGATACCATGCAGCGCTGGAATAAACAATACCGCCGGTATCATCATTGCCGGGCCTTGCCTTTCTGGTCATACATCGATTCTGCCGGGAATGTCTGGGGATGCAGCATGTATATGGGGGATGACCGTTTCCTGTACGGCAATATTCACCGCAATTCATTCCAGGAAATCTGGGAGGGGGCGGCACGGCGGCATTCTCTTCACTGGGTTGAAAATGAACTGGATACCGGCAATTGTCGGGTCAATTGCAGAATGGATAAGGTCAATACCTATCTGTGGGAGCTGGAAAACCCGCCGGACCATGTTAATTTTATCTGAGCGGCCGGTCAATGAAACTGAAAATTGGGCTTGATTTCGATAATACACTTATCTGCTACGATGCACTTTTCCATGAGCTTGCACTGGCCGGAAATCTGCTGCCTGCACCCCAACCGGCAAAGAGTAAGGACAGTGTGAGAGAGTATGTTCGGGCCTTGGTTGACGGTGAAAATACGTGGCAGCAACTCCAGGCACGGGTATATGGCGATGAGATAGACAAGGCGAATTTGTGCACGGGGGTGCCCGAGTTTCTGCTGCTGTGCAAGCAGGCCAAGACCCCTGTTGTTATCATCAGCCACAAAACACAGTTTGCCGGTAAAAAAAGAGATCAGGGCGGCTCTGATGCGGATCTGCATCGGGCGGCCAAGCGCTGGATGAAAAGGCATCATTTTTTTGGTGAACAGGGCCTGGGAGTTGCGGAAAAACATGTTTTTTTTGAAGCAACCAGGCAGGAGAAAGCTGCCCGTATCAGGGAACAGGGATGTACTCATTTTATAGATGATCTGCCGGAAATATTTGCCGAATCAGCCTTTCCAGACGGGGTGATAAAGATACTTTATTCGGCAGCGGAGAGCCAAACTGTCGCTGGTATTGATCATCACTTTCGCTCCTGGACTGATATCTATCGTTTTTTCAGCGCTTTGATTGGGGTTTGCAGGCATGACTGCGGTGAAGCTGCGTGTCGATGATTTTTGCTGATAGTGAACTGATGGAAAATCAGCCCGCTGTTTTTGCCCGGCTGCTAGGCAAAGATATTGTTGCAATGAAGCCCCTGCAGGGCGGACGAAACAGCCGTGTCTTTTGTCTGGTCTGCCCGGACAGATGTTTTTATGCGGGCAAGGTTTATATGGCGGATCCGGATGATTGCCGTGACCGCCTGAGAACCGAATTCCGCGCCCTTTCATTTTTATGGGAATGCGGAGAACGATCTATTCCCAAGCCTATTGCCATGTGCCGGCAGAGCAGCAGCGCGGTCTATGAGTTTGTCCGAGGAACAACTCCGACGCTCGCTGTCAACGAGGCGGCCATTGACAGTGCTGTTGCCTTTCTGGGTCGCCTCAAAGACTATGGCAAAAGAGGCGGCGGGTCCAGTTTTATCGGGGATGCTTCCGAGGCCTGTTTTTCCGGTGCGGACATTGCGACAAATGTCACTTTCCGCCTGCAGCGTATGTGGACGTTGACCGACTGTGGCGAGGCAACCGATATGGTTCAGGCTTTTTTACAGGATGATTTTTCTCCTTTCTGGGATGAGGTGCAGCAGTGGCACCGGGAAAAACTGAATGAATCGGGGAAAGATTTCGATGAGTCTCTCTCCTCGGCGCAACGGACCCTGAGCCCTTCGGATTTCGGTTTTCATAATTGCCTGTTTACCGAGGACCGGCAGCGGAAAATCGTTTTTCTTGATTTTGAGTATTTCGGCTGGGATGATCCTGCAAAAATGATCGCGGATTTCCTGCTGCATCCCGGAATGTCTTTGCCTGTGCACCTGAAAAGGCAGTTTTTTGCCCGGATAACAACATCATTTTCAGACTGTCCGCAACTGGCGGATCGGGTTGAATCGGTGTACCCTCTGCATGGCTTGAAGTGGTGTCTGATTCTGCTTAATGAGTGTCTTTCGACGGGTATGAAGCGGCGCCGTTTTGCAGCCGGCTCGTGGAAACAACCTGGTTGCCCGGAGCAGCTTTGTAAGGCGCGGCAGTTGCTTCACAAAATAAAAGGGGATTTTAGAAAATTTCCTTACGGAGAAAATTAGTGGTTGCTGCTGAAAAAAAATCCAGCCTGGACAGCCGCTCTTTGCAGCTCAGGAAGAAAATTTTAGAGACTTTTTCCCTGGGAGGTCGGGGCCATCCTGCATCAGCTCTGTCCCTGGTGGAAATTATGCGGGTTCTCTATGATGATGTCCTGCGATTTGACGCAAGCGACCCGAATTGGCCGCTGCGGGACCGTTGCGTGCTGAGTAAAGGCCATGGCTGCCTGGCCCTTTATGTGCTGCTGGCGGATAAAGGTTTTTTCCCTGAAGATGAGCTGGGAAAATTCTGCAAGGCAGGCGGAATGCTGGGAGGGCATCCCGAGTATGGCAGGGTTCCCGGGGTTGAGGCCTCCACGGGCAGCCTTGGCCATGGTCCATCCATAGGGGTGGGTTTTGCTCTCAATGCCCGGATTGACAAGCTGGATTATCGGGTTTTCGTTATTCTGGGTGACGGCGAAATCAATGAAGGAACGGTTTGGGAAGCGGCAATGTCCGCCGGCAAGCATGCTCTGGATAATATGGTATTTATCATAGATTACAATAAGATGCAGTCCTATGGGACGGTCGATGCGGTGCAGCCCCTTGAGCCGCTTGCCGACAAATGGCGGGCCTTCGGCTGTGCGGTTGTTGAAGTCGATGGGCACTCTGTTTCCGAGCTGCAACTGGTTTTAAGACGTCTTCCTTTGCAAGACGGCAAGCCCACTGCCGTCATCTGTCATACTGTAAAGGGTAAGGGGGTCAGGGAGATGGAAAATAATCTCAGCTGGCATCACAAGAGCGGGTTTGATGAAGGCGTTATTGCTGCTATGATCAGCAGACTGGGAGATTGCGTTGCGTAAAGCCTGTCTTGACATGGTCCATGAGCTGGCCGGAAAGGATCCGAGAATTGTTTTTATCGGATCGGATCTGGGCCACGGGACGCTGGCTGATTTTGCCCGGGAAATACCGGAACGTTTTTTCATGGAGGGGATTTCCGAAGCCAATGTCATTGGCATGGCCAGCGGACTCGCCTTATGCGGGAAAATTGTCTATGTTAATACCATTGCCTCGTTTCTGACGCGGCGCTGTTTTGAACAGATCGTGCTGGATCTCTGTCTGCACAAAGCCCGTGTGCGCCTGATCGGCAATGGCGGCGGTATGGTCTATGCCCCCTTGGGGCCAACCCATGAAACAGTGGAAGACATTGCGGTGATGCGCGCCCTGCCCAACATGACGGTGGTGGCGCCGGCGGATGCCGAGGAGATGAAACGGCTGATGCCCCAGACGGTGGATTACCCCGGACCGATCTATATCCGCCTGGCCAAGGGCTATGATCCCATTGTCAGTGCAGATGCGCCTCCTTTCCTGATCGGCAAGGGGCTGATTGTCCGAAACGGAACCGGAGCCCTGCTGATCACCACCGGAATCACGCTGAAAATTGCCATGGAGGCAGCGGATCTTCTCAATCGTCACCATATTTCTTCCACGATCCTGCATCTGCCGACCATTAAACCCCTTGATCATGAGGCAATTCTCCGCTGTGCCGGACAGGTTGCCGCCATTGTTACCATTGAAGAGCACTCCATTATCGGCGGTTTGGGGGGGGCGGTGGCCGAGGTGATTGCCGAGGCGGATTTCGATTCTCCCAAACGTTTTAAACGTCTTGGCCTTCCTGATATCTTTCCGGATGATTACGGCTCCCAGGACGGTCTGCTCAAGAGATACCAGCTGACCCCGGAGCATGTAACTGCAACGGTCAGGAGTCTGCTGTGAAAGCCGTCATCCTGGCAGGAGGCAGAGGAGCCCGGCTGGCCCCGTTTACGGATAATATTCCCAAGCCCATGCTGCCGGTCGGCGGTAAACCGATTCTGCTGCACCAGATTGAGTGTCTGCGGCGTTACGGAGTGAACGAGGTTTTTCTCACCGTAGGCTACGGAGCGGAAGCCATTCGCGATTTTTTCGGCACCGGAGAAAAATTTGCCATCAAGATTCATTATGTGCGGGAGGAAACTCCACTTGGCACGGCGGGGGGGCTGAAGGAACTGGAAGGCAGAATTGCGGAGGATTTTTTTCTGATCTACGGTGATCTGCTTTTTGATGTTCACCTGCCGGATTTTTATGCCTTTCATCTGGAAAAAAAGGGAATAGCCACTCTTTTTGTCCACCCCAATGATCATCCCCGGGACAGTGATCTGCTGGAAATTGACAGTGACCGGCAACTTACCGCAATTTTTGCCAAACCCCATGGCCGGGAGTATCTGCCCAATTTGAGCAATGCCGCCCTGTATGTGCTGTCGCCTGATATTTTTCAGCACCTTCCCACCGGCAGGAAGGCGGATTTCATGCATGATATTTTCCCTGATCTGCTTCGTGACGGGCAAAGGGTGTATGCCTATAAAAGTGCTGAATACGTAAAGGATATGGGAACCAGGGAACGACTGGCCAAGGTGAGCAGGGATTATGATACGGGCAAGCCGGCGCGCCTCTCCAAGAGAGCCGGGCGGCCCGCCGTCTTTCTTGACCGGGACGGGACCCTGATTGAGGAGGTTGATCTGCTGCACAAGGCAGAGGATCTTTGCCTGTTTCCCTTTGCCGCCGAGGCGGTGAAAAAAATCAATGAGTCGGGTTTGCTTGCCATCCTCGTCACCAATCAACCGGTTGTTGCCAGAAATTTATGCAGCACGGAGCAGTTGCAGGTGATTCACAACAAAATGGAATCCCTTCTTGCCGAAGAACATGGAGCGTTTCTGGATGATATCTTTTATTGCCCCCATCATCCGCATGGAGGCTTTCCTGACGAAAATCCGGCATACAAACGGCAATGCTCGTGCCGGAAACCGGCAATCGGTCTTATTGAGCAGGCTGTCTCCCTCTATAATATTGATGTGTCTTCCTCCTGGATGATTGGTGATACAACCGTTGACATCCAGACCGGGAAAAATGCCGGCCTGCGCACTATTCTGGTGCAGACCGGGCAGCGGGGCCTGGATAAAAGGTATCCGGCGGAACCTGATTTTGTTTTCAAGAATTTGTTGTCAAGTGCCGAATATATTACCAATGAACAGGAATTGGCAAAATGATTATCACCCGCACTCCCTTTCGTGTCAGTTTTGCCGGCGGTGGGACTGATTTACCGGAATTCTACCGGGGGCATGGACATGGGGCGGTTGTCTCCGCCACCATCAAAAAATACATGTACATTGTTATCCATCCCTATTTCCATGACAAAATCAGGATCAAATATTCGAAAACAGAGGATGTGGATGATGTTGATGCAATCGAACATCCCATAGTCCGGGAGTGTTTGCGGCGGGTGGGGGTGGAAACCGGAGTGGAAATAGCCAGTTTTGCCGATGTTTCTGCCGGAACCGGCCTCGGATCCTCCAGTTCCTTTACCGTGGGACTGCTGCACGCCCTGTATGCCTATAAGGGTAAAATGGTGTCCCGGGACAGGCTCGCCGAGGAAGCCTGCGAAATAGAGATCGATCTTTTGCAGGAACCGATCGGCAAGCAGGATCAATATGCAGCCGCATTCGGCGGGCTCAATCATATCCGGTTCAATCGGGATGAAACGGTTGAGGTGACTCCGGTTTTGCTCGGCGCCGGGATGAAAAAGGAGCTGGAGTCGCGGTTTCGTCTCTATTATGTGGGGGGCAGCCATAATGCCCGCGATATTTTGCAGGAGCAGCAGGATAATATCCGCAACAAGACGATCGCCAATGCGTGCCTTGAAAATATTCTCCGGCAGGTTCAGGACCTGACGGAGGTACTGGCAAATGGCCAGATTGCCGCTATCGGACCAATTTTACATGATGGCTGGCTGCAGAAAAAAAAATTGTCCGCGGCAATCAGCAATGCTGCTATAGATATTTTTTACGATAAGGCCCGTATGTGCGGCTCCTCCGGCGGCAAACTGCTTGGCGCAGGGGGGGCGGGTTTCCTGCTGCTTGATCATGGAAATCATGATGATCTGGCCGGTCAAATGGCCTGTAAGTCTATCCCCCTGGAGCTTGATACCCAGGGCAGTAAGGTGATTTTTTTTGAATAGTATCGGCAAATTGGAGCAGGTATCTTTTTTTAGGTACGGCAGGCACATATGGCTCAGTACTCAATAGACTCAATACTCGCGCATGCGATCGTGATTATTCCCGCCTTTAACGAGGAAAAGTCCATAGGGAGAATTGTTGCCTGCCTGCGGGAGAATTTCCCCGGCCTCGATGTTCTGGTGGTTAATGACGGGTCAACGGATCAAACGGCAGAGGTCGCGGCCTCTGCAGGCGCCAAAGTGTTGAGTCTAGTCAATAATATGGGCTATGGTATCGCCCTGCAGACCGGCTATAAGTATGCCTTTGCCCGTGACAAGTATCGTTTTTGCGTGCAGATGGATGGCGACGGGCAGCATAATCCGGCGGATATTCCCAAGCTGCTGGCTCCCCTTGCCGATGACCGGGCAGACTTGGTCATCGGTTCGCGATTTGTCAGCGGCAAAAACGGCTATACCATTCCCTTTGCCAGGCGGGTGGGTATTTTCTTTTTCCGGACGCTGGTGCAGTTGTTTACCCACAATAAAATCAAGGATATCACCAGCGGACTGCAGGCCTATAACCGGAAAGTGCTGGCTCGCTATACATCGGATGAGATGCCCTATTATTACCCTGATGCCGACGTGCTGATTGTCCTTATCAAAGGCGGTATCAGGGTGGCGGAGGTTTCTTCTCCCATGAACGGCAATATTCATGGCAAGTCCATGCATAATGGCGTCTGGCCGCAGGTCTATTATGTAACAACCATGGTCTTGTCCATTATCGTTATTCTTCTCCGGGGGATGGGAAAGAAAAATGCCAGATAAGCTGATAGTGGTGCTCGGTATATTTTTTATCATTTCTTTCGTCTTTGTCCTGCGAATGATTGTCAAGCATCAATTGCGCGAGGTATACGCCGTTGCCTGGGTTTTTGTGACCTTATCCATCCCGGCAACCATTGTGCTTTTTCCGCTGTTTTCCAAAGTGAGTGCGTACCTTGGTATCAGCAGCCCGTTTAATCTGGCCGTTTTTGTCGGTTTTGTGATCAGCTTCGGGCTGTTGCTGCATTTTTCCGCTTTAAATTCGGGAATGCAGAGAAATCTGAAGAACTGTATCCAGAAGATTGCCGTTCTTGAGGCGGAGATTAGGGAATTATCGGCAAAACAGTCAAAGAATGACCCATAAAGCGATGAGTACTCTTGTATGAAAGAATTAGCCGTAGTCACCCCCCTGCACCGACGGACAAAACGTGATTACCTTGGCAGGATGCAGGACGACAAGGTTCACTGCATGCAGACAGCCAAAAAGTTCGACCGGGAGTTCTGGGACGGCGAGCGGCGATATGGTTATGGCGGCTATACTTATGATGGCCGCTGGGCTCAGGTCGCCCGGGCGCTTATCGATATTTACAATTTGCCTGCCAAGGCAAAAATTCTGGATGTGGGTTGCGGCAAGGGATTTCTGCTTTTCGAGTTCAGCCGGCTTTTGCCGGAAGCCGAACTGCATGGTTTTGATATTTCCTCCTATGCCGTCAGCCATGCCAAGGCGGAAATCCGGGACCGTCTCTTTGTCCAAAAGGCCGAAGAGCCCTATGATTTTGCAGTTGGCTATTTTGATCTGGTTGTTTCCTTGGGAACCCTGCACAACCTGAAAGTGTCGGATCTGGCCGCCGCCTTGGGGGAAGTGGAAAGGGTGGGTCGGGAAAAATATATCATGGTGGAAAGTTACCGGAACGATGACGAATTATTCAACCTGCAATGCTGGGCGCTGACCTGTGAATCGTTTTTTCGGCCGGAGGAGTGGCAATGGCTGATGGGCATCTTCGGCTATAAGGGAGATTATGAATTCATTTATTTTGAGTAAGTGCCGGGTGCTGACCGGCAAGCCCCGGAGGGGATTGTCTTGTGACTGATCCCAGCTCTTCTTTTGAGACACATCTGCTCTCCCTCGTCGGAAAAAGGGATGCCGGTGCCATTTTCGCCTTGCTGCATGAGAACGGCCTGGATATCGGTTCTACCCTGCTCGCTATTTCCAGACAATACCTGGGCCAGAGAAGGGTGGCAGAGGCGGTGTTTTTATTCAAGCTGCTGGTTCAGGCCATTGACTCGCCCGCTGAACAGATTGAGCTGGCAAGGGTTTATGGAGAAATTTGTCTGCAGATGGGTTGCCCGGTGGAGGGCAGAGAGTGTTATCTCTGTGTCGGTCTCAATAAAGACATGACCTTCCATGTGTGCCGTACTTTTCAGGATGATTTGGTCGGGCTGGTGGAATATCTCGGTCGCTACGCTGACCGTTTCCCTGAGACGAATCTGAGTCAGGAGGTCAACGAACTCCTTGATACGCAGATCCAGCAATATTGGAAAAACGAGCAGGGCCGGCAGGAGCGGCAACAGCTGTTTGATGGAAATTTATCCCTGATTGAATCGCGTTGTCACCCTGCTACTGCAGCAGCCGTGCAGATGCTTTCGGACTACCTTTCACTGCCCAAAGTTCTGCTGATAAATGGCGTGGTATTGGAATCAATTGCCGGCAAATGGAAGGTTTATGGGCCTGGATATTTGGCGGCGTACCGTGATTTGCCCCGTTGGCAGTTAGATAATAAAAAAACGCGAGTCGGGATTTACTGCCCTGATGCTGCAGTGCTGTGGGCCTGCCTTGCCGGCCATCAGGTTGAAAGTCAGGTGTTTTATAAACCGGGCCGTTTTGTTTACATTGATTTCCGCGTCCTTAATGCCGCCCTGTCCGCATTTTCGTTTGCCCCACTTTTTCAGAGCGATTTCATTTTTGATTTTATGGACACCAGAAACCTGCGCGCCTCCTGGCAGAGGTTGTTTTACGCAACTTCAAATATGGTTCCGACACAAGTTATTCTCTTGGATGATCGGCAGGATATCGTTGAAGAAGTAATAAAAATTACCGCGGAAACCACGGCGCACATCAAAGCGGAGTTGCAACTGACCAGGCGGGAAATCGATCAATATTATTCGGATTATACGGGCTCTCGGAATAATAAAAGAGCAAGGCGGATTCTCTTTCTCAGTACCCGGTTTTCAACCTATATCCAGCACAGCATCCGTGACCTGGCTTGGGGGTTTGAAAAAATCGGCTGCGCAACAGTGATTCTGAAGGAAAATCATTGGGAAGGGGTTGATCTGCGCCAGGATTACATTCAGAACACTATTGCCTCTTTTCTGCCGGACATGGTTTTTACAATTGACCATCTGCGCTATGAGTTTGATTTTTATGTTCAAGAGGCACTGCCTTTTGTGAGCTGGATACAGGATCCTCTGCCCAGGCAATTTGATAACAACCAGCCTCCCTTGCGAAAAAATGATTTCGTATTTGCCTATGCGCCCGGGATGAAAGCAATGTTGCAACAAAAATCTAGGGTTATGGAGCACCATCCCATCAGGGTGCTGCCGGTTACTGCAAATCCTGATGTTTTTTTCCCTATTGAACATTGTTCGAAAAAATATGATGTTACGTATATTTCACATCTTGTTTCGCCTGAAAGTACCTTATTTCCTGTTCTGAACGGGTGGCTTCCTCCTGGTATTTCTTCTAAGACAGAACAGTCGTTTTTAATTCGTCTGGTGAATGTGCTGGATGAACTGACCTGGAATGAAGTCAAGGAATTGACCGTTGATATCAGTATTACCTGGAACCTGGTAGATCGGATATGTCGGGAGTTTTCTCTAGAGTGTTCACAGGCCTTACGTGACTTTATTGATTGGCGCAACCCCCTGAAAAAGTCTGCTGAGTTCATGTGGCATGTTTTAACTTTGATGAAGCTTAAACCTGTGAAGTTTCTCCTTGATCACGGTGTTTCCCTTGCTTTATTTGGAAACAACTGGGAGAAATATTATGATTTTGAGAAGGTAGCCAAGGGACCTGTAGTCAATGGCTCTTCACTGAACAGGGTCATGAATGAGTCAAAGATAACCCTGAGTTTTAATCCGTCTGTGACCTATCACATGAGAGCGCCGGAAACAATTGCCGCCGCTTGTTTCATGATCTCCGGTCGAGTCAAGGAAGATACGATTTCTTTATGTGATTTTTTTGTTGAGGGAGAGGAAGTAGTCCTCGTGGATGATGAATTTGATTTGCTGGAAAAGGTTCATTATTTTTTGAAGAATGAGAAAGAAAGAGAGTTTGCTGCCCAGAAGGCATATAACCGTTTCCGCGCTAAATATACCGCTGAGGCTAGTTGCCGGAAAGTTCTCGATTGTATTTATGGGACATATTAGATGCAGGATTTGTTTTTTTCGGCAATTCCCAATATCATCGTGCTTCTCTGCGCAGGATGTCTTTTCCTGAGTATTGCTTCCATTTATTTTTTGTTACGCAACACTCCTTATCCTTATGGTGATGCCTGCTCATTGCTGATTACTTCCTTTAGCTTCCGGTCCCTGTTGTTTTGGAATAATCATTATCTTGTCTATTGGTTTAAGGAGAACAAACACCCCACACCAGCAGATTTCGGGCAGACACTCACCTGTCCTAATTATAGTTTGTTTCTTTTCCTGATGCGACTTTGTTCGGAAGAGAACAGGTATGAAATGACCAAGAAATTGAATCTGTTTCTGCTTTTATGCTGTGCTTTCATTTGGACCGGCAATCTTTACAATACTTTTGATCAGGTCGAAAATACATTTGTTGTTATCTGTGCGCTGCTTTTTTTTACGTTGATAATGTCAAGTATGAAAATGCTTACTTTGGCTGTGTTTTGCTTAAGCGATATTGTTAATTTCATACTGCTGGGCATTACAGTTATGTTGGTGCAGTATATCAGCATGGCTGCAGATTATTTCTGGCCTTATATTGCTCTTGGGATGGTTGTTGGCTTGGGGATGCGCAACAGGTTTCAAGATTTTTTGGTGCTATTGGCAGTTATGTTCTTCCTTTTAGCTGATCATGGCGTTATGTGGTTGGTGGTTGGCGGGATAGCCTTTCTGATGCGGGTGGATATTGTTCTGGCAGACTTTTTGGGAGGAAATTTTTTTTATAATGTTCGGTCGTTGCTAAACATGTGTTTTAAACCATTTCGGGTCAGGCGGCAAAATGCACAATCAGTCCAAAAGAAGGATAGGGAGAGAAACTGGTTGGGAATTGCCCGACAGGGATGTTTGACTATCTTGAACCCGATGGCGGAAGATTCCCTTTGGAGGTCCGTAGGAATAGGCCTTCTTTTGTTACCATTTTCCATTTATTTTCTTTTACATGGCAATGTGCCTATGGGGCAATACTATGTCTTGCTTCTATACAGTATCGGCCTATGCTGCTCGGGTCTGTTTGTTCGGCATGTCGCTTTTGGCGGCGGGATGGGGATCCGGGAGACATATTATTTTGGAAACCGGCAGTTTTATATCCTTTTTTTGATTGTGACTTTTATAAATTGCTCAGCTTTTGTAGTGCTGCTTCATTCCGCGGCAATGGTTCCAGTTCTTTGTTATCTCATTTATTTTATCAGTTTTGCTATTGCTCAGCAGAGGCGCTTAGCTGGGTATAAGATCTCTGGGGAGATTTATGAACCAAAATTTATCCGGTATCCGATTAAGCCATACGACTGGATGGTGGAGCAAGGGCAGTTTCTGAATTCAATAGGTGATTCAGTCGTGGTTCTTGGCTCCTATTTGCAGTTTGGCAACGCTGCTAATTTTTATCATTGGAAAGGGCGTATGAAATTCATTGATTTGTATTACGAGACTTCTGAATCTTTCATGCAATCCATACTCATCCGGCATCAGGTGACCCATATTCTGGTAAGTCCAAGCTGTTGTTTTAAGAAAATAATCAATAAAATTATCAAGGGTGACGGAGAGAGGAATATTTTCCTAGAGCAGATTCAGACGCAATCCCCGGGACTTTCAATATATAAAGTGACCTCTGTCAAAGGATTATGAAGGTGGCAGCAAGTAAGTTTTTTATCGCTCTCAGTGTTTTTGTCAATTTTGTTTTTTTTGTCATCCTGTTTACTCCATTGACAAAATACCTGAGTTTTCCTCTCAATGTGGGGCAGGCCCCCCATAAAGCCGAGGTGATAGTGATTTTGGCCTATGATGCCTATGACAGTGAAACAGGCTTTCTCGACTTGCAATCGAGAGCCAGACTGGAGAAAGGTGCCGATTTGTTTGAAGCGGGATTTGCGCCGAAGATTATCTGTGTCGGTGGGAACAAGTTATTTCGATCAGGCAAGACATATGGCCAACGCATGAAGGACCTGCTTGTCCGTTATGGAATCCCTGAAGGTACTATTCTTGTTCAGGATGATATTCCGGGGAACTGGGCCTATTATGATAACCTCATGGCGATTCTGAAAAAATATGAAGGTGTATTTGATTTTAATAATGCTCTCGTCGTGACTTCTCCCCAAAATACTTATCGAATTCAAAAGGCATTTAATATGCAAAAGATATTCCCGACCTTGGTGGCATCGGAAAACTACGCTATTACCCCTTATAACTGGCATACTAATTTCAATTTTTTTCACTCGGTATCCAATGAATATTGCGCCATTTTTTATTTTTGGGTGGCTGATCGTATTTGATCTCACCCGTTAGCCGGAGAGTAAAAGAATTGGCCTGCTGATATCCTGGAAAGAAGGACTTATGAGAATTTTACTGATTGCACCATCTTACGCCCGGGACCGAAACGCCGGTTATTTTCCAATGGGTATTGCCTATATTTCCTCCTACATTCGTCAGTATGGTCATGAGGTGATTCCGTTTAATATGGGCATTCTTGATTATGATCAGCGTCTGGCCACTCTGGAGGAGATTCTTGATCATAATGAAATAGAGCTGGTAGGCATTTCTGTCATGACCCTTGGTTTCCTTGAGTGCGAATCCTTAATAAAGATGATTCGGCGGTTGCGTCCCGATTTACCCATTGTGGTGGGTGGCGACATAACCTCAGGTGAACCGGAAGCGGTATTAGCTGAACTGAGACCGGATTATGGGGTAGTTGGTGAAGGAGAGATTATTTTTACCAATCTTCTTAAGGCCCTTGAATCCGGATACGATGTATCCGGGGTCAAGGGGATATGGCATTGGTGTGAGGGTGAGCTTCATTATACCGGAGACGGTGAAACGGTCTCCGACCTTGATACACTGCCTCGCCCGGATATTGATTTGTTTGGTATAAAGGAATATCTCAATATTCAAAGGGAATTTCTCTGGCGCTCTCTGCGCTCCACCTATGACCGGAAAAATGTATTGATTGTCTTTGCGAGTCGATCATGTCCTTTCCATTGCACTTTCTGTTATCATGTCGGCCCTTATAAACAGCGTTCCATTACTTCCGTAGTCGATGAAATAGAGGATATGGCCCATCGCTATCAGATTTATTCTTTTGATATATACGATGATCTTTTTGCTGTAAAGAAAGAGCGAATTCATGAGTTTTGCAATCAATTGCAACAGCGCCGGTTAGATATTGATTGGACCATCCAGATGAGAGTGAATCCTTTTGTGGATCAGGAAACTTTGACCCTGATGAAGGAAACAGGATGCCGTGAACTTTTCTTTGGCGTGGAGAGTGGTTCCGATACGATTCTGAAAAGCATGCGCAAGGGCATTACAACTAAGCAAATTGCCAAAGCAATGGAGATGACCAGAAAGGCAAAAATAGGTTGCCTGGGAGCTTTTTTGTTGGGGGATCCAGCAGAAACCGAAGAAACACTTGAGGAATCTTTGAAGTTTCAGCAGGATAATGAAATGTATTTTTCCCAATGGAGCCCAATTGTTCCCTATCCTGGATCGCAGATCTGGATGCATCTCTGCCGCGAGAAGCTCCACACGCCTGAAGCAAAAATAAACTTCATCCGGAAAATATGTAACCCGAATCGCTATTTCTGGAATGATCAGGTTAATTTAACCAGAATGTCGGATGAAAAATACTGGGAAATGTATGTTTTTCTTCGGGAGTTGAATGATATAAATTATCGTAAACAAAAGGCTATTTTATTGGGTGGTCAGCAGGCATCACCATATTATTCTAAGATGCAATTAGCCTGCCCAAGTTGCATGCAAGAGGTCGAGCATACCATCGTCTATCCAGCTGAGTGTGCTCATGATGGTAACTTGAATTTGGATGCTGTCATCGGAGTACAGGGTGTCAATATCGTTTGTATGAATTGCCGCCGCGAAATGCATGTGGCAGCCAAGGATATCCCCCATGTGCGAAAGGTCTACAATGCTTTTCAACACAGTGTCGATGCATTAAAAATGGAGAACAGAGAGGTGGTTGTCATTCCCGCCTTGGATAGATATAAGCATGTTTTTTTTGAGGATATTGACATGGATGGCTTGAATGTTGCGGCGGTTTTAGACTCCAGGACTAAAGCAATCGGCAGAGAATTTATGGGCACGGAGGTCTCGGAACTCAATCAGGAGAATGTGAAAAGATATGCTGATTGTGCGTTCCTCGTCCTCCCCTGGGTTGAGTACATGAAAGCTGTCAGTTTGTGCGAGCAGCAAGGTGTCAGCTCATATCTTTCTTGGAATAGGCTTTTTGCGCCTGATTACGGTTTGTTATGATTTCCCTGGTTGTGTTTTGATAATGAGAGCCGCCGAGAACTATTTTAAAGAATTAACCTTGGCTCGTGGCATCGCTATTCTTTTGGCTATTTTGGGGAACTCCATTACTACAACGCCCGTTGATATGAAAGTGACGGGTGGCCTATTATTATTGCATAATTATATTTACAGTTTTCATATGCATCTTTTCTTTGTTGTGTCCGGCTGCTGTTTAGGTTTGGCTAAACAGGAGAGGTATATCAGGGTGGTGGAGAAAAAAATAAGCAGACTTTTGATTCCCTATTTACTTTTTAGCTTATTATTTTTCTGCCGATACATGTTCTTTGATCCCTATCATTTAATGCCGGAGATCTGGAGTTATATTATCCATATCCTTCTCAAAGGTGGAGAATACTGGTTTATTTTTGTGCTTTTTCTGTTTTTCATTATTTATCCGGTCGCAAGTTTTCCTGCCGGAAAAATTGGGCCCGTGTGCAATATCTTTTTGTTGCTTTTGTTCGCCTATTTTTGTCGAGTCTTTTTTTCTGAGTCATTAATCAACCATGATGCTTTTTATTTTTTAGTTTATCTGGCTTATTTCCTATCTGGTTATTTTGTTGCACCGTTAGTCTCTTCCTGGTTACGCAACAAGCAGCGCATGCCGCCAATAGTTTTTTGGGGGGCTTTGCTTCTTTTTCTTTTGATGGGACGTCTGGATCTCCGTTCCCATGATGTTGCCGTCATTATCATAATATTCACCCCTTTTTTCGGGATTGTTCTCGCTATGCGAATGGCTCAATTTCTTGCCCATACCGGATTCGCAAAGGTTTTTTTATGGTTGGGGAAGTGGTCATTGCAGCTTTATCTTGTTGAAGCTTTAATCGCGGTGTTTGTCATGTATTTTTATTATGATGTGATGTCGGTAAGGCATTCTTTACTGTTCATGTTGTTATTTTTCCTGTCTAAAATGGTTATTTGTTATTTGCTGCTGGAATTTGGCATCGGACGATTATCAATTTTGCATAAATTTTGTGGAGTAATTCGACGTAAAGAGGCGGCATTGTAAATGGGGTTGCTTCGGTTTTTATTGGCACTGGATATTCTTATCTCCCATTTCCCGGCCACAAGTATTGGGCGCTACCTCTTCCTTGATGATGCGGTTGCTGTGAAAACATTTTTTATCTTATCCGGGTTTTACATAAGTCTGATTCTGTCGGAGAAGTATAATACTCCAGGGGGATATCGGGTTTATCTGACCAACCGATTTTTGCGATTGCTTCCCGCCTTCTGGGTTGTTCTGCTGTTGACCATAATTGGCTCCGGGGTGAGCGGGATTTTTTTTGACAATTGGGGGAGGCTGTTACCCTACCTGGATTACTGGGATAAAATGACCTGGGAGGCAAGCGGTTATCTGATTATCTCAAATATCTTCCTGGTGGGGCAGGATTTGATTCGGTTTATGTTTCTCGATCTTGCCAATGGTACGCTGGGTTTGACCCCTGATTACATGGGGCATACCCCAATTATGGCAACTTTCATGTTTGTCCCGCAGGCCTGGTCCCTAGGCATTGAATTGGTCTTTTATGCCGTGGCTCCACTTTTTGTCTCACGGGATCAAAGGGTGCTGGTTATCCTGCTTGTCGCGATCCTTGGGGGACGATATTGGTTTACTTCCATGTGGCAACTCCCCCAGGAACCCTGGAAGTATGGTTTTTTCCCTTTTGAACTTTCAATGTTCATTCTGGGAATCCTGGCATACCAGGTTTATCTGAAAATCAGAGATCGTCATATTCCAAAGTCATTTTTCTGGGGACTTTATTTATTTGTCGTCTTTGTTACCCTGATTTGGGATTTCCTGCCTGGGATAACAATAAAAACAAATAGTTATTACGGTCTTTTTTCCCTTGCTCTTCCATTCTTATTTGCAGGGAGACAGGATGGATGGCTTCAGAGGAAATTAGGGGATCTTTCTTATCCAATCTACGTGTCTCACATCCTGGTGCGTGATGTATTGTTGGTCCTCTGTCAGTCGAGCCTGCTAGTCCCCTATGTGGGAATCCTTTCAGCCATAGCAACGATGATTTTTTCTATTGCCCTGCATCATTTTATTGTTATGCCCATTGAAACGTATCGTCAGCAGCGGGCCTTATCAATTCGGAATAATTTGAGATATGCCGCACTTGGTAAATAGTTATTCAAGAATAGTTTGACCATAAAGAGAAATAAAATGAAAATACTCCTCATCGCTCCCTCGTATGCCAGGGATAGAAATGCAATGTATTTTCCCACAGGGGTCGCGCAGATTTCATCCTATATCCGGCAGTCTGGCTATCAAGTTGCTGCTTTGAATATGGGGAATCTGGCATATGATGAGAGGATGGGTGAACTTGAAAAGCAGATTCTGATGGGAGATGTAGATCTTGTCGGTATAAGTTCCATGACCCTCGGTTTTTTGCAGACAGAAGAAATAGTAAGAAAAATTCGATCTCTTGCTCCGGAGATTCCTATTTGCCTTGGTGGTGATATCACCTCTGGAGAACCGGAATTAGTCCTCCGGGAGCTGCAGGTTGATTATGGGGTGGTCGGCGAGGGGGAACTGATTTTTCTTAATCTTCTTCATGCACTTGTCCAGCATGCTGATGTGGCCAGCGTTAAGGGGTTGTGGGTCAGGCTCCAGGACAGATTTGTCTTCACAGGTGAAGGACCCCTGATCGATAATCTCGATGAACTACCTCTCCCTGACTATGAACTGTTTGGGGTCGAAAATTTTTTTACAATTCAGCCAAAAGCCAATTGGCAGTATTTACGTTCTCATGACAATAGTCAGGTCATAATGCCGGTTTTTGCAAGCCGATCATGCCCGTTTAACTGTAGTTTCTGCTATCATACCGGGCCATATAGGCAGCGCTCCATCCCGTCACTTATCGAAGAATTGTTCTATTTCAAGGATAGCTTCGGCATTACTTCTTTCAATATTTTTGATGACCTCTTTGCGACCGATCGAAAACGGATCGAAGAATTTTGTCAGGCCCTGAAGAAGGAAGATCTGGACATTTCCTGGTCCACCCAAATGCGGGTTCATCCCATTGACCTTGAACAATTACAGATGATGCAATCAGCCGGATGCAAGGATATAACCTTTGGTATTGAAAGCGGTTCCGACCGGATCCTCGCCAGTATGAATAAAAAAATCAACACCAGGCAAATAGCAACTGCTGTTGAGTTCGCTCGGCAGGCGAGGATAGGAGTCGTTGGCAACTTTTTATATGGCGATCCGGCGGAAACAGAAGAGACTCTTGAAGAATCGCTGCAGTTCCAGCAGGAAAACAAGATGTTTTTCGTCCAATGGGCCGCAATTATACCCTATCCTGGTTCTGCCATCTGGAAGTATGTCTGCAAAAACAAAATCAGCAGTGAGGCTGAGAAAATGGCTCTTATCCGTAAACTCAGCAATCCGGTTCATTACTTATGGAATGATCTGGTAAACATGACCAAAATGACGGATAAGGTTTTCTGGGATAAGTTCGTTGATTTGCGGGAAGTTAATGATATTAATTTCAGAAAGGGCCAAGCTATTATGCATCAATCGACACCCGATAAAGAGAGAAATCACTCTCTGTGCGATCTTGAGTGTCCATCCTGCGGTTTGCGCAGAGAACTGACTATCCCGTATCCTGTTGAGTGCTTTGACGGCGGGGAACCCGATCTTAATACTGCAATAGGAGTCAAGGGAATTAATCTGGTATGTCCCTCGTGTCGACAGGAAATGCATATCCCTGCCAATAAAATCGCCCATATCGCAGAAAAATATCATTTTTTTCAGGCTCAGGTGCAGCAGTGTGTCGCAACTGGAGAGGACGTTGTATTGATCCCTGCTTTAGATAGATTCCTTTATATTTTTAACGAAGATATTGACCTTTCTCATCTTAATGTAAAACAGGTGTGCGACACGCGGGAAAAACGGTTTGGGTGTTATTTTATGGGCAAGAAGGTTGAAGAATTGACTCTTGAAAACCTTAAGAAAAATTGTCATGCAACATTTTTTCTTCTCCCCTGGGTGGAGTATGAAAAACCATTGTCACTTTTAAATGATATCGGAGCCCGGAAGGTGATTTGCTGGAATCGCCTATTTGCCGATAAGGTTTCGGAATAATATGCACCATGAAAATTGTATTGTCTGCGATAGTAACCATTTGCAGGTAATTCATAAAAAAATTGAATCATTACCACCCAATTTTTCGCTTACGAACAACCATTCCGGACATTTTGTCATCGTGAGGTGTCAATCATGCGGGATGACTTTTGTTCAGAACCCTTTGACTTCAGAAGAAGAAAAAGAGGTTGACCTTATAGAAGATTTTCATGAGGAATTTCCAGAGCCCGAAGGCCGGCACAGGTACATGGCCCGGATGTTGATCGATGAATATGAAAAGAATTCCAGGCTGCGGGTGCTTGAGCTTGGCTGCGGCTATGGGGCTATTCTCCGTTTTGTCAGGGATAAAGGATTCCGTTATGAGGCGCTGGAATTGAGCCACTGGAGGGTGAAGATGCTGGAGGAGGCCGGTTATCCTGTTGCAAGGATGACGTTGCAGGAATATAGCAGGAAATATCAGGACAGAAAGTTTGATGTCATTATTATTGATAACGTCCTTGAACATATTGTCGGGCCGAAGAAAATAATGGAGGAAGCAATGGAGCTTCTTGCCCATGAAGGGAAAATCATAATTTCAGTTCCAGGACTGTATGACGTCCGGCGCTGGCTTGTCCCGGGCTGGGCCCGGAAATATCTCTGGCAGCCGAAAAGGCATGTGAATTTTTTCTCCAGTCGAACCTTAGCCTCCATGTTATCTCCCATGGGCCTGCAGGTTGGCTCATTTCCGCTGCTGTTTCCTCGCAGCGCCGACGCACGGCAGTTCATACTGTTTTTGGAAATTTTCTTTGATCGATTTCTGCCTGAACCTCTGTTTGGCATTTACAGAATATTTGCAAAGGCAAGAAGGTGAGCATGACGAAACTGAACACATTGCTCCTTCGTTTACCTCTGAATCTGGATAACAGGTTTGACCGTACTAATGTGCTGCAATTATATGGGCTTGCCATGGTATCGGCTGCTATGAAGGCAGCCGGGCGGCAAGTCACGCTCTATGACGCATACGCCTACAATTTAACGCCCAGAAAAATTTTACAATATGTTGTGCAGCAGAACCCTGATGTGATTGGTCTTACTCTCTACACGGTCGGTCTCGCCCGGACGCTGGACTTTATTGCCGACATGAAAAGTCTATTGCCCAAGGTGAAGATAGTTGTTGGCGGCCCCCATGCCACGGCAGAAAGCCGTACTCTTCTCGCCAACAATAAAGATATTGACATTGCTGTCATAGGTGAGGGAGAAGAAACCTTTGTTGAACTGGTCAAGGTCTTGGCGGAAGGCGACGACCTCAAAAACGTTGATGGGATTGCTTACAAGGATACGAGCGGAGAGGTGATAGTAAACAAGGACCGTTCTCCGATCGAAAATCTGGACACATTACCCTTCGCTGATTGGGATTCTCTGCCCATGGCCAGATATTGGTCTGGACATACGAACAAGAAAAATTATGTGAATTTAGTGGCTAACCGGGGTTGTGCGTATTCCTGTATTTTCTGTGGTTCCAAGATTACCCTGGGCCGTAAGGTTCGTCAGCGTTCTATTGATAGTATCATTGCCGAGTTGAAGTTTCTGCATAAACAGCACCATGTCCGCCAGATCATGTTCAGTGATTCGACTTTTAATCTTGACGATAAGTGGCTCAACGACTTCTGCCACCGGCTTTTATCTGAATCTCTTTCGTTTAAGTGGGAGTGTAATATTCGCGGAAATCTCTTAAGAAGAGATACTCTCAGGCTGATGAAGAAGGCCGGTTGTTTTCATCTGTTCATGGGGGTAGAATCGGCTGATAATGATATGCTCAAGAGAATGAACAAGGGGGAGACCATTGAGCAGTTGCAGAAGGCCATTGAAATTCTCGATGAGGAGAAAATGAGAGCGTCCTATGGCTTTATCATGGGACTGCCCGGGGAAAGTGAGGCTTCGCTTCGGAAGACAATTGATTTTGTCAAAGGTCTCAATAAAAGGGGAATATATTCCTGTTCCCTGGCAACACCGTATCCTGGAACCCCGTTTTACCGAATGGCTCTTGATGAGGGGTGGCAATGTCCCGATTGGCATACCTTCAGTCAGGAAAACGTTTCCTATGTGCCCCAGGGACTTACGAAGAAAAAACTAGAAAATTTCAAAGATCAGTTTGGTAAGGCAACCAACAGTGCCATATCTTTGAAACCGTCTTTTATCCTCAACCAATTATTGCAGGTGCAGTCTCCTGTCAATCTGTGGATCAAGATAGGATATGGGTATCGTCTTTTCATGAAGCGTTTGTTGGCATGAATTACGACCTGGAGCGGGCGTAGGCCTGATATCTGCATCAGAAAGGTCAGAGGGAAGACGACGTAATGAAAACTTTATTAATTATTCCGCCCAGCAATTCAGATAGCCCACTGCCTACCCTCGGTGTAGCCTACCTGGCTTCATCCCTGCAGCGGGCCGGACATGAGGCACGTATTCTTGACCTTTGGACTGAACCCTTATCTGATCAGCAACTTCTCGCAAATATTGGAGAATATCAGCCGGATCTTGTCGGGATTACTTTTTTCACCCGAAGATATAGTGCAACAAAAAAACTAGCTGATGATATCAAGGACTGGTTCCCTGATAAGAAAATCGTAGTTGGAGGTTATCACCCCTCAGCCCTGCCCCGGGAGACCTTGGAAGAAATTCAATCAATTGATTTTGTTGCCATTGGAGAGGGGGAGGAAACCATCGTTGAATTGCTGGAGTCTCTTCCTGATAAAGAATGGGACACCGTGAATGGTATTGGCTATCGGGGTGAGGGGGGGGCAGTAGTTCTCACGCCTCCACGAAAATTCATAAAGGATCTCGATCAACTGGCTTATCCCGATCTGTTCCAGGTTGACCCGAGAAAATACCGTATTCACCCGCCCTATGGCTGGTTTGGCTTGCCCCTGACGATGATTACCACCAGGGGCTGCCCAGGGAAATGCACTTTCTGTTCCAAATCAGTCTTCAAAAGAACACTGCGTTCTCTGTCCCCGCGTAAAGTTGTTGATGAAATTCTTTATTGGAAAGAGCGATTGCCTGTTAAGGAAATTCGATTTTACGATGATGATTTCACCATCTCCCAGAAGCGTACTTTTGAGATCTGCGATCTGCTCATTGAGGAGAAGGTGAATCTCCCCTGGACCTGCACAACGCGCGTTGATTTTTTGTCACGCGACCTTATGGTCAGGATGAAAGAGGCAGGGCTGTATTTTATTACCCTGGGAGTGGAATCAGGTTCCCCTAAGGTATTAAAGGGCTTGCAGAAAGGGTATACCGTGGGGCATATAAGGGATGCATTTTCATGGGCGCATCAGCTGGATCTCGTCACGTTTGCCTTTTTTATGGTTGGCTGCCCCGAGGAGACAGATGAGGATGTTGCAATGACCATGGCGATTCAAAAAGAAATCAAACCGGATTTCCTGAATTGGGGAGTCTTGCGGGTAGTGCCCGGCAGTCAGCTCTTTGAAGAGTTCAAAAGGGACCATGCTTATGATTTCTCCTGTGATCAAAACCCCATTTACCGGCAGGATCTTGATGAAAAATATCTGTGCAAATTATGTAAAAAGGGGATGCTGACTCATTACACCTCCCCATGGGGAGCCCGGGCAGTTCTGAGGTATTTCTATAACACGAAAAATTTCGGGGTCATTGCCAACGGATTGCAGTGGATCAAGGAGCTTATCTGAAGTGGCGGTTCCAAAAAAATATACATTAATTCTTTCCTGCCTGCTCCTTGTTTGTCTCGGTATTGTGCTTGCTGAAGTCTTGTCTTATGCAATTATCAGCCACTTTACGAACGTCGAGGAAGGTCACCCCTATCATCCATACCTGGGCTGGGTTGCCAGGCCTAATAGTGATATCAAACTGACTGGACATTGTCCCGGCCAAGAGTTGTCTGCTTCATGCGGAATCATCAAGACAGATGAAAATGGTCACTCCATCACCCCATTTTTTCAGGGCGAGCCTGATATGACCATCGTTGTTCTGGGCGGTAGCACGATGTTCGGGGCGGGGGCCAGCAGCAATGGGACAACTGTTCCCTCTCTGCTCGAAGAAACGATTAACAGGCATACCTCAAAAAAGGTCGAAGTTGTCAATCTGGGGGTTTGCGGCTACCAGTCCTTTCAGGAAATGCTGGCCTTGCATCGGTATTTACGCGATCACCCTGCCGATCTTGTCCTTGCCGTGACGGGACGCAATGATGCTGAAAGCGGGCTGGATTTTCCTGCAAAAGAGGCCGCTTTTCTTCCTGAATCGGTTCATTTCAAAGCCGCCTTGATGCGTCATTTCGAGGATAGAGATGGTGGTGTTGCAATGACACTGCAGCATGTCCGCTTAATTTTGAATTCATACTCCTATACCTTTAAATTATTTGAAAAGGCACTGCACTATATACGTATAAAGACCACGACCGGGGAAGGAGAAGTGCTAGATGAGGCGGGAAAATCGTCGGATCCGTTTGCTAATATCGATCAACGGGTGGGGATAACTTCATTGCACTATGATATGATGCAGACGATCACCAATGCGCATGGAGCTGAATTCATCATGTTTCTCCAACCGACTGCGTTTACCAAGCCCATTCTTACAGATGAAGAACAGATTTGTGCGGCTTCTCGAGTGGTGGGAGACCAGAGAATTGATAATGGCCTGCTCAGGGAATATGAAAAACGCTATTTTGCACAATTGCGCACGGTCGGGAAAAAATATCAATTTGCAGATATTACTCATGTTTTTGATGGGGAAAGCCGAACGGTATACAAGGATATGTGCCACTATAATGATATCGGAGCCAAGGTTGTTGCTGAGGCAATATATGCGAAATACAAAGATTTGTGGAAGACTGAGCAATGCAGAAATTAAGAACTCTCCTGATTAATCTGCCGGAGGATATTCATGAGGTTCATTATAATAATCATATTCTCCAGCCTTACGGACTGGGGATGATTTCCAGTTATTTGAAACAGTGCGGCCGTGATGTCGTTCTCCACGATGCATGCGCCCATGCAACAAAGAGAAAGCAATTACTCCGTTATATTGAGGATGTGACTCCGGATGTCCTCGGCATTACCACCATGACCCATGGCATCCAACAGGTGGCTGAATTGCTGGCGGATGCAAAAAAAATACTGCCGGAGGTCACCACCGTGGTCGGTGGACCACATCCGTCTGCAGAGTATCAATCTCTGCTGGAAGACAATAAGGCGATAGATATTGCTGTCCGTGGTGAAGGCGAATATACCATGGAGGCCCTCCTTGATAGTCTGCAGCGGGATGGCGATTTGACGGAGGTGCAGGGGCTTGCCTTCCGCAAAGGTGAGGAAATTGTCGTGACACCTGCCAGGCCACCCATTGCCGATATTGATTCGTTGCCTTTTTCCGATTGGACTTCTTTTCCCATGGATAAATACTGGTGTGGGTGGACCATCAGAAAAAATTACGCATCGATTCTCTTCAGCCGGGGGTGTCCCTTTTCCTGTACCTTTTGCGCCCACGATACAGTTCTGGGCCGTAATCAACGCAAACGTTCTCCTGAATTAATCATCGAAGAGCTGAAGCTGCTCTATGATAATTTTGGTGTTCGGCAGTTGCGGGTGGACGATTCTGCCCTGATTGACCGCAAGTGGATTCAGGAGATTTGCGAGGGTATGCTGCGGATGGGGCGGCCTCTTTTATGGGGATGCAATGTTCGTTCAACCTTAATTGACAAAGAACTGCTGCTTCTCATGAAAAAAAGTGGTTTGGTTCGGCTCAATTTCGGCATTGAGTCGGCGGATAACCGTATGCTGAAGTCCATGAAAAAAGGGCAGACAATTGAAGAGGCGGAAGCAGGAATACGGCTGATTAATGAAGTGGGGATTGTGGCCTGTTACACCTTTATTGTGGGTTTGCCGGGAGAGACGGAAGAATCGTTACGGAAGACGGTGGATTTTTCGAGAAAACTGGATAAATGCTTTAATACATTCCATATTGCCACTCCATATCCGGGAACGGAGTTTTATGAAACAGCCAAAAAGGAAGGACTGATGGTCAAGAATTGGGCCAATTTTGATTTGTATAAGATTGCCTATGTCCCAAAGGGATTGACCAAAGAAATCCTGCTTTATCATTATAAACGGTCTTTAACAAAAAATTTGTTCAAACCCTCTTTCATCCTTTGGAATATTACACTTACTGAATCATGGATTAATTTTAAGATCCGCTTGCGTTTTGCCTTCCATGTGGTGACGCGTTTTTTAAAAGCGAAAAAATCCATGAGCGTCGATTGATCATTGGTAACGGGATGAAGAAAAATGACCAGTCATATTCTGTAAAGGTTGCGGTGTTATATGCTTGAATATGCAAAAGGAATACTTCCGGTATTGTTGAAGCTTGAGAAGGCATGGAATCAACCAATTACCATTAATGTTGATACAAGCAGCGCCTGCAACCTTTCTTGCAAAATGTGTTTTCGGTCCCAGGACTATTATGAGGAAAAGCAGCGCATTTTCTTAACCACTGAAACACTCCATAAACTCTATGGGCAGTTTCAGCCTAAGATTTTGATTTTTGGTGGTATTACTGCAGAACCCTTAATGAATAAGGATATCGGGGAGCTTGTCGCAATAGCACATTCTCATAAATCCCGGACGATCATGAGCACCAATGGACAATTAATGAGTGAAGAAAAGGCATATACACTCATCAAAAACGGAATCAATTTGGTTAAATTTTCGGTCGATGCCGCCACTCCCACCACATATCAGAAAATAAGAGGAAGCGATTTTGACCATCTTATTGGCAATATAAGGCGATTTATCGCTATCCAGAAGGAGTTCAAGATATCTCGGCAACTGGCCCGGCTCGATTTTGTTATTCAGAAAGATAATTTGGATGATATTATTCCATTCCTGAAGTTAAATCGTGATTTGGGGCTTAATTTTGCCGGCTTCCTGCCTGTTAATTTCAAGCAATTCACCCAGGAGTCGGTGGCTGATTTCCGGCAGGGGTATAATGTCGCAAAGATAATCAACATACTGAAGACGGCGGCCGATAAAGCCCGCGAATACGGGGTGAAAACAAATCTTGAGGCGCTGCTGAAAGGAGCTGATAAGATTGGTACCCCTGAATCATATGAACCGGCATCGGATGATTATTATCTCCCCTGGTATAAATATACCCGTGCCAGAGACTATCTCTGCCTCTATCCTTGGTTGCAGCTGGCCGTTCTTGTGAATGGCGATGTCTCCATCTGCTGTGATACCTTTGGCTATAATGTTTTTAATGAAGGTGGCGGAGACCAAGAGAAGGGCATGGTGCTGGGAAATATTCACAATGATGATTTGCGGGAGTTGTGGAACGGCAAGAAATTGCAGATGATTCGTCGCATGTTCAAAAATGGGGAAAATTTACAAAAATTTAAAAGCTGTAAGGGATGCATTTATAAGCTGAATATTTCTTACGAGATTCGCATGAATAATCTTTTTTCAACCTTAAGGTAACTGTACGTGCAAATCGCAGAGTGGGAATTTGCCTAATTGATAATGCAGATAAAGAAGGGAAGAACTATAGGAGGGCTACTCCTCAGCGGTCTTCTGATTTGGATTGTTTCCAGGCTCGACATTGATTGGCAGGAAGTCATTCGGATTATACTCACCATTGACCCCCTCTTTATTTGCGTCGGCTACCTGCTGATGTTTGGGGTTTTTTTCTGTGCGGCACTGCGTTGGATGCTGGTGGTCAAGGAGCTGGATACCTTGGCCCGCAACAGGTCATATTTCTATTTTTTGCGCTATGCCGTCCTTGGAGGAGTCTCTGAAATACTTTTTTTGGGAGCCTTGGGGAATATTGGCGTAAAAAGCATGGCACTCAAAATTGATGGCCAGGTGCCCTTAACCAAGGGAACGTATTCCGTTCTTTTTGATCAGCTTATCACCCTGCTGATTAATACCTTTTTCCTCATTCCCGCCTGCTTGTTCCTGGCCAAGATGATTTCCTTGGCACAGGGAGTATGGCTGGCAGCAACTCTGCTCCTGCTTTTTTTTCTGCTTTTTTGGGTTTGTAACCGCTTTATGATTGGTTCGGTTATGTGGCTTTACTCTGTCGCCCTCCAGGCACTCGCATTTCTGCCTTTTGCAAAAAATAGACTGCCGGAACAGGCCACCAGAAAAGATCAATTTGCGATCAGTCGGGCAGCCTCCCTGAAGGTTTTTCTGGTCGCCATCATGAAATATTTCTTGCTGGCTGCATTTTCCTTCACTGTCGCTTTGGCCGTGGGCATTTCTCTGCCCTTTTCGATTTTTTTGCTCAGCGAGGGGGCTGTCATGACCCTGGTGACATTTCCGATTCTACCGGGAAATGTCGGTGTCTCTGAGGCAGGATGGTATGGTGTCCTCTCTCTTGTCGGAATTTCAAGTCAAGCCTCTCTCATGGCCTTTATGATCACGTCCCGCCTGCTTTTCAATCTTTCCGTTTTGCTGGTCGGGTTTACGGTATGGCTTATTCACTTCCTGTGCTTCCGTGAGGAAAGAGAATCTGCGGAGCTCCGACTTTGATGGCCGGGCGACACAGAGGGCTTGCATGACATTGACAACACAGCGGGTGATTGATTTTGGGGAGAAGGTGTGGAGGCTTATGCATCCCTATACCCCTGAAGTGATTATCCGCTTTTTTGGGCTGCTGGTTACCCGGATCCTCTTCTGTGTTGCAGACAGGAAGATTGAGCAGGTTCGGCGCGAACTTGGTTGTCCTTGTCTTCCTCCTGCCCATCTGCGCTACCGGGTCTGGGGTGATCCTGATATCAATACCTTTGTTTGGAGTGGTAAACATGTTGCCCTGGATATTGTTCATGCACTGGAAAAGAATGGCAGATCACTTTCCGATTTTCGCAATATTCTCGATTTTGGCTGTGGCTGTGGGCGCATTGAGATGTTTCTTGCGCAACTGCTTCATGCTGATGCCCATTACCAAGGGGTAGATAATGATAAAGAGACCATTACCTGGTGCCGGGAAAACATGGCATCATCCTATGCGGTGAATGACCGTCAACCTCCTCTCTCCGGTGCTGATGGCCAGTATGATCTGATTATAGCCATTGCCGTTTTCAGGCATTTATCTGTTGCTGATCAAAAGAGCTGGCTCGCAGAGTTTAAGCGTTTGTTGGCTCCTGGCGGTATTTGTCTCATTTCCCTGCACGGTCACTTCTGCTGGAAGGATTTTTCAGCGGAAGATCAGCTATGCCTCCAGGAAAAGGGGTTTCTGATGAAGGAAATTGTTGATCCCTATCAGAGGAGTGTTTTCCCCGCGTGGTACCGGGCAGCGTATCATTCCCGCGCATTTGCAACGGAACTGTATGGGAATTTTTTTGAGATAATGGATTATATCGAGCAGGGGGTGGAAAATGAGACGGACTTGTTGGTTCTGAAGCAGGATGAGGAGTAATGGTGTCGGTAAAGATTGTTTTGCTGAATTGCTGAACAGAGGAACGCATTTGGAAAACAGCGGATCGTGAATTTGCTTACGTGCCGATTTGAGGAAAGTGTTTTGCAAAGAAAGGGTAGAAGGTTCGTCGATGGCTCATGATAATTTTTTGTATACCTCCGTAAAAAAGGTACTTCATATTCCGGAAAAAATACCCCCTTTTGTGCAGATTGCCGTGACCAATCTGTGTAACAAGGACTGCAAAATGTGCATTCGCTTTCAAGTGCCCATTGAACAGCGGCATATGCCATTGACAGATTTCAAAACCATAGTAGACAGGATCAGGGGGGCCAGAGCCGTAACCCTGGTGGGCATGGGTGAACCTCTTCTGTATCCGGAACTCATGGAGGCAATCCGCTATTGCCGGCTGAAAGGGCTTGATACCCGGCTCACGACGAATGGCATCCTGTTGAGGCAGAAAGCAGCGGAACTTGTGGAAGCGGGACTGGGCAGCATTCATGTTTCCATGGAAAATGTCCGACAGGAAGAACTCAAAGAGGATCTTCTCTACCTGATGGGCGAGCGGGAAAGGAAGGGCAAGAACACCCCGGAGATTGTTCTGCAGCCAATATTGTTTGAGGACCCTGCAAGGGGGCGAACCGTCCAGGATGTATATGATGTGATTTCATGGGCTGCCGGACATGGGATAAAAAAGGTCAATATAGCCCGGGTGGATAAGAGGACCGATCCCACCATGCAGCGGCCCGGCGTACAGCAGGAACAAGCCATTTTCAGAGAGCTTGCGAAATTGCGACGGCAATACCGGATTCGGATTGATTGTCTGCAGGACCAGGTATATAGCGGGCTGAAAGGGAAATTATATAAATTCATGAAACCGCTTTTGCGGTTGGATTCCTTCTGTTATCGCTTATTGGATTATGTTTATATTGATGTTAATGGCAATGTTCATCCCTGTCCCATTGATATGGATCAGATCATGGGCAATATTTTCCAGGAAAGCCTGGAGGAAATCTGGCATGGGGAGAGATTTTCCTCAATCAGGGAGAATCAGCAGAAGTTTACCTTTTGTCGAAAATGTGATTTTCTCAAATTGAAGCAGATGAACGGCGCATGAGAAAGAAGGTTCTGTTGATCAATCCGCGGAAAGGGTGGCGGCCGCCATTGGGTCTTCTCTATGTGGCCAGCTATGTTCGCGCCGCCGGTTATGAAGTGAAGGTGGTTGAGTTCATTGATGAAGTATTCTTTCCCCGTGGAAACGATGATCTTTGGGGCGAGATTGAACATTTTTCTCCTGATTTCATAGGGCTGGGTGTGATCAGCTGGAACAGGAGAGTCGCTGGTGAAATCATTGCCCGCCTAAAAAGACTATTGCCTGCAGCGATTTTGTTTTGTGGAGGCAAGGATCCCACCTTCAAACCTGCAGCATATTTTGATTTTGGAGTGGACTACGTGGTCCATGGCGAGGGGGAGCAGAGCTGTGTCCGGTTACTTGATGCGCTGAATGCCGGGGAAGAGGTTCTCGCCATAAAAGGTCTTTATCTGTTAAGCAATGGAGAGCTGGTCAACACCGGCAAATCAGAGCCGGTGCCGGTAACCAATTTGCTTTATCCTGCTTTTGAGCTGGTGGATTATGATCACTATTGCGACATCCGATTAGGTGGGATACCAGGTCATTTTGTCAGAACGGGATTTCTCATGGCCAATCGAGGCTGCCCCTTCAAATGCAGGTTTTGTACGGATCCCATTCGCAATATCTATCGGGAGCGGCCCATTGAGGACATTATTGCCGAAATTAAATGGCAAATAGACAATTGGCAGATAAAAGGACTTGTCCTGCTTGATGACCTTTTTTACTTCAGTGACTCCAGGGTTAGCGAGTTCTGTAATCGAATTCTGGAGGAGGGAATTCGCCTCAAGCTCTATGCCCAGACAAGAGTTGATCGAATCGGCTCAAAGGAAACTCTTGCCTTAATGGCCAAGGCGGGTTTCATACAGCTGGCTCTGGGGGTTGAGTCAGGCTCGCAGCGCATGCTGGATATCATGAATAAGGGGACCAGGTTGAGCCAGATTGTTAAGGCCATTGCCGATATCAATGAAGCGGGTATCTATACTTACGCATTTCTGATAATTGGTTTTCCCGAAGAGACAGAAAATGATCTGCAATTGACGGAAAAGTTTCTGCAGCAGGTTAAACCTACCTTTGCGGCGGTAAACTATTTTATGCCCATGCCGGGTACGGAATATTACAATGCCGAGGATGAAGAGAATCTGCTGGATCTGTCCTATTCCCTTACGGAGAATCAACAGCAATTTCATTCACCCCTGCCAAAGGAAAAGATCATTGAATACCGGGGAAGATTTCTTGCCGCGGTCCAGCGAAGCGCGGATCTCAACCTGTTGCGTTACCCGGCTTTTTATCTGTGGATCGCCAAGTTATTTCTCTTTTCTCCGACGGTGATCTTCCGGGGTATTGTTCAACAGTGGCACAAGCAGACCTATACCAGTTATTTCGACGCCGTTCGAACATCCATGATCAACTATCGAATTTACCGTCGTTGAGCTGCGTATGAAGAAAATAAGCATCCTGGCCAATTCTATTCGGGCTTTTATCAATTACAGGAAGAAAAGAACGGTCCTAAATAATGCTCCCAGCTATATCTGGCTCGAACCCACAAATCACTGTAACCTTCGCTGCGTCATGTGCCCCAATGGTGCAGGCAAGGTCACTGTCGATAAAGGATATATGGATTATGATTTGTTTACCCGGATCATTGACCAGATTTCCCCCCATACTTCGGCGTTGACCCTTGCGGTTGGCGGCGAATCCCTGCTGCATCCACGGTTTGTTGATATGGTCCATTACAGCAAGTCCAAGGGGATGAAGGTCTTGCTTAACACGAATGCCACCCTGCTGTATGACGGTCTGTCTGGGGAGTTACTGGATGCCGAACTTGATTATATCAGCTTTGCCTTTGATGGATTCACTAGGGAGAGTTATGAGAAAGCCCGGAGGGGAGCAAAATTCAATGATACACTTGGCAATATAAATGCTTTTTTGCGACTCAAAAGAAGCAAGAGGGCGAAAAAGCCTTACTGTGTTCTGTCTGTTCTGAATTTAGGTCTCGGTGGATGCAGTGAGAGCGACAAGCAGCGGTTCATAGCCCGCTTGGATGAAGGGATTGATGAAATCCGCCAAAGGGAGGTTGCCTCATGGGGGAGTACTTTTAAGGATGAAACCTCCTTTGCCCATCGCGCCCATGAAGGTGTTTATCCTCCATGCTCCAGACTCTGGAGTACAACGTGTATCAGCTGGAATGGAGAAGTCGTGCCGTGTATTTACAATGCGAACCGGGAGTATGTGCTGGGGTCTTTAGAGAGGGAGTTATTGCTGGATATCTGGAATGGTGAGGCAATGATCGGACTGAGGGAGGCAATGCTGGATGGTTCTTATCTGGAACGATCTCCCTTGTGTGAGAATTGCATTGTCCTTGGCACTCCCCCTCTGCTCGGTGTGCCAAGTGGGTTGCGGCTGTCCATGGCCGATGCGCTGGTTAATTTCGCCGGGTTTGGTCTGGAAAAATTCATGCTTCAGTTTGCCAATAAAATTCGAAAAAATAAATTCACGACCCTGACCATCAAGGGTTAAAATTGGTTCAGGGAAAAGAGAGAGAAGCAATATGCCGCTGAGAATGAGGGCCATTCCTCGCGTATGGGTTGATTTGAAAACCACTGAAGTAATGTCAGCTGTTTGTGGACTGCTCAATGTCCCTAAAGCCAGGGGGAATTCCTCCCGGAAAAGGTTTGAAAATGAGTTTGCGCAATTTATTGGTGTCAAGCATGCGGTCAGCTTTACTAATTGTCGTTCCGCGCTTTATTTTATTTTAAAGGGCCTGAATTTTTCTCAGGGGGATGAAGTGATATTGCCGGCTTTTACTTTCTGGGTTGATGCGGCAGTGGTCGAGTTGGCCGGATTGAAACCGGTTTTTGTCGATGTTGATCCGGCATCCATGAATATTGATCCTGCACAAATTGAACAGGCCGTGACCAAACGGACAAAGGCTATTTTGCTGGCCCATCTCAATGGGTTGCCGGTTGATATGGGCGCGGTCATGTCTCTTGCCCGGCGGTACAATCTTCGCGTGATTGAGGACAGCGCGCGTTCTTGCGGGGCGAGATGCGTTGGAAAGAGGGTTGGTTCCTTTGATATTGGCGCCTTCAGTTTTGGTTATGGAAAATCATTTTATGGTTTTGGTGGGGGCATGGTTACCTCTGATGATACAGAGTTTATCGAGCGTTTACGCCAATTGAAAGTTGATTTTCACCAGGTAACAGTGGCGGGCATGTATAAAATAATCCTGAAAGGGTGTTTGCTGAAATTTTTAAATACACCATCCCTCCACGGGTTCACCCTTTTTCCCTGTGCCTATCGGTATGAAATAAACCATGATACGCGCTTCAACTCCTGGTTTAAAATAAAAAAACCTCACTTGACATCGGTTCCGGAGCAGTTCAAAACGGATATGTTCCATTTGCAGACAAAGTTTTGTTTCAGACAGATTCGGACCATCGACCAATCGAACGCTGTCCGCCAGAAGTATCTCAAAATATTAAATAATGAATTTGCGCATCTCCCCGAGGTGCGTATTCCAGTTTCTCCTGCCAACAGAGAAAACATCAATGTTCATTATGCAGTGAGTGTGGAGCGGAAAAGAGAACTCCAGGTGTTTCTCATGGAGAATGGAATTGATGCCCAGGATGAGTCGGCTGAAGATGTGACGCAGATGGAGCGGTTTAAAAAATATGCGACCGCTCTTTATCCGAATGCGGCCAAACTGCATCAGCGGATAGTCTATCTTCCCTGTCATCCATGTCTGTCTGAGGATGACGTGAGGAGGATGGCAGCTAGGGTAAAAGAGTTTTATGGGCGCGGTTAGACTGCTATGAGTTCCAGAGGCGGACTTGAAAGGCGGAGTATATTCCGGTCATTATGTTTTCTGTCGGTTATGCTCAATCTCTTTGTCGGTGGGGTTCTTTTTACTCCCATTACAAATTTCATGTATGACTGGATCGAAGTGGATCCTCAAGTCAGGAAAGTTGATGCGATCATGCTTCTTGCCGCCGGACAGCACACCCCGATAATTTTCGGCAGGAATACCTATCAGCGGACCCTGAAGGCTCATGCTCTTTACCGGCAAGGGGTGGCCGATAAGATAATTGTCTGTGGCGGGGTCCAGCATCCAGGTCAACCGGCGACCTCTGAGAGCATGGCGCAATTGCTCATGAAACTGGGAGTGCCGGAGGCAAAAATTTTTACGGAAACCACCTCAACAAATACCTATGAGAATATAAAGAATGCACTTCCGATTATCAGGAAGCTCGGTATTGAGAGTGTTTTACTGGTTACATCCTCCTATCATATGCGGCGGAGTTTGATGATTGCTAAAAAACTAGGCCTCAATGTCTATGCAGGCCCGGTGGAATGCTATGAAAAAGATATAGAGGATAGCGGGACCAGAAGTCGTTTTGTACTGGAGATTTTCCGCGAGTACGGAGCCCATGTCTATTTCCGTCTGCGTGGATGGGTTTGAAATGGCAGGCGAGATGGTCTGTATATTTGGCGCTACTGGATTTATTGGGAGTAATCTCGTTCGTTTTTTGGTGAGGCACGGCTATCGTGTCCGTGTTTATTGCCGGAAAACATCGAATTTGGAAAATCTTGCCGCAAATGAGTGTGAAATTTTCTATGGAACACTTGATGACGAGAAGAGCCTTCGCCATGCCCTGGAAGGGAGTGCGATAGCCTACAACCTTGCTGTTTGTGGAGAAAATAGTCAGAGCTATTACGATGAACGTGTACAGGTGAACGTGGCATTCCCGGAGCGTCTGGCGCGTGTGGCTCTCCAGGTTGGGTTACGCCTTGTCCATGTCAGCTCCACCGCTGCGGTTGGGACTCCTGGACTCGGTGTGATTGCTGATGAGTCTTTTCAGTTTAACAATCAACACGATCATTATGCAGTTACCAAGGCAATGGGGGAGCAGAAAATCCTTCATGAAGTAGGCCAGGGGCTTGATGCGGTCATTGCAATTCCTGCCAATGTGGTCGGAGCCCATGCCATGAAATCCGGTCAGCGGTTAAATTTCGAAAAAATTGCCAAGGGGAAAATGAAAGTATATCCTGCCGGGGGGGTCTGTCTGGTGTCTGTTGAAGATGTGGTTCAAGGTCTGCATCTTTGCGCCCAGAAGGGAGAGACGGGGCAAAGATATATTCTGGGCGGGAATAATGTTTCCTTCCTGCAATACTTTCAAGCTATTGCCTGCGAAACAGCTGGGAAAGCGCCATTTGTTCCCATCCCTGGACCGCTATTAAAATCTGCCGGTTATCTCATTGAGAATTTTTCAAGAATTTTGGGGAAAGAGCCTTTTATAACAGAGGAGACCTGCCGTATGGTTTCTTCTTTCCTTTATTTTTCATCACAAAAGGCGAGAGAAAAGCTGGGATATGTAATAACGCCCCTTGATAAAACCATAAAAAATGCAGTTCACCCTACAGGGAGGGAAATATGAAGAACAAAGCATCTGTTTTCTGTACCAAGGAAGATGATATTGCCCAAATTACTTCCACCGAAGAAGAGGCTGCCCAGGTTCGTGCCCTTCTCGATACTGCTGAACAGCAATCTCAAGAAAAGAAAATTCGCCGGACACGCAAGGGCAATATGCTTATCAAGCATCTGGTGCTCCTGAAAATTTATATCCACTACGGAATCCATTGGCGTAAGCCGTTATATCCGGTTCGGTTGTTCCGTAATATCATGCTCGGCAAGATATATAATCTGTTCAAGCTCAAGAAGTATGTCCTGCGCGGCATTGAGTTTGCCATTACGTTCCGCTGCAACTTCCGTTGCAATCATTGTCTCTGCGCCCGGATTAATGAAAGCGGTAAGCGGCGGGAAATGGATGCAAGCGATTATGCGAAGATTGTCAAGGATGCCATGAAACTTGGGGCTACCACTTTCGGTCTTGAGGGTGGCGAACCTTTTGTCAGTCATGAGTGGGAGGAGGTCATCAAGGCCTGCCAGCCCCATTATAATCACGTCATCATCTCTTCCAACGGTTTTCTCTTTGATGAGGAAAAGGCCAAAAAATGTGCGGAATTAGGCGTTGATACCATCAATTTCAGCATGGATTCCGGGATACCAGAGATTCATGACGCCTTTCGCCGGCAGCGCGGCAGCCACGCCAAGGTGGTGGAAGGCATACGCCTGTGCAAGAAATATGGAATCAAGGTGATCATTAATACGGTGGTTCATAAGGGCAACCTGTACACCGATGGATTTCTGAAACTTCTGGAGTTTGCGGAAAAGGAAAAGATTCTGGTAAACACTCTGCTGGCTAAAGGGGTGGGGAATTTCCAGGAGAAGGATGCCGTACTCGATCCCGAGGATTTAAAGGCCATGGAGGAAATAGTCCGGCCATACAACTATGTTCAGCGGCATTTAGCTTATAATTACGGCAAGCAGTTTGGCTGTCCCGGCACCAAGGAGATGATTAACATGACCCCTTATGGTGACGTAATGAACTGTGCCAATATGCACGTCTATCAAGGCAATGTCCTTGAAGAGCCTCTGGCCACGATCAGAGAAAAGGGGTTGAGGAGTCCCTTCGGGCTTTATAATCCTTGCTTCCTGGCGGACGACAGGGATTTTATGACCATTTATTACCCCCTGCTTGAGCAAAAAGGGCATGTGAGCCTGGAAGAATTTATGGCTGCCATCAAGGTGTATGAGAAAGAGAAAGGGCGGGTCCTCTACCCGAATCTGCAGCAGGGAATAAGCTGATTTCAGCCGACGGAAATTACGTGCATACGAATAAGCATATCGTCCTGGTCGTCCCCAATTTCAAGTGGGCTGACTGGGATGAGAATACCAACTGGGATTTCATCCCCTATAATCTCTGTTTGCTGGCCGCCATGGTGGAGCCTGATTTTCAGGTGACCATTCTTGATGCCAACGCCAGGGAAATGGACGAGTCGCAGTTCCGGCAGACCATTCATGAGCTACAGCCCGATGTGGTTGGCATTACGGTGCTCATGGATCAATACGGCCCGGCAGGGCATTATGGCGCCCGGCTTGTTAAAGAAGTTGATCCAGCCATTACTGTGGTGCTGGGCGGGGTCTATGCCACCATGAACAGTGACCGCCTGATGGCTGACAGCAATATTGATTATTGCTGCATTGGTGAAGGGGAGTATGTGCTTCCAGAGTTGCTTGGCTATCTTGCCGGGTGTAATGATCTGCCGGCCAGAGGCGTGGCGTATCGCCGGGACGGCAAGGTGGTCAATCTGGGGCGGTCCCCATTTATTAATGACCTGGATGCCCTGCCACGACCGGCCTATCACCTGCTTGATTACCCTTCGTATATCTCAAAGGTGGTCAAGCGCAAGGCCATTGATCTGCCTTCCGCATATCCGTATGCCCGGATTCAGACCTCCCGCGGGTGTCCGTATGGCTGTGTTTTCTGCCAGGTAGAGTCCATTGCCGGCAAACGCTTCCGGCCCCGCAGCGCCGAAAAAATCGTTGATGAGATTGAGTGGCTGTACCGGCAATACGGGGTGCGTGGGATTATTTTTGAGGATGACAACCTCTACACAAAGCCGGCCAGGGCCAGGGCCATCTTTCAGATGATGATTGATCGTGATCTTGCCCTGCCCTGGTGTTCCATCAGCACCGCCATCTTCAAATGTGACCGGGAGTTGCTGGACCTGATGCGGACCAGTGGCTGTGAGTATATTAATATTGCCGTGGAATCGGGCAATGAACGGGTACTGAAAGAGGTGGTGGGCAAGCCCCTGGAGCTTGGTCACGCCAAGGAAATGGCCGCCTATGCCAGAGAGATCGGCATTTATGTGGCCGCCAATTTCATCATCGGATTCCCCACTGAAACATGGGATGAACTCCTTGATACCATCAGGTTTGCGGAAGAGATTAACGTCAATTATTCCAAGATATTTGCCGCCATGCCCCTGCCAAATACAAAATTGTGGGATTTGTGTGAAAAGACCCACAGCTTTAAACCGGGGTTTGATCCTGAAAAATTACGCTGGAGTACAGGGCAGCTGGAAACCGAACATTTCAGCCCGAGGGATCTGACAATTCTGCGGGCCTACGAATGGGACAGGATCAACTTCACGGATCCGGGAAAACGCAGGATGACCGCGGCGCGCATGGGAATTACCGAGGCTGAGTTGCTGCAAATCAGGAAGCGTACTCTGCAGAAGGCGCGCAATTTTATTGAGGAGTAAAAATTTTGCGGGATTCTATCAGTAACAAAATGAAGCTGTGAATATCTTATTTCTTAATCCGCCATTTCTTGGCCGTTTCTCCAGGTCATCGCGAAGCCCCGCGGTGACAAAGGGGGGCACTCTTTACTATCCCATATGGCTTTCCTATGCTGCCGGGGTTGCCGAACAGGCCGGCTATGCTGTCCGGCTTCTCGACGCTCCGGCTCAGGGCCTGGGTGTGGACGAGGTATTCCAGAAGCTGTTTCCCTTTTCTCCCGATTTAATCGTCATCGATACCAGCACGCCAAGTATTTTTCATGATGTCAAGGTGGCCACCGAGTTCAAGGGACGGTTTCCGCATTCTTTTATTGTTCTCGTCGGCACCCATCCGTCTGCACTGCCGGAAGAAACGCTGCAGATCAGTGCCGCAGTTGATGGCGTGGCTGTTGGTGAGTATGACTTTATAATCCGTGATCTTGCCGCTGCCCTGGCAAGCGGCAAGGATATGGCGACTGTTGCAGGACTGGTCTGGCGCGATAATGGCCAGGTGGTCGTAAATGCCGGACGGGAAAAGATCATTGATCTTGATTCGCTGCCCTTTGTCACTTCTGTGTACAAAAAACATCTTGATGTCAGGGATTATTTTTTTGCCGCCGCCAGTTATCCCATGGTAATGATCATGAGCGGCCGTGGCTGTCCGCACCGCTGTTTTTTCTGCGTCTATCCCCAGGTCATGCATGGCCGCAGGTACCGGGTGCGTTCCGCGGAGAATGTGGTTGAGGAAATGGCCTATGTTGCCCATTATCTTCCGGAAGTCCGGGAGGTTGGCTTTGAAGACGATTGTTTTACCGCCAACATCAGACGGGTCCATGATATCTGTGAACAGATTATCGCCCGCAACATCAGAATGAAATGGTACTGCAACGTTCGCGGCAATCTTGAGTATCCGACTCTTGCCTTGATGAAACAGGCCGGTTGCCGGCTGGTGACTGTTGGTTTTGAGAGTGGCTGTCAGCAAGTGCTCGATGGCATGCATAAGGATGAGAAGGTCGAACACTATCATGCCTTCGGCAGGGCGGCCCGCAGAGCTGGAATGTTGGTGCATGGCTGCCTTATGGTGGGTAACCCAGGGGACACGGCCGAGACTCTGGCTGCGTCATATGAATTTGCCAAACGGATTGATTGCGACAGCATGCAGTTTTATCCGCTCTATGTCTATCCGGGCACAGAGGCCTATGACTGGGCGGTGAAAAACAACTATCTGTCGACCACTGATTTTGCAGAGTGGCTCACCCCTGACGGGCTGCATAACTGTGTCTTGAATACGCCGGAGCTTTCAGCCGCTGAAATGGTTGGGCTTTGTGATACATATTTAAAGAAATACCATCTCCGCCCCTCCTATATTGCCCGCAAGGCATGGCAGGGATTGTGTAACCCCAGTGAAGGTCTGCGCACTGTGAAATCGGCCAGGGTTTTCTTGAGCAAGTTGCTGGCCGGGCAATTAAGCAAAACAACGAGGAAGTAAATGGAAAGGCTGCCTGATATCTCCGTTGTCATTACCTGTTTCAACGAGGAAGCAAACATTGCCGATTGCCTTGCCGGCCTGGTTACCCAATCATATCCGGCTGAAAAATATGAAATAATTGTTGTGGACGGCAATTCAACCGATACGACAATAACGGTTATTGAAGCAATTGCCCGGCAGCAGAAAAACATCAGCCTGCTCATTGAGCCCAAAAAGGGAACGGCTGCCGGACGCAACACGGGTATTCGTGCGGCCCGTTTTGACCATGTTGCTTTTATTGATGCCGACTGCGAGGCGCCTCCCGAGTGGCTTGAGGTTCTGGCGGTGAACTATCTGAAGCAGAAACAGCAGAATCCGGCAATAATAGCTGTTGGAGGGAAGAATATCCCCCCTGTCGGGGCTGATTTTTTCATGAGGGCCATAGGAGTCAGTCTTGATTCCTATATGGGAAGCTTTAATAGTGCCCAAGGGCGTCAATTTTTTGAGAATCGTCCAGTGGACAGCCTGGCAACCCTCAATGTGCTCTATGATAAGGCCACCTTGGAAAAAATTGGTTGTTTCGATGAGACCCTGGCAAGCGAGGCGGAAGACGCTGATTTGAATTTCAGGCTGAAACAGGCCGGTTACGGTATGTTTTTTATCAGTCAATCCTATGTATGGCATAAAATGCGGCCAACCCCGGCGTCCTGGCTAAAGAATATGTTCCGCTACGGCAAGGGGCGGGCACGATTGTTAAAACGCTACCCTGCCATGTGGCGCCCGTCCTTTGTCCTGCCGCTGCTCTTTGCTGGGGCAATGGTTTCGCTGCTGCTGGCGCCGATATCCCAGACTGCCCTGGCCGGGTTGTGCTATTTCCCTCTGCTGCTTGTCTTTTCCCTGGGGCAGTGCCTGCGGAAGAGGGAGCCGTTATTGTTTCTCCATGTGGCCTTTGTTTACCTGATTCAGCACTTCGGCTATGCCGCGGGTGAGGTATATGGACTTATTAATCCCGCGGTTCGGTAGGGGAGAAAGTGGCTGCTGACAATTGTGACAAGAGACTCTATGACAAATGGGATAAACGCTGGCAGGCCCCTGAAGACAATGAACGTCTGACCATTGTCGGCAGAGGGATGTTCAAGGCCAAGAAGAAGGCTTTGCTGGCGGTTTTGCAGGGGATTGATCCCGGGGCAATATGCGAGGTCGGCTGTGGCCTGGGGTACACGCTGGGATTTCTGCAGGAGGCGGGATACCGCTGTGTGGGGATTGATGTATCCGCCAATGCCGTGCAGGAATGTCTGAGAAAAGGTTTGAATGCCAGACTGCAGAAACTTGAAGATGTCACGGAAGAGTTCGATCTGGTCAGCAGCGATGGCATGCTGGAGCATTTTTTGAATTTTGAACCGTATGCCCGGCATATGATGCGCATCAGCAGAAAGTACGTCCTGCTTATTCAGCCAAACTATGATTCCCTGTCCGGCCAGGCCCTTGCCTTTTTGGCCAATGTGCTGCGGCGTCAGGTGAATGTCTATGAGTACAACTATCGGATACGTGATTTTGTCTCGGTTTTTGCGGACAATGATTTTCAGCTCATCGATAGCCGGCCGGTTTTTTTTGATGTTTGCCGCATCCTGTTATTTGAACGGACAGAGGTGTAAAAAATGAAATATGTGGACGTGACGGATGGGCAGTGTAAGGATGGTGGGTTGGCAATTATGCTGATCTTGCTGCTTGTCGCCTGGTTTGGAGAGAGGCCTGTTTATGCCGGTCCGGTCATTGTCGTGCTTCTGATTACCATGATCCGGCCGGTTTTTTTCAAACCTCTGGCATGGCTGCTGTTCAGGGTTTCAGCTGTCCTGGAAAAGATTGCCTCAAGGGTTATCCTGACATTTATTTTTGTGTTCATGGTAACACCGGTCGGAATATGCAGGAAGATGCTCGGCCATGATCCCATGAGGTTGAAGCAATGGCATGTCAGTCATCAATCCTCCTTTCAGGACCGGAAGCATAAATTTACTGCTGCAGACCTGGAAAAGCAATTTTAGATTCATGCACCGTTGTTCCGGGTGAGAAAAATTAGTATGAGATGCTTATGGATTTTCTAACAGAGTTGTGGGATTTCATGAAGGTCAGGAAAAAATTCTGGCTGCTGCCGGTCATTCTCGTCCTGCTGGGCTTTGGCGCCCTTATCATTCTCACCAGCGGTTCGGCTATTGCTCCGTTTGTCTATACACTTTTCTAAAAGGCGTCAAGCTGGAGCATGAGGAACGCAATTCTTGGCATTTCCGCCTATTACCATGACAGCGCCGCTGCCTTGCTGCAGAATGGGGAAATAATCGCTGCAGCCCAGGAGGAAAGGTTTAGCCGGAAAAAACATGACGCTTCGTTTCCCGCAAATGCCGTCCGCTATGTCCTTGACGAGGCGGGACTGGACATTGAACAGTTGGACGCCATTGCCTTTTATGACAAGCCCTGGCTCAAATTCGAACGTCTGCTTGAGACCAGTCATGCCTTTGCCCCTGCCGGCCTGCAGAGTTTTCTGGCGGCTATGCCGGTATGGGTTAAAGAAAAGCTGTTCATGAAGCGCAATTTGTGGAAAGAGCTTGGCCTCATTCACGGACAGTCTTTTGGGCGGAAACCCCCTCTGCTGTTTCCTGAGCATCACCTTTCCCATGCTGCCAGCGCCTTTTATCCCTCTCCATTTCATGATGCGTCCATTTTGACGATTGACGGGGTAGGGGAGTGGGCCACAACGACAATCGGCTATGGTGCCGGTGAAGAGCTGTCCCTGTTAAAAGAGCTTTCTTTCCCACACTCCATCGGCCTGCTCTATTCCGCCTTTACCTATTTTCTTGGCTTTAAAGTCAACAGTGGAGAGTACAAACTGATGGGCCTTGCCCCCTATGGGGAGTTGCAGAGCGCGAGGGTCAACCATTACAAACAACTCATTTGCGAAAAGCTTGTTGATCTGAAAGATGACGGTTCCCTGCTGCTGAACATGGAGTATTTTGATTTTGCCACCGGTCTTACCATGTGCCGGAACAGCAAATGGGAGGAACTCTTCAGCTTGAAGAAGCGTGATGCTGAATCCGCTTTCCAGCAGGAGCACATGGATATGGCCCAGGCAATCCAGCAGGTCATTGAAGAAATTATCCTGCGACTTGCCGGAACCGCCCGGCGTTTGACCGAAAGCAGAAATCTGGTTATGGCGGGCGGAGTGGCTTTAAATTGCGTCGTCAACGGTCGTCTGCTGAAAAGTAAAATTTTCAAACATATCTGGATCCAACCGGCTGCCGGTGATGCCGGTGGAGCCTTGGGCGCTGCTTACGCGGTCCGCCATATCTGGCAGGGCCATAAGCGGATTGTCGCTGCCGAGGTGCCGGACAAAATGCAGGGGTGCTATCTTGGGCCATCTTTTTCCCAGCAGTCGGTGCAGCGGCTTTGTCGCAAATATCAGGCACCTGCTCATGATTGGAAAAAGTTTGATCAGCTGACGCGAAATGTTGCTGCTCTGCTTGCCGAAGGAAAGATAATAGGTTGGTTTCAGGGGCGGATGGAATGGGGTCCCCGGGCCCTCGGTAACAGAAGTATCCTGGGGGATCCCAGAAATGCGGGCATGCAGAAAAAGCTGAACATGCAGATCAAATATCGGGAAGGATTCAGACCTTTTGCTCCGTCGGTGTTGGCGGAGGAGGCTGCCGGGTTCTTTCAACTTGATTGTTCCTCTCCCTATATGTTGCTGGTTGCTCCGGTGGCGGAAGGACGGAGGAAGAAATTGCCGGACAATTACCTGTCGTTGGAACTCTATGAGCGGCTTTATTGTAAACGATCAGATGTGCCCGCCATTACCCATGTAGATTTCTCCGCCAGGATACAAACTGTCCACAAAGAGACAAATCCGCGCTACTGGCAATTGATTGCCGATTTTAAGGAGATTACCGGCTATGGTCTGGTCGTTAATACCAGCTTTAATGTACGGGGGGAGCCTATTGTCTGTACTCCGGAGGATGCCTACCGGTGTTTTATGAGAACCGGGATGGATTATCTGGTCATCAATAATTACCTATTCAGTAAGTCCGAACAGCCTGAATGGGAGGAGAATAAACAATGGCAGACAGAATTTACCCTGGATTAAGGTCGGAACTTCGGCCCACTGCGTATTTTCTCTGGTTTTGCCGCAGGGGCTTTTGATATGGGACTTCTCTATACGCAAATGAAGGTGTTTCATTACCAGGAGAAGCTTGCTTCCCTGCCCTCGTCAAGTGATGTCTTGCTGCCGCCGCTTCATGTCCGCATCAAGCCGACCAATGTCTGTAATCATAAATGCTCCTATTGCGCCTACCGCAACGAGGATATGCAGCTTGGCCAGGACATGAATGTCCGGGACTCCATCCCCCGAGGCAAGATGTTGGAACTCATAGACGACTTGCAGGAAATGGGGGTGAAGGCTGTAACCTTCAGTGGCGGGGGGGAGCCGTTTTGTTATCCGCATATGCTGGAGGCGGCCGGAAGGCTTGCCGATGCAAAGGTGAAATTTGCCTCCTTGACCAACGGCTCCAGGCTGAACGGAGAAGTGGCGGAACTGTTTGCCGCCCATGCCACCTGGATCCGCATTTCCATGGACGGCTGGGACGATGCGAGTTATTCCGAATACCGGCAGGTGCCGGATGGCGAGTATTCCCGGATTATGGCCAATATCGCCTCATTTAAGCGCTATCGCGGCAACTGCTATGTCGGGATCAGTCTCATTGTTGATCAGAAAAACGCGGCGCATGTCTACCATATGATAGACAAACTTTACGACATCGGGGTGGACAGCGTGAAGGTTTCCCCTTGTATCGTCAGCAACAGCGGCCGGGAAAATAATGCCTACCACGCTCCCATATTCCAGAGGGTGAAAGCTGAGGTGGATCGGGCAATAGGGGATTTTGCCGGCAACAATTTCGAGATTTTTGACTCGTATCATGCCCTGGATGAAAAGTTTACCAGGACCTATTCCTGGTGCCCGAATATTCAAATCAGGCCGGTGGTGGGGGCGGATTGCAATGTGTATGCCTGTCAGGACAAGGCGTATAATTTGAAAAACGGTCTGCTTGGTTCGATAAAAGAACAGAATTTTCGTTCATTCTGGTTTTCCGGCAAAGATAAATTCCATTCCATCAAACCTGACAGCCATTGCTTGCATCATTGCGTGGCAAACGGCATGAATATAAAAATACACGAGTATCTGGCAGCAGACCATCTCGAATTTGTCTAAAAAACGAGGACTGCTGATAAATTCATCATTTCCTGGCGCTGTTCTCCTGCAGTCTAGGCGGACAATTCGTCATTTCATTCCCATACTGTCATAATATCGGGCAGTAGCTGTTGTTTTCCCCTTGTTGTCACGGCAAATTTTTCCCTTTACGGGCGCGGCCATGGTGTTGTTTCAAACAAAAATATCAGTGCTTGATATTTTTGTTTAACTTTCTGTAAATAAAGAGTTTTTTAAGGGCAATAGGCCTTTTGGCATCGAGTTTGTTTCTCTCCTTTTTTATTTCCCCGGCGCATGGTATGCAACTTGCTAAAAAGTTAAACGTAAAGTTTACTTTAGCTTTTTTTTCTGCTGTCGATAAGGCTATTCAGAACAGATTGTTTTCTTTGGATTAGTAACGTTATCACAGGTACTGCCGCTGGACAATCTCCCCGGTATTTTCTCTACTTCACCTGTGACTGCATGGATTGGTCATTTTTCTGAATTTTGACAGACCCCTTTATGGCGTCCTGTTATTATTGGTGCCTGCATGATTGCTGCTTATTTTCCTCAGTCAGTACAAATAAGCTGTGACGACGGTGATTGCTGTCGTCTCCAGGCATATACTCCGGATGCTGAAGGGAATCAGGCAGGCTGGGACCTGAAGAGAATTTATCTGTTGCTTGATGAGACTTTTGAGGGCGCATGCCGTGATTGTCGGAAATTGGGTATAGCGCCACCGGTTCCTTTTGATAAGGATATTCTGCCGATGATTCCCGGATGGCCGCTGCCGGTCGGTGATTTTCTGGAGGGCGGACAAAAGTTTTCCGGGGATACGCTGAAAGTTTGTCTTATGAACGGCGGCGGAGGCGGGCTTGGTGATGGGATCATGTTTGGCTCCGCCCTGGAAATCCTGGCCGGAAAATTGTCGGCGCAGGTCTGCGGCAATGTCGCGCTTGATGTTTATTCTTCTCTTCCTGGCAGGACCCATGCCGTGCTGCGGGGAATTCCGTCCGTGCGTGTAAAGGCGTTGCCCATTACCATCTGGGATTACATACAGTATGACGCGCAGGTGGATTGCAGCGGCATGCTGCAGGATGTGAAGTTTCAGACCTCCCATATGACCGATTTTGTCTTGGACCGTATGGGGCTGGATCCTGGAACAGTCTCTGATGAAGCAAAGGAGCCGGTGCTTCGTCTTGCCGGGAGGCGAAGTCCTGCGGTAACTGTCGCCCTTGCGCAGGCACGAAAGCAGGCACAGGGCAGGAGGATGGTGGCCGTTATCTTCAGCAGTGCCCGGGTGCGCACCATGCCGGACCCCCAAGCGGCCGGCTTGATCCGCTTCCTCAGTGAAACGTGTCAGCCGGTTGTCATCATGCCTTCTCACTGTAATTCAGGTTTATTCCTGGAACAATACAATCTGGCCGATTCGGTAATTAATCTTTCCATGGTTTCACGCGGTTTTGCCGAGTATATGAGCTTGCTTGCCGGAATGGATGCCATCGTCAGTGTCGATACCTCGGCTGTCCATATCGGCGGAGCGCTACGTAAGCCCACCGTAGGTATTTTTAACAGTATCAACAAGTTATACCGTATACGCTACAGTCCCACCGTGGTCGGCATCCAGCTGGAGTACCGGGGGAAGGGCTGTACGGCCCCCTGCGGCCGGTCAAAGGGGGCGGCTTTTGTGCAGGGAAATGTGCCCGGCGGAGATTCGGTACGCCTGGAATTCGGCTATGCCTGTGATGAGGCGGTGGACAAGGAGTCCTTGCTGGACCAGGTGATTGAGGAGCTGCAGCAGATCGATCCTGCCGCTGATCCGGATTCCCAGGTCAATCGGATTTACAGTCATTTCCGGGAAAAGTTTATCAGCGAATACCCTCCGTGCTGGAATGAGGTGAGTAACGAGACGGTGGCCGCTGCGCTGGAAGAGTCGTTTCGGTTGGCTGACGGTCTTTGTCCGCCTTTTACCTGTCCGGTCTGCCAAAAAAATGAATCCCACAGGCCATGTGACCGTTGGCAGGGAATTTTTCGTTATCGCTGTCAAACATGCGGGGCCGATTTTTTCCGCAAAGAGGGTGGGGCTGATGGTTATGAGGAGGCGAATGGCGCACTGCCGCTGCCGACACCGACTGAGTGTGGCTGTTTTCATGATCTGCTGGCTCAGGTCAGACAGGAAACATGTCTGTGGATTGGCACAGGCCGGGATGACTGGGATAATAAGTGGTGGCCGGCAGAGTTTTCCATGAATGCTGACAGGCTCGTCTTCTCTGATGTCCCCCATGTTCAGGAGGGAGTCTATGGGGGTATAATCGCCCCGGGAGTGCTTGATTTGCACCCGAATCCTCTGCCTTTTTTTGCCGGACTTGTCAGAGCGCTCAGAAATGACGGCTTGCTCTTTCTGGTCACCATGAACCGAAACTGTTTAGCAAATGAGGTGGCTGATCAGTCCGGTACCGCGCTGACCTATCTGCCCGGGCCGGGGTGGCAGCTGGAGCTGCTGCTGCTCTTTTGCCAACAGTTGGATACGGAGATTCTCTGGAGCGGGGTTACCACTCTTGAATGGGAAGGGCTTACCGGGGCCTTGGGGCGAATGGCTCCTTTGACAGTGCGCCCGCCGGATATGCAGAACGTGAGGATACAGTTAACCGGTGAGGAACTTTCCTGGCCTTTTCGAACATATCTCAAACCAGCGCTGGATGTGGTAAATCAGGGGCGCTACTGCCTTGCCGTGGCCCGTAAGCTGGTTCGTTAACAATATAAAGGAGCAAGCGAGTGTGGGAACAAAGTAAAGCCGCGAAACGACGCTTTGGCATCGGAGCTTTTCATAACCGTTACTTTGTCGGGCATGGAATAGATGTGGGGGGTAAGCCGGATCCCCTTGGCCAGTATGCCGGAATTTTTGCCAGAATGGCATCCTGCCGAACCTGGGATATTGAGGATGGTGATGCCCAGCTTATGAAAGGGGTGGTTGATAATCAGTATGATTTTCTGCACGCCAGCCATTGTCTGGAGCACATGGTTGATGTGGACGAGGCGATGGCCAATTGGATTCGTATTGTCAAGCCCGGTGGATTTCTGATTATTACAGTACCGGAAGAAGATCTTTACGAGATCGGCAACTGGCCCAGCAAGTTCAATCCTGATCACAAGTGGACATTTGCGATCATGAAAGAAAAAAGCTGGTCGGAAAAATCGATAAACGTGGTTGATTTACTGCGGAGATATGTCGGTTTGATAGAAGTGGAAAAAGTTGAACTCATACGTGATTTTTTCCGGGATTCATGGGTGCGGGAGCAGATTGATCAGACCAGAACCCCGGTAGCGGAATGCTGCATTGAAATTATCTTACAGAAAAATGGAGGAAAATGATGACGATCATCAGCGGCTCAGTCGCCAAACAACTCATTAAGGGTGCATTGTTAAAAGAAAATGTTGATCAACAGGTGGCTGAATATGTAGCCGAAGGACTTACCTCAACCTCCTTGAGAGGTGTTGATTCCCATGGGATCAGGCTCATTCATCATTATCTTGCCGGGGTCAAATCAGGTCGCATCAACCCCCGTCCGGTATATAAAATTGAAAAGAAAATGGCCACGGCGGCGGTACTGGATGCGGATGACACCTTCGGACATGCCGCCTGTATGGAGGCTACCAGAGTGGCCGTGGAAATGGCCGGTGAGTTCGGCAGCGGCCATGTGGCAGTGAGAAATTCAACCCATTTCGGTGCGGCCGCCTACTATTCGATTGAAATTGCCAGGCAGGATATGGTGGGTATGAGTTTTACCCACTCGGATTCTCTCATCATTCCCACCAACGGCAAGCGAAGTTTTTTAGGCAACAATCCAATCTGTTTTGCCGCTCCTGTCAAAAATGAAGAACCCTTTTGCCTGGATATGGCCACCAGCATTACCACATTCAATGAGATCCGCCGCCTGCGGGAAACCGGGGGAACCGCCCCTGAAGGAGTAGGGGCGGACAGTGAAGGCAGACCAAGCACCGACCCGAACCAGATCACCATGCTTACCCCGGTGGGGGGTTATAAGGGATATGGACTCAGTCTGATGGTGGAGATTCTGTGCTCGATGATGACCGGGATGAATTATGGGCCGCATATCTCCAAAATGTTCGAAAAGCTGGAGAATAAACGACATCTTGGCCAGTTTGTCAGCGCTCTCAATATCTCGGCCTTTCAGGAAGTTGATGTTTTTAAAGAGCGCATGTCACTGCTGGTAAACGAGCTGAGAAACGAACCGACCCTGGAGCCCGGCAAGCAGGTCATGGTGGCCGATGATCCGCAGAAACGAAATTTTGCCCGCCGCAGCAAAGAGGGAATTCCGGTCACTGAGGCGGAACTGGCTCAGTTCAGGAAATTGAACGAAACATATAAACTGAACGTGGAGTTGGGCTCATGATCGGCAAAGAGAAAATTATTGCCATGATTCCGGCCCGGATCGGCAGCACCCGGCTGCCCATGAAAAATCTCGCCTTGATCGACGGTGCGCCGATGATTTCCTACGCCATCATGGCAGCAAAAAAATCTGGGGTGTTTGACCGGATCGTCATTAATGGTGATGATCCGCTGTTCAACAGGATCGCTGAACGTTACGGGGTGGAGTTTTATCTGCGTCCCAAAGAGCTTGGCAGTTCAACAACGAAATCAGATTTTGTGGTGCAAGATTTCATGCTGAAGCACCCTGCGGATATTCTCTGCTGGGTAAACCCGACTTCTCCTTTGCAGACCGGCAGCGAAATCAGGGCGGTGGTGGACCATTTTATCCAGGAAAAGCTGGATACCTTGATCACGGTGAACAGGGAACAGGTCCATGCAAGTTTTCAGGGCAGGCCGATAAATTACAACCCGGATGAGGTTTTTGCCCAGACCCAGGACCTGATGCCGGTGGATGTCTTTGTTTATTCGGTGATGGCCTGGAGAAACAAGGCCTTTCTCGCGGAATTCAATAAAAAAGGGCAGGCTTTTTTTGTCGGAAAGTTTGGGGTGTACCCGGTCTCCAAGATGTCCGGCATCATCATCAAGCGCAAAGAGGACCTGAAATTGGTGGAAAGTATTGTAAAGTCATTGAAAGACAGTGGTTCGGACACTCTTTGCTATGATCCCCTGGCTGAGGAGCGGGCACATGGCTGACCAGGGCCGTGCCATTGATCTGCTGATTGTCGGCGCCGGCATGTATGTCTGCGGCAAGGGCACTGACGGCTACGGCACCATTCTGCCGGCAGCTTTGGAGGCATGCCGGGCCGGTGTGGTGGGTCGTATTCATATAGCCGCCCAGTCTGGAAAAAGCGCCCAAGCAGCCCTGGCAAAGGCGGAAGAATTACGCAAGCTAATGGGGGTTGATGCCGAGGTTGCCGTCTCTCCCCAGGGAACAGAGCATGACAGTCGTGCCTATATCAAAGCGGCCGAGGCCCTTTCCCCGGACAGTGCGGCAATTATATCCGTGCCGGATCACCTGCATTTTGACATTACCAGGCAGCTCATTGAACGAAAGATTCATGTGCAGGTGGTGAAGCCTCTTGTCCCGGGGATTAAAGAGACAAGAGAACTTATTGCCCTGAAAAAAAAGTGGAATGTCCTCGGCCTGGTGGAATTTCATAAGCGGTTTGATGAGTCGAATCTGAAACTCCGCGAATTGATCGAACGTGATGAGCTTGGTGAGTTGTTGAATTTCAGAATTCAATATAGCCAGCGCAAGATTATTCCCACCCGCGCCTTCCGCAACTGGGTTGAACAGACCGATATTCTCCAGTATCTGGGGGTTCATTACGTTGACCTCATCCATTTCCTCACAGGGGCAAAGCCGATGCGGGTCATGTCCTACGGCTTGAAAAAGCATCTGGTGCAAGAGGGAATTAATACCTTTGACACGATCCAGACCCTCATAGAGTGGAGGCGGGGTAAAGACGGGGATTTCCTCTCCTCTCATCTGACCGGATGGGTTGATGCGGACACATCCAGTGCCATGTCAGACCAGCGTCTTGAAGTGCAGGGCACCAGGGGACGTTGCCTGGTGGACCAGAAAAACCGTGGGGTCAGCCTGTCTCTGGACGGTAAAGGGGTCGAGGATATCAATCCCTATTTTACCCAGTTGTACGCGGCAATTGACGGCAAAAACAAGCGAGCCGCCGGCTATGGACCTGAGAGTATTCTCAGTTTCCTGCGTGATGTGCAAAATATCAAAAACGGGGTCAGCCAGCCCGCCGGTCTCGGCGGCTTGCGGGCGACCTTTGAGTCTTCCCTGTATGTCGCCGCAGTGCTGGAGGCGTCTCGGATAAGTCTGGATAGTAAAAACTGTTGGGTTGATGCGAGCCCCCTATGGGCCGAGGTGTGAATATGAAAGTATCGATAATTGTCAGAACCAAAAACGAGGAGAGATGGATTTCTTCCTGCCTGAAGGCCGTGTACTCCCAGGATTTCCAGGACTTTGAAGTCATCATTGTGGACAATGAGAGCAGTGATTCCACCTTGGCCAAGGTGGGACAGTTCCCGGTGAAAAAAATTCTCGCCTGCACGGATTACCTGCCGGGCAAGGCCCTCAATATCGGCATTGCGGCGGCTGAAGGGGAGTTCATTGTCTGCCTGTCGGGCCATTGTATTCCGACAAACTCATCCTGGCTCGGCAATCTCTATCGTAATATGGAAGATCCGGAAGTTGCCGGGGTTTATGGCCGGCAGGAGCCCCTGTCCTTTACCCCACCAGCGGATAAGCGGGATCTGATGATTGTCTTCGGCCCGGAACGCCGGGTGCAGAAAAAAGACAGTTTTTTTCATAACGCCAACAGCATGATCAGAAAAGAAATTCTGGACCGATATCCCTTTGACGATAAAATTACCAATATAGAAGACCGGGTATGGGCCCAGGTCGTCATAAATCGCGGCTATACCATTGTTTATGAGCCGGAAGCCAGTGTTTACCATCATCACGGCATTCATCAGGACGGCAACCAGCAGCGCTGCCAGAATGTGGTCAAAATACTGGAGAGCCTTAATGGCAATGCCTACCAGCAGGACCATATGCACCGGTTGCAGGATCTGAATATTGTCTCTTTTATTCCAGTGAAGGGGTTCTTAAAGTCCCTGGGTGGAAAGCCATTGCTGGAATATGCCATCCGTGCCTCCCGGGAATCAAAATACATCAAATCGACTATTGTCGCGGCGGATGAGGAGCAGGTCCTTCGAAGCGCGGAAGATATGGGAGCGGAAAAGACCTTGCTCAGGGACCAGTCGCTGTCTCAGGAATATGTCGGTCTGGAAAAGGTCTATAAGTTTATTCTGCAGCAGCTTGAGGCGGAACACAATTTTCCTGATATCATTGTTCTGCTGGAAACAACCTATCCGTTTCGGGATGCCAAATTGATAGATGATCTGGTGGACAGGCTGGTCTTTCAGGGGCTTGATACTATTTTACCCGCAAAAATCGAGAATAATGCCATCTGGGTTGATGGCGAAGACGGCATGAAGCGGGTTGATGGCGGCTTTATTCCCCGTAATTTAAAAAGTCCGGTTTATTTGAGCTATAAGGGCCTCTGTTGCGTGACCAGGCCTGAATTTATCCGTAACGAAGAAATTCTCGGGGAGAATATCGGTGTGATGAAAATTGATAACCCCTATTATTGCATGGAATTCCGGGATGACAAGGATTGGCAGATGCCTGATATGAGTATTTTTCACGTCAATTAAGGGTGTTAATTCAGGTATTACATCTGAAAGAACCGGTACTCTTGTGCCGCTGGAGCAGAGCCGATGAAAAAAATGAGAGATGTAAGGGTGTTGCTTGTGTCTCCCAATGTTTTGGGACTGAAGGACGGCATTAATCGCATTCAACCCGGACTGGGGATCATGTATATCGCCGCTGTCCTTGAGCAGCGAGGGTGTGAGGTGGCGATATATGATTCCGCCCTCGAAGGTTATGAGCGGCAGGTTGAAGTTCCCGGCAGGCCGAATATTGTCGAGATTGGCGATACTGATGAGGCCATTGTTCGGCGTATTATGACTTTCAAGCCCGATATGGTCGGCATTTCGGTGCTTTTTTATAATCAGTCCCCCCAGGCGTATCATCTGGCTAAATTAGTCAAAGGGTTTGACGACACTATTCCGGTTGTCGTGGGCGGCAACCAGGTTGCCGAGGAATATTCCGGGCTCATGCAAAATGAGAATTTCGATTTTGCCATGATCACCGAAAGCGATCTTAACTTTGCGGATTTTGTCGAACGCTACTTTTCCGGTGGCGATTTTCATGCTGTTCCCGGACTGGTTTATCGAAAGGGAGACGCCCTGGCGGTAAATCCCGCCGGTGGTATTGTCAAAAATTTAAACGAGCTGCCTTTTCCGGCAAGACATCTTGTCAACATGGAGAAGTATTTTCAAATCAGCATGTTTCATAATCCCTATTCCCGTCATCCCCGAGTCGGCAATGTCATGACCTCACGCGGATGTCCGGAAAAATGCACTTTCTGCACAACGCCTCTTCGTTGGGGGAAAAACATCCGCTGGCGGTCAGCGGAAAATGTCTATCAGGAGATTCTGCAGTTAAAAGAACAATACGGCGTCGGCGAAATCCAATTTGAGGATGATTCCCTTACCTTAAACATTAAAAATCTGTTTACCCTCTGTGATCTCATCGGCCCTTTGGGGTTAAGCTGGAATACCGTCAACGGCATTCGGGCTGATTATCATGGCGGGCAAAAGGGGAAGCAGGAGCGGATGTTCCGAAAAATGGCTGAAGCCGGTTGTTATCAGGTTTGTCTCGGCGTGGAGACCGGAAACCAGGACCTTCTTGACAACCTGCTAAATAAACACCTGGATCTCCATGCGGTTGAGCCCTGTGTAACTGCGGCAAAAAAAGCAGGTCTTGCTGTCCATCTTTTTCTGATGGTGGGCTTTCCCGGTGAAACCATTGAGCAGATGCATAATACGATCAGATTTGCCGAAGGCCTCGATGTGGACAGCTGTTCCATCTCAATTTACTCGCCCTTGCCGGGAACGCGGCTTTATGACTATGCTGTCAGCAATAATTATCTTGTCGATGGATTCAGCAAAGACAACATTTTGTTTGCCAAGGCAAACATCAAGGTTCCCGGCATGACTTCCGAAGAATTTGAGGAACAGGTGGTAAAATGGACCAACAGGCTCAATAACCGGCTGAAAGAAAAATCACCGGCGCAATACCGGGAAAAATATGCGAAATTTCTGAACGAAGATAACACGTTCCTTTTCAGGAAGCATTCTTGATGACGTGATATTTTCTTTTTAGCCGCAATGCAGTAATCGGGCAAAAGAGCAGTTTCTCAAGGTTCCCATTAAATCAATGAGTTCCGGAGCCAGAGACTGGTGAAATCGTAACTGCTACGAGTTCGCTAATAATTCTTGAGTAAGGAGAGTGTGATGAATGGTAGGTTTCAGTTAGGTCCGGGCAGGGGTTTACAGGTCAACATATCCCAGGAAGAAATTATCAATATATTTCATTCCATCTTTTACGCCAGCGAGAATGACCACAGCGGCCCGCCAAAACTCTATAACGGTGTGCCTATTCATAAACATCCCGGTGATATGTTTAATTACCAGCAGATTCTCTTTGATCAGAAGCCCGACTATATCATAGAGTGCGGCGCCTTTCAGGGAGGCTCCACCATGTTTTTTGCCGATACCCTCAGTCTTATCGGAAAAGGGAAAATTGTTTCCGTTGATATCTGCGAGCGGGAAGAACGCTGGTACCCGCAGGTTGAAGCCCATGAACGGACAATTCTGATTCCTGGCAGTTCCGTGGCGGCCGACGTTGTGGCAAAGGTCAAGGAAACGGTGAAAGACGGGGAGTCATTTTTTGTCATACTCGATTCCCTGCACACCAAGGCCCATGTTCTGGCAGAGATGGAGAGTTATGGCCCCCTGCTGGCCAAGGGAAATTATATGATCGTGGAAGACAGTAATTTGAATGGTCATCCCTTGCCTCCTGAATGGCATACCCAGACCATGCAGGAAGGTGGTCCTTTTGAGGCGGTGCTGGAGTATATGAGCACTCATCATGATTTCGTCGTTGACCTGCAGATGGAACACCGTTTTCTGTTCTCCTATGCCCCGTCAGGGTATCTGGTGAAAATATAAATTCTTTTGTCTGTCAAGGAGAGTGATGATGCAGAGTGCGCCCGTGTTAATGCTGATTGTTGCAACCTCTTTCGGGGAGGTTGACTGGATCCTTCCGGTGCTCGCTGCATATAAGAAGAAAAACCCGCAATGGCAGATAATGACCCTGTTCGGCCATGAGGAGATTTTTGAGAGCTTGGTTCACAATAGGGCAATATATGAAGAGTTTGCCGCAATTTCTTCCCTGAACATTGTTCCCCGGGAAATCGATCTCTTTCTCTCCAGGAATATTTCACCGGATCAGGTGAAAATCATTTTAAAGGATTTTAATGAGGACGAGTATGCCCCATATAAAATATATCTGGAGTCACGCTGCCCTGATGCCCTGGTGGTGAGTTATCCGCACTCCAATTATATTTATTCAAACCGGACTACGGAAGCCCTGCAAATCGCCGCATCCCCGGATGCTTATAGCAGGCATGATATTTTTCTGCTTGGCTCCGAGCATGATATCCCATATTGGTCCAGCTACGTGGATGTCTCCAAAATTCGCACATTCGGTTATCCTGTTTTCGATGAGGGGTGGATGGGAAAAATGCTTCACGCCCCAAGCTTTGTTGAGTCCCCGGAAATGAAGATGGCAGTTAATGCGGGCAAGGTTTTTTTTCATATTTCCCGGCATCCACATCGTACCTATCTTGACGAGGAGGATTATTTTTACCTGATGCAGTCCCTGGTGGAAGAGGTGTTTTCCTATGACGATGCTGTGCTTCTCATAAAACCGCATCCCAGGCAGAATATTGACAGTTTTGCTGAAGTTCTGGCATCGTATGATCCTTCAAGATGGATGTTTACCGGTCTCCAGCTTACCCAGCTCTGTTCTCTGGCTGATGTCGTGGTGTCGTTTTTTTCTTCCGGCATCATAAATGCTTTGGCGGCAGGAAAGCCAGTTATTGAGTTCTATCGTTTCAATGACAAGAATCCGGACTGGCGCAGGCTGCCAAACGGCGCGACAACGTCCATCTACCGGGAACTCGGCCTTGCCGTGCCCGCAGATAGCAGACAGGAATTAGCTCTGCAGATAAAATCGGCCTTGGCGGGTACGGATTCTGTTTGGGCGTTTCAACAAAAAGCCTACACTCTCCACTGCCAAGAAAGGGAGAATGTTGCAGAAGCAATAAGTGATTGTCTCCTTAAAGAATGGGCAGCCAAAAAAGAGAGAGTTGCCAAAGGTGAAGTGAGCGATGAGGATAAACCGGCCCGGCAGCTCGGGTATATGCGGAACTTTGTGGAAAAGGGAGACTATCAAGCCGCGGAAGAACTGGTGGAATCACTCGTTGGTCGCTATCCCAACGTTGCCCTGTTCTACAATGAACTCGCTGTTTACCTCTATCAGCGGGGGGAAGTTGAACGGGCAATACGTAATTTCGCCAATTGCCTGGGTCTTGACCCTCATTTTGGGGTTGCAGCAGTGAATCTCTGTCATGCCCTTATGGAAAAAGAGAGAGATGGTGAAGCGCTGGAAGTGATTCTTTCCTTTCAGCGGACGGTTGTCGAAAAACAGGATGTTTTGGTTGAGTTGCAGAATGCACTCAAAGGGCAGCTGCCGGCGGAGATGTTTGACCGATTGCAGAAAATGCTAAACGATAACCATGCGTCATGATCTGCTGATAATCGGTGGAGGTATCATAGGGCTTGCCGTCTGTCAAAAGATCCTCGATTCAAGGCCGCAAACCAGGGTACTGCTTCTGGAAAAAGAAGATGATGTTGCCTGCCAGCAGACAGGTCATAACAGTGGCGTCATTCACTCCGGTATCTATTATGTGCCCGGCACTATAAAGGCCGAAACATGCCGGAGGGGCTATGGGCTGCTGGTGGACTGGTGCCGGAGGCATCATATTGACTATGAAATATGCGGAAAAATCGTTGTCGCCACCCATGAAGCTGAACTGCCCTATTTAAATACGCTTTATGAACGAGGCCTGAAAAATGGCCTGCAGGGAATTCGGAGAATTTCAGCTGATGAGTTGCGGGAATTAGAACCGCATGTGGCAGGCATTGCCGGGCTTCATGTTCCCGAGACCGGCATTGTTGATTATCGTCAGGTGGCCGCAAGCCTAAGGCTCGCATGCGAAAAAAACGGGGCCGTTCTGCGGTTCGGGGAAGAAGTTGTCAATGTTGTCGCAGCTAGCGATGGCGTCAGGGTTGAGACCGCAAAAGGAGTGTACACTGCGTCCTGCGTGGTCAGTTGCTGCGGGCTGCAGTCGGATCGGATAGCCCGGTTGACCCGACCTGATCTGCCGGTACGGATTATACCCTTCAGGGGTGAATATTATACCCTGGCTCCCGCCAAGAAATATCTGGTTCGCAATCTTATTTATCCTGTTCCTGATCCTGCCTTCCCTTTTCTTGGTGTTCATTTTACACGGTTGATCAACGGGGAAAGAGAGGCGGGCCCTAATGCCGTGCTTGCCCTAAAACGGGAAGGATACCTGAAGACCGACGTGTCGTTTGCTGATCTTTTTGAGACTCTGGCCTGGCCTGGGTTTCGAAAAATTGCCCGGAAATATTGGCGCTCCGGGCTCATGGAAATGTACCGGTCCTTCAGTAAAAAAGCATTCCTCCATGCATTGCAGAAGCTTGTTCCCGAGATTGAGGAGGCTGATCTGCTGCCCGGCGGATCAGGGGTAAGAGCCCAGGCCTGCTCCCGGGATGGCCGGTTGCTCGATGATTTCTACTTTGTGGAGGATGATCGAGTGCTCCATGTCTGCAATGCCCCTTCGCCGGCAGCAACCGCCTCACTGGCCATTGGCGAGCAGGTGACGGAGAGAGTGCGGGCGAAATTTTAGCAATGGGTATAACACATGCCGGAAACTGAGGCGTCCTGGAGGGTAGTTGTCACCCTTCTTCGATGAGACGCGGACCGATGGAAAACTGATAGATGCCCCAGATCCCCGTGGGAGCGGCTTGCGGGGCCATTGTCAGGAAGCCGAAATAGTCATAGCCATAGTCTCCCGATGTTCCCGCCAGAACCGATTCCAGGGGGGCTGTGCCGGATAATCTATACCAGTATTGCTCTTCCGGCCGCAAAATCATATTGATGGTACCGCTTTCCCGGATGTTTTCCACTCGAAAAACCCATCTGGTGCCGCTTTGGGCGTGTTCGACAAAAAAATGGATGGTTCCGTTTTGAAGATCCAGGTTTTTGACATATTGTCGGACATAAAGGAAGCTGTTGCGAAGATCCTCGCCCAGTGTCGATTGCGAGGCGTGGACAAAACCAAGATAGGCAAAGGAGGGAGCGGAGTCTGTTATGGGTAGGAAATCATCAGTGTTGTAGGCAAGATGAATTGTTTGATTTTCGATCATTTCAACCCGGTCCTGAATTGTTTCACTGTGCATGGGTATTTGACGACCCTGCCGACGGCTGACAGTCAGCCATCTGTTGGCGGACTTGCTGAAGTCGGCATTGTAAGGCCAGTTTGTTTTGATGTCGGCCTCTATGGTAAATTCGCTTAAGGATAATCTCCCGGTCACTTTTTCGGAAAATCCGAGAAAAGAAAAACCAAAACTTGAACAGGCTTTCAGGGTCATGGGCAGACTCCTGGCATGCAAGGGGTCGGAGATGAAGCTGCAGTGCCATGACGCCGGGTTCATATCCATGCAAAGACGAAGGGGTTTATCCCAGGTTCCATCGCTTATAGCCAGGGGATACCGATTATAATGCCAGCGGGTTGAGCCAAGGGTCGAGGTGTGGACCCAGAAAAAACATTTTCCCCCCTTCAGGTCAAGCCCGTCTCCGCGCAGGTGGAATTCCACCATGGCGTTTCTGAGATCATACGGAGGTTCCAATACCCAGAAGGGGTAGTAAATCAAGGCTAAAATGGAGTGGGGGGATTCCGGGGTGTCAATGCTCCACATGGTGTCATCCGCCCAGATATAGGGTTTCCCGTCAGCCCCCCCCTGTTCATCAAAATGGACTTGATGGAATTTATCATCCGGGCCGATGTATTCATAACTGCCCCAGGATAAGAGGTTTGTCGTTATTTTCATGTCGGAGGGATTTCCTTGTTGATGGGGGAGGCCCTCTCCCACCCGGAGGTTAGAGGCGTACAGGGATGTTTTTCCCCCGCAGGTAGTGTTTCATCTCCAGAGGGGTCTGTTCGGTGAAATGAAAAATGCTTGCCGCGGCCACCGCGCTTGCCTTTCCCTGATGAATGGCGAGATACATGTCTTCCGCATTTCCCGCGCCCCCGGAGGCGATAACCGGGATGGAGACGCTTTTGCTCACCTGGCGGAGGCAGTCCGGCTCATATCCCTGCATGGTCCCGTCCCGGTCGATGGAGGTGAGAAGGATTTCGCCGGCCCCCATTTCTTCGGCCTGCTGCGCAAAAGTAACCGGCGACAGGCCGGTGGCCCTGGTTCCTGAGTGGGTAAAAATTTCATGGACGCCATTTGCATGGGTTTTGTAATCAATGGAAACGACCGCACACTGGGAACCGAACCGATTGGCAATGTCCTTGATGAGCTGCGGATTGAGGACCGCGCCTGTATTGATTGCCACCTTGTCCGCTCCCATCATGAGCAGCTGCCGGACGTGGTCAATGGTTTGTATGCCGCCGCCTACCGTAAGCGGCATGAAGCAGTCGTCCGCCAGATCGTCGACCACCTCGAAGTCCGGATCGCGTTGTTCCCCTGTGGCCGTAATGTCCAAAAATATCAGTTCGTCAACCTCCCTCATGCTGTATACCATGATTGTCTGCAGGGCACTGCCCACCCGTCGCCAGCTGTCGAAGGATATCCCCTTGACCAGACCGAAGTTTTTGTAGAGGAGAGTTGGGATAATGCGTACTTTTAACATAGCGAGATAAAATTGGTCAGAATTCTGGCGCCGGACTTGAGGCTTTTTTCCGGATGGAATTGCACCCCGAAGCAGACGTCTTTGCCGACAACAGAGATGAATCCCCCGCAGTATGGGGTCTGAGCAAGGACATACTGTGGATCGCACTGGAAATGATAGCTGTGGACAAAGTAGAAATCCAGGCGGTCTTCCACTTCGTGAAAAAGCGGAGAAGTCGAAACCCGGTTGACCTCGTTCCAGCCCACATGGGGAATCCGTTCCTCTGCAATAACAGGTTCAAGGTGTCTGATCGTCCCCGGGATCAGATCGAGACCACTGGTTTTTCCGCCTTCATAGCCGATTGTGGCCATGAGTTGCATACCTAAACAGATGCCCAGAAAAGGAGTGCCGTGTGTTTGTATCCTGTATTTGATGGTCTGTATCAGGTCGTCACGGGAGGTCAACTCCTTCATGGCGTCGGCAAATGATCCTACGCCGGGTAAAATGATACCATCCGCTTGGGCCACCTCGTGGGCGATATCCGTGATAAGCGGCGCGGCCCCTAATTTTTCAACGGCCCGGGCAACGGAGTCAATGTTGCACATCCCATAATCAATGATTGCTATTTTTTTCATGGGTTGTCGTAATTGATTTTTGTCAGATTGCCATGCCTGTCTTTTACCAGACGTCCCTTGGCGTCGCGGACAAACAGTTTTTTATTGGTAAATCGATCGCAGATTGTCACGAATTCATCTACCGTCATATCAATCTCTTCAAGAATATCTTCCAGCGGCCGGCCAAGATAGGTCCAGGGGAATTTCCCGTCGTGGCGCCTGACCAGTTCCAGGGCGTCAGCCCGCTGCATGCGGCCTCGCCGGATATGCAGACAGGCGATGTCTGTTGCCCGGCCAAAACCATATTTAAGAAATTTGAAGTAATCGTGGATCCCGGTGTGATAATTGTCAAGATTCTCGTAGTTTGCCAGGGAGCCTTCCACAAAACTCGGAAAGGTCTCAAACCCGTATCCCTGGGAGATGACCGAATTATGGTAGCCATCCCAGGGCAGGTAGTATCCGAGAAATAGACCGGTCACCCCGACTCTCTGCAGCTCTGCGTCGCTGGGATAGGTAAACTGGACCAGATGCCGTTTTTCAATGCCCTCCTGACCCACCAGATCGGATACCCGCAATCCGAGCAGGCCTCCGAACTCTTCAAGCCAGCGGCGGGACAGGGTGTTGTTGTCCGCGTCGGCAGCAGGCCCGCCGTATTCGTTTTGTGAATTTTCTCCCCAGATGAGAAGGGGGATATTGAGCTGAACGGCGATGCGGACTGGAATAGTGAAAATCGTCACGTGTTCCGGCCAGGAGATATCGCCCAGGGTAGTGAGGCATAACCGGTTGATTTTATGGCGGACGACCCTGTTGGTTGTCACTTCGAGATAATCAACCCCCAGTTTTTTTATGTTGTCGATATTACGCCGGCCGATATCGGACAGGGAACAGGTGGTGCTGGTGACACAGAGTGGATTCATGCCTAATTTCAGCATCCGCACGGTCTGATAGGTGCTGTCCTTGCCGCCGCTGACCGGAATGACACAGTCATAGTTGCTGCCCGCTGTATTGCGGTATTTTGCCAGTATGTCATCAAGCTCTTTTTTGCGGACGGCCCAATCGATTTTCTTTCGGCGTTGGAAATAATTACAGGCGCTGCAAACGCCCTGTTCGTCAATTTCCAGATCCGGTTTGGTTTCCGGCATGAGGCATTTGTTGCAGTAGGTAATCATGCATATTTCTCCGGTTAGATATCCGTACCTTGTTTGGCGCTGTAAAAAGAACCTGGATCGGTCAATTGAGGCAGGGATCTTTATCTGTCGTTTCGGTTTGTTGCCGCTAAACTCAAATCATTTCTGAATTGCTTGAGAGAATTGCTGATTTCGGCAAACACAGCGGCCCAGTCCCCTGGTCTTGATTGGCGGAATATGGTCATTGAGGGATACCAGGGGCTCTCGCGTCCATCAAGCAGCCACCTCCAGTCCGGGATATAGGGTAATAAAAGCCAGACAGGTTTATTCATTGCCCCGGCAAGATGTGCAACGGATGTGTCCACTGTTATGATGAGATCCAGGTGGTGCATCAGGGCCGCGGTATCTGAAAAAGATGAAAGATGTTCTTTCAGGTCATTGATTTCCGGAAATGAGGTAAGCTCGGGCGCATCTTTCTGCAGGCTGAAAAGCTGCACATCGGGTACACGAATCAGCGATTCGAAGTGCTCCAGACGACATGACCGGTTATGGTCATTCTTGTGCTTTGGATTGCCGCGCCAGACAATGCCGATTTTTATTTTCCCGACTGAAGCGGCAAACTCATTGAGATACTGGTGCGCCAGCTTGCTGTCGGCGGCAATATAGGGGACTTTATCGGGAATGCTGTCGCGGGTTGTCCGGAATATTGTCGGCAGATCAAGCAGGGGAATATGGTAATCGACCTCTGCCATCATCGCGGCCGGCAGGTCCTTGCCGATGACGGCATCTATTTCCGGAAGCGTCCTGAAGAGATCCAGGAGTGCTCTTTCACAGCAAACAAAAATTCTGTTGACTCGTTCTTTGAGTAGAGGGATGTATCTGATAAATTGAATCGAATCGCCATAGCCCTGCTCCGTGTGGACTAATACTGTTTTGTCCGGACAGAAATCTCCCTGCCATCGGGGCTTGTTGATAGGCAGAATAATGACTTTTTTTCTTTTCCATCGCCAGAGATAGAGGTCAAAACCTTCCGGGTAGTCACCTGTCAGCAGCAGTTGATGGCTGAGGTTCCAGTTGGCCTCGACGTGATCGGGATTTATGGCAATGGCATGGCGAAGATGTTCAATGGCTTTGCCGGTGTCTTTCAGTTTGGAATAACAGGTGCCGAGATTGTACCAGGCATCGGCAAAGTCCGGATCATGGGAAGTGGCCAGTTCATAGGCAGCGATTGCCTCATTGAAGGATTCCTGCTTCAGATAAATATTGCCCAGATTGCAATACGCCTTGCTGAAAGCCGGTTGCAGAGTGAGTATCTGTTGAAAGGTGGCAATGGCTGCGTCAATGTCATCATTTTCTTCCAGGCTGAGTCCGAGGTTGTTAAGCGTATCCACATTGTCAGGGGAGAGAGTCAGTGATTGGTGGAAGGCCTCTATCGCTTTGGGGTAATTTTTCACCTTATGATAGGCGATTCCCAGATTGTAATAGGTTTGCGCTGAGCCTGGCTTTAAGGTGAGCACCTGCTCGTAGGCCTGTATGCTTTCGGCAAAGCGGTCTTGAAACTGGATAGTCAAAGCCAGATTCTCCAGGACACTGCTGTCTTCGGGGTGCAACTGCAAAGCTTGCCTGAAAATTATTTCCGCCTCGGCATAACGCTGCAATGTTTTATAGGTGACCCCCAGGTTGTTCAGGGCCTCCGGATAGTCTGGTTTCAGGACGAGAGCGGTTTCAAATTCCCCGACGGCGGACTCAAGTTGTCCCAAGCTGTGCAGGGCATTGCCAAGATTGTACCTGGCCTCCGGGAGATTGGGGGCTCTTTCCAAGGCCTTTCTGAAATAAGAAATGGCTTCATTTTTCCGGTCATCTTCCGATAATAATAAACCAAGGTTGTTGAGAGCGCAGACGTTATCGGGCTGCAGGGTAAGTGCCGTCTGAAAGCAGGTTTCCGCGTGAGCTGAGTTGCCGCCTGCCTGGAGCAGCAGACCTGCCTTGACGATAGGGATCACCGCCAGCGGGTCTGCTGTATTGGCTTTGAGGAAAATATCCAATGCTTCTTGGGACCTGCCTTGGGATTGAAGGATTGTCCCAAGCTGATCCAGCACATAGGAATCTTCAGGCTGCAGCGAGAGGGCTTTCCGGTACATTTCTTCCGCTTCGCCAAGCATGTTGCGTGACACATAAATCCGTCCCAGGTTGCGAAGGGCTTCCTGGTAATCGGGGCGCAATGCGATCGTCTTGAGGAAATATTCCAGGCCCTCCTCCACTCGTCCTTGCAATACCTCAATATTGCCGAGGTTGAAATAGGTTTCCGCCGAATCCGGAGAGAGTTGCATGGCAGAGAGGAAAGTTGCCGCTGCTTCATCGAGCCTCTTGAGTTGCAGGAGAATAAAACCCAGATTGTGCAGGGCCTTGAAATTGTCAGGCTGCAGCGAGGCGGCTTTTTTGAAAAAGGGGTATGCTTCGCTGTTTCTTCCCTGATGGTGCAGGGTCAGACCGAGAATCCCAAGGATCTCCGGGGCTTCAGGGTTCTGTTCCAGAATCCGGCGGCAGGTTTGTTCCGCTTCCTGCAGTTTACCCTGGTGGAGGAGATCAATGGCTGTCTGAGTATGCGGCATTGTAGTGATGTGCGGCTGTTAATGGATGATATTGTAGCAAAATGCAGGAAAAGTATGTCATTTCTATCAGTAATGATAAGATCAGAAAAAAACATGGTTTGCAAGTAACTTTGAAGATTTTTATGGGTGATTGAATGAAAAACTACTGGCAGGCAAATATGGATTTGCTCAAACAATATGAACCGGAACTCCATGAGCGGTTAACAGATATCCACTTTGAATCTGTCGGCGACTTTTTTCAGACACCGACCGGCGACGTCTCTCTTCGCTATCACGGAGCCAATAACCAGCTTTTCGCCTATGGCAATGATCCTTGGCAGGATTGTGCCTGCCATCTGCAAACAGTGGAGAAGGGCGCCACCGGACTGGTTGTCTTTGTGGGCATGGGGTTGGGGTATGGGCCTTTAACTCTGCTCCGGGAACGTCAGGAAGTAGGGCGGATCATCATTCTTGAACCGTCCACGGACCTGTTTTTTGCTGCCATGTCCGTCCTTGATTTGAGGCCGCTCATCATTTCAAAACAGGTTTTGTTTCAGGTGGGCGCTGTTGACTTTGAGAAATTTGAACTGGATGCATATCGTCTGGCGTCCATTGACGATTCCCATGTTCTGCGTCATGCCCCATCTTTTCAATGGCGGCCTGATCTGTATGCAACATTAAATGAGCAGGCATATATGATTTTGAACAAGATCAATGCCAGCGGCGGGACCACGAGGCGGTGGGGGCCGACTTTCTTTAAGAATCGCCTGACATATCTGAAACGCCTGCGTTTTCTCAATGAAATCGACTTGCTGCACGGGGCATTCAAGGGGATGCCGGCCATGCTGGTCGCCGCAGGTCCATCCTTGACCCAGAGTCTGGAGGAATTGAAGAAAGTTAAGAATCATTGTGTTATCATTGCTGCTGATTCCGCCTTGGCCCCCCTTCTGGAGGCAGGAGTCATTCCTGATTTTGTCACCTCCATTGATTTTCTGGATTTGAATATCGAGAAACTGGCACCCTATCTCTCCGGGGAATGGGATTTTTCCTTGGTGTCCATGGTGAAAATGGCGCCGATCGTCAATCAGACGTTTCCCGCCCGCCATATTTTTGCCGCCTTTCCCGAGGATCGTTCCCATGATTGGGTCATCCAGGCTCTTGGCGTGAAAAGATATGTGGCCACGGCATCATCGGTTGCTCACCTTTCTCTTGGGCTTGCTCTTATTCTTGAGGCGGAACCTGTCTTTTTGGTCGGCCAGGATTTAAGTTTTACCTCGGAAGTGGAGGACCATGCCAAGGGTACCATCATTATGAAGACGGGGACCGAGCCGGAGCATGAGATTTTTTATGTGAAAAGCATCAATGGCGGCAAGGTAAAAACCGACCGTCAGTTGATGTCTCTTCAGAGTATTTTTGAGGATATTTTTGCGAAAGCTCCCGGGCAATTTATTAACGTTTCTGCTGCCGGTGCGCATATCCAGGGAACCAGAGTAATGCCGCTTGCAGCGGCACGGCAGGAGTTTATGGGGGATGAACTGCCGGTTGCCGTTTCGGATGTTGTTGACCGCTGTGTCGCTAAGAGTATTCCCTTCCCGGTTGAAAATTTCTGCCGCACCTGTGAAAAGAATATAACGCTTGCCAAGAAGTTGACCGGTAAGCTGAACTCTTCTCTGACCATGTCTCAGGAACTTGTAGCACGCTTGAAGGTTATCGGTAAAGAAGGCCATGCCATCAATGCAATGGGCGATTTGCCTGATTCATTGGTGAGAAAGCTGCATAAGATCGATACCGTCAATTGTGAAGTTGACAAAGAACAGGAGTTCTGGCAGCAGGTGCTGGAGTTGACCTATAACTCCTTGAGTGAAAATGACGTGAGGAACGCTCGGAATACAAAATTAAAGGAACAAGGCCCTTATTTGCGCTGGTTGTCGGCGGAGCTGGACCGTATTGATCTGGTAAACCGTGAGCGGCTGCAGGCGCTGATGACGTATCAGGCAGAGGTGGGAGCTCTGGTCGGTTTTTTGAAACAGGAGAAAGTTTTGCTTGCCCGGTATGAAAAGAAGAAATCGTTGCAGGCTACTCTGGATTTGGCACGATTCTATACGGATAATCATGCCTATCAGCAGGCAAAGGCAATTGTTCGCTCCAGTCCAGCTGAATTTCATGGGCAAAGTGCCGAGCTCAATGTGCTGACTGGTAACACCTGGGCGGCATTACTGGATTATGAACAGGCGGGACAGTTCTGGCAACAGGCTGTCACCATTGCCGAAGCAAGTCAACAGGCAATTTCTCAATTCTGCCGTGAGCAGATTACTCTCTGGCTCGGGTTTGTAGAGAGATATGGAAATGCCGGAGAGAAAGGGGACAATTTCCCTCATCTGTTACCGGTCTGGCTCGGAAGAATTTTTCAACTGGTTGAGCAGGATGGAAATCTTCCTGCTGAGGTCAGGGTAATGTGGGAAAACCATTTTGGCCGTATTCGCACATGGCTTGATGAAGGAGATGTGGACGCGGCCAGGATTACCTTTACCGGCTGGCGGCTATTTCGGAACTGGATTGCTGAAATAGACTTCTGCCGGGCATTATTGCTGTCAGGGGAAGGAGAAAGTGAAGCGGCACGGCAATGCATGGAAGAACTGAATGCCCGCAAGCCGGGAAATGGTGAGTGGCTTGCCTTTCAGGCCCGTTTAACATTGGAGCAGGGAAACTTTGATCAGGGGATCAGTCTCCTGCAAAAGGCTGTTGCTCTCGACCCCCTGCAGGCGAAGCTGTGGGGGGAATTAGGTGATGTCCTGGTCGCGGACGGCGATCTGGAGAGCGCGGTATTGGCCTATGAACGATGCTTTCTTGCCTTGCCGCATTATCTGGTCGCTTTGAATAAAATAGGCGATTGTTACCTGCTGGCAAAGCAACCTCAGCCGGCCATGGCCGCCTATGATGCGGTATTAGAGAAAGATCCGGCTGATACCTGGGCAAGAGATGGGAAACGCAAGGCTGACAAGATGGGGCAAAAAAATTCCGGCAGAAAAGATTAAAGTTGCCGGCAGCATTATCCGATACTTGACAATAGAACCGTTACGAAGTGTTGTCCCGTGTGAAAAAACAAGTAAAGGAGGTGTCTCGCACAGGAAAGAAACGATGGAAAACTCGGAGTTTCTAGTTTGCAGTTTGTCGGGAAAGGATTCCCGTAGTGAATTAAATCAAGGAGGAATAAGTTATGGCATTACGAATTAATACAAATGTGGCTGCTCTGTCAGCTCACAAAAACATGATCAAGAACGATAATTCTCTCTCGGCCTCATTGGAGAAATTATCCTCCGGTCTGCGGATCAACAAGGCGGCTGACGATGCCTCCGGTATGGCAATTGCCGACTCGTTGAGGTCCCAGGGCCTTGGTCTCGGTCAGGCTGTCAGGAATGCCAATGATGGTATTTCCATGGTACAGACAGCTGACGGTGCTTTGGAAGAGTCCATCAATATCGTTAATACTATTAAGACCAAATCCATCCAGGCAGCCCAGGATGGGCAAACCATCGATTCCCGTAAGGCGATTCAGGCTGACATCAATAAACTGATGCAGGAGCTCGATGTCATTGCCAAAACGACTTCGTTTAATGGGCAAAAGCTGCTTTCCGGGGCTTTTACCGATAAGAAGTTCCAGGTTGGCGCCTACTCCGGTGAGACGGTCGGTGTTTCGATCGGTTCTTCAGAGTCAACCAAAACCGGCCATCTGAGCACTGCAATACTGAAATCTGATGCGGTAAATGGCGGTGAAGTCCGCATGACCATTCAGAGCAGCCTGCAGGCGACCTCGGTTGCACTGCAATCCGTAACTCTGGCATATGATAATGAGGCCCAGCATGGTATAGGGGCTCTGGCTGATGCTATTAACAAGGTTGCCGCTGTTACCGGTGTAACCGCGCAGCTGGATGTTTCCGTGTCCAGCACCGGAGCTGTTGGGGCCGGCACCACCGGTTCTGACTTTGCTGTTAATGGAATAGCCATCGGTGCGGTGGAAATTTTTGCCAATGATTCCAATGGCGCTTTGGTGAATTCTATTAATCAGAAGTCGGATCAGCATGGTGTGACCGCCAGCGTTGATGCGGGCGGTGTGTTAACCCTGACCGCAACTGACGGCCGGGCTATCCAGGTTACCGGTAGCACGAGTACGGTTCTTGCCGGCAGTAACTTAAGCACCTTTGGCCAGATCAAACTCTTCCAGATCGGCGCCAATGAGATTAAGATAAATGATGAAGCCCAGGTAATGTCTCTGAATGTCACTGCCAATGTGACAGCGTCGGATAAAGTTACCACCAGTGTTGATTCTGTTTTGAGCAAAGATTCAGTTATTGCATCGCTTTCGGTTCTGAAAGCCGGTACCACCCTCGGTTTTGACGCCGGGGCTGCTCAGATGATAGATGCAGATATTTCAACGACCCAGGATACCATCTTGACTGCCGGCTCGGTACTGGGATCCGGGACGACGATTGAATCAGGCTCGATTCTTGGCGGTTCAGTCTCGAATCAGTCCGCAGTAACCACCACGGATGAGTCTGTGTTGAAAACCGGCTCCATTCTTGGCTCTACTTCAGTGCTCGCCGCTGGAACCGTTGTCACCACCCAGTTTATCGACAGTGCTGCTAATACCTACACGGCCGGCACCACGCTGTCCAGCGATGTCACGATTAGTGACGCGGTGACCTTGACAGCCGATATGAATATTGCCGCCGGTTCAGTGTTTAACGATGACGAAAACGTCTTTACTGCTGGTTCTTATATCGGTGCTGATGTTGTCGTTTCAGGTAATGCAACCATGACCCTTGGCATGACCTTGAAGGCCAACTCCATTATTGGGGGTTCTGCATCGACTATCAAGGCCGGTTCAACTCTTGGCGGCGATCTCACCACAAGCGGTGCGGATATAACCGTTCTGGCTGATACGCAACTTAAAGCCGGTTCTGTTATAGGCAGTAACAGTGCCTTTGCCAAAGGCTCCACCATTGGCGGCAATGTCACTACCAGCGCCAATGTCACCACCTCCGGTGAGATGACCCTGGCTGCCGGTTCTCAGCTGCAAGCGGCAAGTACCATCAAGGCCGGTACCGTGCTTACCAATGATGTCTGGGTAGCTGGCGGCGATCTTCTCAAAGCCGGCACAGTCCTGCAGGGTGATGCCATTACCTCGGGTACGAATTATCTCAACAACTCCATGACCCTGAAGTCTGGATCTGTGATGGCGAGTGGCTCCGTTTTTGCGGCGGCTCAGACCGCAGCAACCGGAGCGTCTGCTACAACCAGTCTGTCTGACATTGAGAAATTCACCCTCGCTGATGTTGACGTGACCTCTCAGGAAGGCGCCCAGGTGGCAATCAGTATCGCTGACTCTGCCTTGAAGAATCTTGATAAGATCAGGTCCGATCTCGGTTCCGTACAGAATCAGCTGACCTCTACCATTGCCAATATCTCGGTAACCCGCGTTAATATCTTTGCCGCGGAATCTTCAATCCGGGATGTTGACTTTGCCGAAGAGTCTGCAAACTTCTCAAGGATGCAGATTCTGAGTCAGGCCAGCACCTTTGCCATGGCCCAGGCCAATGCAAGCTCCCAGAACGTTCTGAGCCTGCTGCAGTAATAGCGGATAGTGCGCAAGCATTGGTAATTCCAGCCTGATGCTTCAAGCAGGCTGAGAGGTGAAGATAAATCTTAACAGGGTAACGGTCCTTAGCTGACCGTTACCCTTTTTTTTGCCGCGCTACAGGCCCTGAAGGGAGAAAAACGGCTTGTGGACAGGGAAAGGCGCCATGGCGAAGAGGATGATACCAAAGAAATATCTTAAGTTTTCTGAGTAAAAGACGATAATATGTTCATGAGTAAACAATTAAACGCGGTTAAACAGGTAATGAGTGCGAAAATTCTTGGGATTGGCGGGATTCTTCTCTCTGATCATGGTGAGTGACGGATATGGCCGGGACTATCAGTACATTGGGCATCGGGTCGGGCATCGATTTGCAGGGTATGCTCGAACAGCTGCGGGAGATTGACCAGCAAGTCGTTGATGCGAAAAGCGACAAGATCAAGGGGTACCAGGACCAGCTGGCGGAATTCACCACTGTCAACAACAAGCTGTTGACCTTGAAAAGTTCGGCCCTGAATCTGTCCCTGTCCAGTAACTTTCTGGGACGGACTGTGACCAGTTCTGACGAAACCGTGGCAACGGCCACGGTTGTTGACGGCGCTGTGGAGCAGAGTGACCAGCTGGAGGTGACCCGTCTTGCCGCTAAAAATTCATGGCTGTCGGCTTCCGGTGCGGCCTCCGCCGACAGCAGCGTTTATGTGCCGGTGAGCACTGAATCGACAACGGGCGTTGCTGACAGCGCCGCAACGGTGGTTGCCCATGCCGGGGAATCCATGCTCATCACCTTTGGCGAGGCGGATCAGATTATTCTGAATGTGGCCGGTGATATGACCATGGATGATCTGGTGACGGCGATCAATACCCATGTGGATAATGTCGGCGCCGGTGATAATGGACGGCTGGTAACCGCGGAAACCTATGATGTGGAAGGCGAGACATTCCTGCGCATCAGAAGCGATCTGGCCGCTGGCACGGGTGAGAGCAACCGGGTGGCGGTTAACGAGGATTTTGCTGATATCGATTTTGCCGCTCCTGACACCACTTTTTCCTTCCAGGTCGGCGAGGGTGATCCTGTTTCCATAACCGTTGCGGCCGATACCACCCTGACCGAGCTTACCGCGCTTATTAATGATGCAGAGGATAATCCCGGCGTCACAGCGGCAGTGATCAATGACGGAGATGCCTCCACTCCCTACCGCCTGACCCTGCAGTCGAACACCATCGGCGAGGATGGCCGCATCACTTTTCTGACCCAGCTTGCCGATATGACCCTGGATGAACAGCAGGGGGCCGGAGGAGAATCGCTCAACGCCCAGTTTTCCCTGGACGGCATTTCTTATCAGCGCCAGTCCAACTCTTTTTTCGATGTGATTTCCGGCGTGACCATCACTCTGGAGAGTGAGGGCACCACCACCATCACCGTCGGTAATAACAATGCAAACATCAAAGATATGATCAACGGGCTGGTTACCGCCTATAATGACGCGGTCCAGGAAGTACGGACAAATTCCTCCTATGACGCCGAGACAGGCACATTCGGCAGTCTATTCGGCACAACGCTGCGCGATCTTCCCAACACGTTGAGAAACCTTATGACTTCAACGGTCAGGGCAGACGAAACCGGCAAGGTCACTACTCTTTTTGATTTAGGCCTGGAATTTAACAGAGATGGAACCATATCACTGGATGAAGAGATTCTTGATGCGGCCCTGGCGGACCAGCCGGATGCGGTCAGCGCTTTTTTTATCGGCGATTCGGACCGGGACATTCAAGGCTTTGCCGACATGGTCAATGAACGGATGCGGACCTTGACGGGTAGTGAGGGGCAGATTGCAGGGGAGCAGCAGTCGGCCCAGGACAGGATCAGTGATATTGAATTGAAGGTTGCCGCTGAAAACGACCGGCTGGACAGAAAATATGAATTAATGGCTAAGCAATTTGTAGAATTAGACCGATATATGCAACAGATGACATCGCTGTCAGACTATCTGGGAAGCCAGTTTGACAGCATCTCCAATGCCTGGGGCGGTGTTGGCAGCAGTAAGTAGCCCCCGCCGTTATTATTTTACACAAGGAGAATACAATGAATTCAACGCAGGCCTGTCTTGCCTACCGTCAATCCGGAATCAAGGCGAAAATCCATCCCGTAAAGCTGATTGCCATGATGTATGAAAGAGCTCTTGTACACCTGGAGCTTGCTGAAGAGGGTGTCATTGAGAAGGAGCCGCAGAAACGGGGGGAACATTTGGGTAAGGCCATAGCCATCATCACCGAACTCTACGCCTCGGTGAAGGAGGGTGACGAATCCGATGCTGCAGTGTTTCTGCGCGGACTCTACAGTGCCATCCTGGTGGAATTGCCCAAGGTGTCCGTATCGGGCGATGTCGGCATTCTGCAGCAGGCGCGAAGGTATATCGAACGGCTGAAAGAGATTTGGGAACAGACGGCGTTAAAGGAAATGCAGGAAGAGCTGGGGGCGCGGAAAAATGAAAACGGCGAAGCCCCTGCCGTTTTTGAAAAAAGGGAGAGCTCTGCGGCAAGAGCTGCTGTTTCCTCCGGCGTATCCTTTTCGATTTAGGGGACGTTACGAAATAACCATTGCATTGCCAACCCTTTCGTTACGGCCCCCTTATGCCGCTCAGTGTGTTGCATTGTAACAGTTGTTTTTTTTCAATGGTTTGGCTATGATGAATCAAAGAGTCTATCAGGAATCACAGCAGCTGATCACGCAGCTTTTTGATCTGCTGGCTGAATTTGCCTCAATCCAGAAGGATCATGCCGCCTGTCTGGCCGAAAACCGGCTGAAGAACCTGATGAACTGGAGACAGCAGCGTGAGCAGGCCTTCCGGCGGCTCAGGCAGGTGCTTGAGCAGGTTGCCGGCCTTGCCGGTTGCGATGAGGCGGATCGGCAACGGTTATTAAATGATCTGGGCAAGATTCTGGAAAATGAAAAGCAACTCGCGGGATTGGCTGGGGCGCAGCGTGACAGATTACAAGGAAGTCTGCGTGTCATGCGTAAAGGGAAACAGGCCTTGAAAGGTTACAGTGTCTATCAAGGCGGAAGCCCCAGGCCGAAATATTTAAGCAACAAAGGTTGACTGAGGTAGCGCTCTCACTGGAACGGAGTCAGCGCTTTACCATCAGTCCCAAGCGGAGGTTGTCATGGATGTAAATATCGCTACGGATGTAAAGGGTGCCAATGTGTCGGTGCTGCCGACAAATGTTGAGCTGGAAGATGCTGCCAAGCCTCCTGTGCAACCGGTCCCTGCAAGCAGTGAAAATGATACGGTTAAGCTCAATAACCAGACCCGGCAGGACAAGTCAGCAAAAGAAGATGCAAGCAGCCAGGGAAAGCTCAGCCAGAAGGAACTTGAGGATGCTGTTAAGGAAATCCATCAGCGTTTTCAGTCAATGGGAAGCAATTTTAAATTTGGTCTCTATGAGCACCAAGAGACGAAAAGTATTGTCGCCCAGCTGCGGGACAAGAAGACAGACGAGGTTGTCAAGCAGTTTCCCTCTGAAGAGGTGCTCAAGCTGCGGGAGAAGCTCCAGGATCTCATCGGAATGCTCTTTGACGAAAAAGTCTGAGTAGCCCTTCTATTTTTTTTAAAAAAATCAGCGGCGATTTCCAAATCGTTACCGCCCTCGTACGCCCTGATCCCGTAAGTCTCAAAGCATTTCTCCCTTCCCCCCTCTATTTTTTTCCCTTGACAATCTATCAATCACATTTTATATAAACCATTCGGAAATGAATAATGGTTCATTATCTGTCATTATCTGTTAGAGAGGACATATCTGACTGTAACTTTATTAAAGGAGACGGAATCAAATGGCAAAATTAGTTGCGCCGCATGGTGGAAAAGGTCTTGTATGTGCACTGCTGCATGGCAGTGAACTGGCTGCTGAGAAAGATAAAGCCGCTGGTCTGAAAAAAATTCAAGTTAGTGCCCGCGCCAAAGGCGACTTGATCATGATGGGTATTGGTGGCTTCAGCCCTCTCACAGGTTTTATGACCAAAGCTGACTGGAAAGGCGTTTGCGAGAAAATGCAGATGGCTGACGGAACCTTCTGGCCCGTACCGATTACCCTTGATATTACCAAGGCTGATGCAGATGGCATCAAAGTAGGCGAGGAAATCGCTCTTGAGCGTAACGGCGAGATCATGGCTACCATGAAGATCACCGAAAAATTTGAGATGACCGACGCTGACAAGAGATTTGAAAGCGAGAAAGTTTTCAAGGGCAAAGGCGATGACAGTGCTGATGACAAATTCTGGAAAGTTGCCATGGAAGATCATCCAGGCGTCCAGATGGTTATGGCTCAGAAAGAAGTCAACATTGCCGGACCTGTTAAAGTTCTGTCCGAGGGTGCTTATCCCGTTGAGTACAAAGGTATTTATCTGACCCCGGCCGAGACCCGCGCCATGTTCGAGGAAAGAGGTTGGTCCAAGGTTGCCGCTCTGCAGCTGCGTAACCCGATGCATCGTTCCCATGAGTACCTGGCCAAAATCGCCATCGAGGTATGTGACGGCGTTCTGATCCATTCTCTGATCGGTAACCTGAAACCCGGTGATATTCCTGCCGACGTTCGCGTGAAAGCCATTGAGATCCTGTGTGATAATCACTTTGTAAAAGACAACGTCATCCAGGCCGGTTACCCGCTGGATATGCGTTATGCCGGTCCCCGCGAAGGCCTTCTCCATGCTACCTTCCGTCAGAACTACGGCGTGAACAACATGCTGATCGGCCGTGACCACGCTGGCGTTGGTGACTTCTACGGTCTGTTCGAGGCCCAGGACATTTTTGACACCATTCCTAAAACCGGCGATGCAGGTAAAGATCTGCTGTGCGCCCCGATGAAAATCGACTGGACCTTCTACTGCTCCAGATGCGATGGCATGGCTTCTCTGCGTACCTGTCCGCATGACAAAGCAAGCCGCGTTATCCTCTCCGGCACCAAACTGCGTAAAGCTCTGTCCGACGGTGCACCGGTTCCTGATCACTTCGGTCGTGAAGAGGTTCTTGTTCTCCTGCGTGCATACTATGAAGGCCTTACCGAGAAAGTCGAGGTCAAGATGCAGGGCGCCGCTTCCGGTTCCGCAATGTAATTCGCAAAATTATATTTTTAGGCTCTAGTAAATAAAAAAGGAGGTGCTGCGAGGCACCTCCTTTTTTATTGGCTTTTATTTGGAGCCGTTGTAGGCTGTCTTGACTGACATCATGGTTTGAGTGAAATCAAGGCGCCATCCGCGGAACAATTGATTTTCCCTTCTCTGGCAAGCCAGCCGATGGCACAGAAGACCATGGCGCTGGAGTTTTTGCGACTCATAATCGCCTTGACCAGCTTTTCTGTCGCCATCTCGCCATGCTGGCTGAGATGCTCGAAAATTTCTCCGGCCACAAAGCCCATCTTGTCCACAAGGGCAAATTCCCCCGGGTCGTTGAAAGGAGATTTAACCGCTTTTGTTTCTTTCTTATTTTTGCTGCTGCCCAGCCGTGAAACCGTATCTTCCACCTTCTTTTTTATTTTTTTGCCGGTTTGTTCCGCCTGGAATGTGGAACGGGCAATAACCTTACCAACCTCCTGTCCGGCATGAATCAATTTATTTTCGGCAGATGCATCGATTTTCGTCTCTTTTTTTTCACTCATTTTGGCTCCTCCATGCTAGAAAAATCATCAGAACTTCCAGGTTATATGGTAATACTCTAGCGGAACTGATTTTATTGTCAAGCGACTTGAAATGACTCTTGAAGATTGTATGGTGCAGCAATAAAAACTGAAAATGATTGAGGATCTGCAGATGAAAATAATTGATGTCGGGTTGGGTAAGAGATCATACCCGATCATGGTGGCGGCAGGGTTGCTCAGTGAAATCGGCAGGGATTTGCGGCAGAGGGCAGTGGCCAAGCGCTATGTGGTTATCGCCGATGACCGGGTGGCCGGCCTCTACGGCAAGACACTGATCGAGTCTTTGGCAAGCCAGGGAATCAGCTGTGAACTGCTTGTTTTCCCCCGGGGTGAAGCCAGTAAGAACATGACAACTATTGCCCGTTTGGCCAGCTCCCTTGCCCAGCTTGGCGTTGATCGTAAGGATTGTCTGATTGCCCTGGGCGGCGGGGTCACCGGCGATATCACCGGTTTTGTCGCCGCCATCTACATGCGGGGTATTGCCTTTGTCCAAGTTCCCACCACCTTGCTGGCCCAGGTTGACAGTTCGGTGGGAGGCAAGACCGGGGTTGATATTCCTGAAGGCAAAAATCTGGTCGGGGCCTTTTATCAGCCGCGCGCCGTTTATATCGACAGTCGGGTCCTCTCCTCGCTCCCGTCTGAGGAGCTGTTAAACGGCCTGGCGGAAGTGATCAAGTACGGCGTCATCTATGATAGGGATTTTTTTGATTTTCTGGATGCCAACCGGGAGCAGATTCTCCAGCTGCAGCTGCCGGTCATCGAAGAGGTGATTGGCCGCTGCTGTCAGATCAAGGCTGCCGTGGTGGCCGCGGACGAGAAGGAGGCCGACCTGCGCCGTATCCTTAATTACGGCCATACCTTGGGCCATGCAGTGGAGGCGGCGTCGGATTTCGCCATTGCCCATGGCATGGCCGTGGCAATGGGCATGGTTGCCGCAAATAGTCTGGCGCAAGGCAAAGCCCTGCTTTCTCCCCCTGAGGCAGAGCGGATCAGCCAGGTGATTGCCGGCTTCGGGCTGCCGGTGGCGATTCCCCGTGAGCTCGACCATAACCTGATGAAATCATTTTTAAAAACAGATAAGAAGGCCGTGTCCGGCAAACCCTTTTTCGTTCTGCCGACACGTATCGGCCAAGTGACCATTACCGATGATGTGGCGGCAGAGTTGATTGATCAGGTCTTGGGGGGGAGATAAGGCATAAGGCAAGTGGCAAGAGTAAAATGCAAAGCTCATGACTGATGTCATTCCTTATGCCTGTTGCCGTATGCCCTGCTTTTCATACCGCGCAACGGAAGCCGATAGTGTTTGACCAGGTGTCAGGTTCCAGCAGACGGTCGGCTACTGTAATGCCTGTTTTGGAGGTCCAGCAGCCTCCCTTGAGCACATAAACAGGGGGAGTTCGGTTGTTTGCAGGCCGGGATGGTGGGTGCACCGTTGCCGTCCACTCAAAGACGTTGCCCAGCAGATCATAGACACCGAATGGACTCATGGATGTTTTGCCATGGCGGATAACAGGGGTTGTGTCCCCTGTAAGCGATGATTCGGTGTTGGCCCGTTCCCTATACCATTCATTTCCCCAGGGAAAGAGGAGGCCATCAGGGCCACGGGCTGCGGCTTCCCATTCGTCCTCGCTGGGCAGCCTTTTCCCGGCCCAGGCGGCAAAGACCAAGGCGTCATGGCGGCTCACCTGCACCACCGGATGATTTCCCTTGTTTTCCAGGGAACTTCCGGGACCCGAAGGATGACGCCAGTTTGCCCCCTGTGTCCTTCGTGACCGGATGCCGCGGTTGATGAACAGTACGGTACGTCCCGTATCCGGATCGATTCTGTTGCTGATCCGACCTTCCACGACATTGCCGAAACCGGCCCTCTCGGCATCGGTTTCATAGCCGGTCTCGCGGACAAAAAAATCAAAAAGATCATTAGTCACCGGCAGCTGAGCGATGTAAAAACTTTGTAGAAAGATCTTTCGGGTCGGCCGTCCATTGTAAGCGGGCTGATCACGCCCGGTCAGATAGTTCCCGGCGGGTATCTTGATAAATTTCGGCATGAATCGCTCAAGGATCTGGGTGATGTAATCATCATGGTTTTCAGTCAGAGTTTCCGGCGGTGAGGCAAGGGCCTCATCCGGTTCAATATAGTGGCTGAGGTCCAGAGGTCGGCCTGAATCGCTCTGCCCATTATCTGTTGCCCCAATTTCGCCAACCTGAGTGCTTGCGTCTTCAGCAATAATCTCGGTTTCCTGTTCAAGGATCTCCGCCTCGTCCAGTATGTCAAATTCTTCCTCGTCGAGTAGTTCCTCGCCAGCAGGACCGGCTTCAACGCCGCCATCCCCTTGGGTACCTTCGCCCGTTCCCTGTTCGGACAACTCACCCTCTGCCATGCCGGTATCCGCTACCCCTGGGACATCATCGACAATCTCGGTTTCCTTTGCAAGGATCTCCGCCTCATCCAGTAGCTCAAAGTCTTCCTCGTTGAGCAGTTCCTCCGCAGCAGGACCGGCTTCAGCGTCGGCATCCGCTACCCCTTGGGCATCATCGGCAATTTCGGCTTCCTGCTCAAGGATCTCCGTCTCATCCAGTATGTCAAATTCTTCCTCGTCGAGTAGTTCCTCGCCAGCAGGACCGGCTTCAGCTCCGCCATCCCCTTTGGTACCTTCGCCCGTTCCCTGTTCGGACAACTCTCCCTCTGCCATGCCGGTACCCGCTACCCCTGAGGCATCATCGACAATCTCGGTTTCCTGTTCAAGGATCTCCGCCTCGTCCAGTATGTCAAATTCTTCCTCGTCGAGTAGTTCCTCCGTAGCAGGACCGGCTTCAGCTCCGCCATCCCCTTGGGTACCTTCGCCCGTTCCCTGTTCGGACAACTCACCCTCTGCCATGCCGGTATCCGCTACCCCTGGGACATCATCGACAAT
>JAHILF010000003.1 GCA_018897105.1 Pseudomonadota bacterium
CCTTTTCGCCGGTTGCCTGAGCCCAGGTTCGTCATTCCGGCGAAGGCCGGAATCCAGGTAGTTACGACAATTCTGGACCCCGGCCTTCGCCGGGGTGACGACGAGTGTAGTCAGTTTTTCTTAAGTTAACGGCATTGGGTGCGCGATCCCAAGCCGCGCAGTATCTGCGCCGCCTCATTTCCCGAAAGGCATGCAGTAATGAATATCTGTGAGCCTGTCCTCGACCGTTATGCCATTCATGATTCCTATGCCTGCAGAAAGGGGAAAGGCAGTGTCCGCGCCCTGGCGCGTGCCCGGTGGTTTTCACGAAAAAATAACTGGTATTTGAAACTCGACATCCGCAGGTATTTTGATTCCATTGACCATGGGGTAGTGATCCGTTTGCTGCACAGGCGATTCAAGGACAAACCGCTGCTTCATCTCTTTGCGCAACTGCTTGCCACCTACCAGACCGAGCCGGGCAGGGGGATGCATAATTTCTGCAGTAAATGATGGTGCTTTGTCGATGCAGTTGCAGGTTGTCTCATGTTCTGCTATTTTTAACTGCTTGACATATTTCATCAGGATAAATCGGAAATTCACTTCCCCCTCTTTTTCGCAGGAAGCACAACATGCAATACCAGGAGGCCTGGTCTTATCTGGACCAATTGCAGTTTTTCAAGATCAAGCTCGGCCTTGACAGTATGGCCGCTTTTCTTGAAGGCGTACATCATCCCCATCAGGGTTTGAAATTTATCCATGTGGCTGGCACCAACGGCAAGGGTTCCGTTTCTGTTACCCTGCTGGCCCTTTTAAGCGAGGCCGGCTACAAGGTCGGGCTTTACACCTCGCCCCATCTCACTTCCGTGCGGGAACGTTTCCGTATCAATGACCGCTTTATCAGCAAAGATGAGTTTGCCGAAATAGCAACCATCGTCCGCGACAGTCTCGGCGAGCGGCAGATCACCTATTTTGAATTCACCACCGCCCTGGCCTTGCTCTGGTTTGCCAGAGAAAAAGTGGATATCGTCATTCTTGAGGTGGGGCTAGGCGGCAGGCTTGACGCCACCAATGTCATTACCCCCTTGGTCAGCATCATTACCAATGTTTCCATGGATCATGAGGCCCATCTCGGCACAACCCTTGCCCAGATTGCTGCGGAAAAGGCCGGCATTGTCAAAAATCGCATTCCGGTGGTTGCAGGTGTCGCCACTGACGTGAGCCTGGATGTGGCCAGCCGCACCTGTCTGGAGAAGGAGGCGCCGTTTTACCTCCTGGGGCGAGATTTTAAAGCTGTCAGGCATGGTGATGGCACCTGGGATTATCTGGGGGCGGGCGGCAGGGCAAGAAACAACCTGCCTCTGGGGATGAAAGGCGGGCATCAGTTTGACAATACGGCAATTGCCCTGGCCGCACTTGACCTGCTGCGGCAACAGGGCTTTACCATCACTGAGGAGCATATCCGCTCAGCCCTGACCAAGGTGCACTGGCCAGGGCGCCTTGAATATTTCTGTCTTGACAGCTCAAGCGGCAAAACTGTTGCTTGTCCTGCCGATCCTTTGGCTGCTGGTGATAGCAATCTGCGTCGTTACCTGCTGGACGGGGCACATAACCCGGCCGGTATTGTCTCGCTTACCCAGAGCCTTGAGGCGGATTTTGTTTACAGAAAGCTTATCTGCGTCTGGGCAAGCATGGCTGATAAGGACATAGGCAAAACCCTGACAGTCATTGCCCCATATTGTCATCGTATCATTTTTACCCGTCCCGAGGCGGAGCGGTCGGCTACCGCTGAAAAGCTACGGGAGATTCTTCCTGATTCACTCAAAGAGCGCTCCATTGCCGGCGCCAGTGTTGCCGAGGCCCTGGCCTTGGCGGCGGAAGAGGCTGGCCCGGAGGATCTGATCTGTGTGGCCGGTTCTCTTTATCTGGTTGGGGCGGCGAGAAAGATTCTTCTCGGCGACATTGTTAATGAGCATTGACCGGGGTAGAAGGCAATGGTAGCAGAGGATTATGGATTTACCGGGGTAGATGAGCAGGTCATCAAAAAGGAAAAGGCCAAGGCACGGGACCTGCGCAGGACATCCTGGTGGAAAAACAAAATCGCTGCCGGCATTTGTTACTATTGCGGCAGGAAGTTTCCGTTAAAAGAACTGACCATGGACCACCTGATTCCCCTGGCCCGGGGAGGTACGAGCAGCAAAGGCAACATCGTTGCCGCCTGCAAAGAGTGCAACACCAGAAAAAAGACTCTTCTGCCCCTGGAGTGGGAAGAATATATGACAAGCCTTGACCGGCATGAGAGTTGACATTGCAGACAGTTGGGTAACCGCCGCCAAAAAAAAATCAGCCGGCCTTTGTCACTATTTGATCAGAGGCCGGCATCCCAGAGCGTTTCTCACCCGCCGAAACAGATACCGATTTCCCGGGCGGTCAGCACCTTGTCGCTGTCCAGCGGCACTTTTTTGCGGCTTTTTATCGCATCGGCCAGGGGAACGGAGCACATCTGGTCTCCTGCCAGGGCAACCATCTGATCAAAATTCTCACTTTCCGCCAGGCGAACCGCAGTCGCACCAAAGCGCAGGGCCAGCAACCTATCAAAGGTGGTCGGCGAGCCACCGCGCTGCAGATGGCCGAGGACAAGGGATCTGGTGTCTTTTCCCGTCCGTTTATTGATTTCTTTGGCCACCCATTCACCGATTCCACCCAGCACCCTCTCTGACCTGCCGATCTCACCGTCACCCTTATAAATGGTTTCATGATCAATGGCTCTTGCCCCTTCCGCTACAACGACGATGTCATAATGCTTGTCCAGCAGTTCATTGTCGTTGATCTTTTCACAGACTTTATCGAGATCAAAGGGTATTTCCGGTATAAGGATCACATCGGCTCCGCCTGAGATGCCGGAATTTAAGGCGATCCAGCCGGAATCCCGGCCCATGACCTCAACCACCATTACCCGGTCATGGGATTTGGCAGTTGAATGGAGTTTGTCCAGGGCCTCTGTTGCCGTGGAAACAGCGGTATCAAAACCAAAAGTCAACTGCGTTGCCAGCAGATCGTTATCAATGGTTTTCGGCACGCCGATTACCGGCATGCCTTTTTCCACGGCAAACCGATGGGCGATTTCCAGGCTGCCGTCGCCGCCAACCGCAATGTGACATGAAAAATTCATGCGGAGAAAATTTCTCATGATCCGATCGGAAACGTCGCGGATATTGATCTCGCCGGCCAGGTTTTCAACTGGCATGGCAAAGGGATTTCCTTTATTGGTTGAACCCAGTATCGTTCCTCCCGTAGGGGTGATTTCCGCCACATCCTCAGGTCTCAATCGGACGAGGGCGTCTTTATCCAGCAGGCCAAGATAACCCTGGCGGCTACCGTATACCTCCCATCCTCTGGAATTGGACGCCATGACTACTGCATAGATGACGGCATTCAGGCCTGGGGCATCTCCACCACCGGTTGAAATAACAATTTTTTTCATCGCCTATCCCTGATTGATTATTAAAAAAAAATTCTATCAATTTATTTCTGATTATAGAGGGTTAGATTCCCCTATGCAAATAATTGTCTCGGGTTTTTCATTTTTACTCAATGACCATTATATTGACTTATACTGTTTTATTACTTATTATTGAATAAACATTACTATCTGTTTTTTTTCGAGTATTGGAAGAAAATTTTGCGGCACCTTTTAAACTCGTTCGTTTATAATGTTTTTATAAATTTAACCTGAAATTCTCAATTTGTCATTTTTAGATATTTCAACTTTTTTTCAATTTTTTCAGGAGGATTACAACCATGTTGAATGTTACAGCGATGGCTATTAAAAATCTGAAAGCGTATCTGGAGCAGAATAATATTGATTCCGCCATCCGGATTGCTTTGATGCAGGGTGGCTGAGCTGGGCCATCCCTTGGCTTGGCTCTGGATGAGCCGAAAAACACCGACAAAGTTTTTGATCAGGATAATTTGAAATTTCTGGTTGAAACAAGCTTACTAAACACATGTGGCAGCATTAAGGTTGATTTTATTGATGCCGGTCCACGGTCAGGATTTGCCATTTCTTCCAGCATGCCGTTGGGCGGTGGTTCCTCCTGCGGATCATGCGGCACCAGCTGCGGCAGTTGACGGTAGAATAAAATAAAAACAACGAGCCTCGCCTTTTGGCGGGGCTTTTTTTTTTGCTTGCTTCCTCCTTTGCCGGGCAGGTCTGTATGGATTGAAGTTTTCCTCTATTTTGCCGATAAGATAAACAGAAGCAACAACGGACTTCAGGAGGAAAGCGGTGAAAAAAATATGCTGCGTCTGCCATAAGACTCAAACCCTGCATGGGTGGATAGTCGGAAACACTTCAGCCGGTGAAAAAATTTCCCATGGTTATTGCCCTGTATGTTTTCAGCAGCTTCTTAGGAGAATTGACTCCTACGTCCCGACCTGCAACGCCTCTCTGAGCACCGTGCACAATTTCCCGCAACCGTATTTTGATTTGCCTGCCGAGCTACTTATCCCTATTTCATCCTGATACACGAATCTATCCGTTATTTTTTCTAATTACCTCGCTACCCCCCAGCTATGATGGGGAGAATGACAATAGTTATGCTGAAGTATTTATGAAAAACTCATTGCCACTGTAAGGGGCAAACGGCAAAGTAATCCCCTTCAAGGTATTTTTTCAATACCGACCCCTGGAGTTGGTTGTTTATTTAGGGGTGTCCATTAATTGGCGGGGCAAACCCGCCAATTAATCATTATGTCGATTCGTTTGTTTTCGCGGGCTGACCACGATGGGCCTAAAGTCATCCCGGTGGCTTTATTCCGGTTTCAGTGACTGTTGTTCCCTGAGCAGCCTGGTGAACTTGTCGGCGCGCAGCGGTTTGCTATAGAGAAATCCTTGAATCTCGTCGCACCCCTCGGCGGCTAAAAAGGCTCGTTGTTCCTCGGTTTCCACGCCCTCAGCCACCACATGTAAGCCCAGGGCCTTGCACAGGGTGAGCATGGCACGGACAATGGCCTCGGCCTCAGTACTCTTCCCTAAATCGACGATGAACGACTGATCGATCTTGATCATATCAAAGGGGAAGCGTCGCAGGTAGGCCAGGCTTGAGTAGCCGGTGCCAAAGTCGTCCATGGCCAGGGAAAACCCCTTTCCCTTGAGTTCGGCCAGCAGCCTGGCAGCCTTTGCCGGGTTGTTCATGACCAGGCTTTCGGTGAGTTCCAACTCCAGCATGAGCGGGTGAAAGCCGGTGTGATTAATGACAGCGTCGAGAAGATCCGGCAACTCCTGATAGCGAAACTGTCGAGCCGAGACGTTCACCGACAACCTCAGGTCGAAACCCTCAATATTTTTCCATTGCTGGGCCTCGGCCACCGCCGTTTGCATCACCCAGTTGCCGATGGGGACGATAAGGCCCGACTCCTCGGCAAGCGGGATGAACACATCGGGAAGCAGCAAACCCTTCTTGGGGTGATTCCAGCGCAAGAGCGCCTCGGCGCCGGCGATGCGGTTGGTCTGGATGTTCAGCTGTGGCTGGTAGTACAGTTCCAGCTGGCCGGCGGTCAGGGCATAGTGGAGTTCTTGCTTGAGTTCCATCCACAGGGAGGCTCCCCTGTTCAGGTCCTCGGTGTAATAGCGGAACCCGCCCTTATCGAACATCTTGGCCCGGTACATGGCGGCATCGGCGTTACTCATCAACTCCTCGGCGGATTCTCCGTCCCGGGGAAAAACCGCGATACCGATGCTGCAGCCGATGTAGAGTTCCCGTTCCCTGATACAAAACTTCTCCCCGACCAGATCAAGCAGCCGATGCACAATGTTGGTGATAAAATCCACATTGTGCGGCGCATGCAGGAGAATGACATATTCATCGCCGGCTAATCGGGACACGGTGTCCACATCACGAACGGCGGTGCTGATTCGCTCACCAAAGGCGCGGATCACTTCATCGCCGACCTCATGGCCCAAGGTGTCGTTGATCTGTTTAAAGTTGTCCAGATCGAGAAAGAGTAGGGCCAGCAGGTTGTTGTTGCGTTGCGCCAGAATGATCTCCTGCCGGAGTCGGTTTTTGAGCAGATTTCTGTTGGCCAGGCCGGTGAGGGTGTCGTAATTGGCTTGATGTTCAAGCTGCTGTTCGTAATTTTTTTGGGCGGTGACATCCTGCAGTGTTTCCACGGCGCCGGCGATATTGCCGTCCAGGCCATGCAGGGGCGCGGCGGTAAAATAGAGCCATTTAGGGCCGGATTGGAAGGCCGGGAAATGGGCGGTGGCCTCCCAGGCATTGTCGATCAGCACCGAAGGCTTGCAGGTTCCTCGGTATCGTTCCGGTATTTCATTGATTTTATGGTCAATGATCAGATCGGCCATGACCGGGCGCTCTTTGGGATAAAATGCCTTCCATTGCAGGCGGGTGCCGATCATATCTTTGGCCAGAGCGCCGTTGAGGGACTCACAGGCTCGATTCCAATGGCTGACCTCATGCTGGGCGTTGAGTACAAACATGGGAACAGGGCAACCGGCGATAATTTCATTAAGCAGGTGTTCGCTTTCCCGCCTCGCCGTTTCCGCACGTTTTTTCGCGGTGACGTCGCGCAGTGTTTCGATAGCGCCGATTATTTGTCCCTGATCATCCTTGAGGGCTGTCGCGGTAAAGGCAAGCCATTTGCCGCCGTCAGGCATATGGGGGAAAAAGTCCTCGGCTTCCCAGGCGTCCTCCAGGACGGGGGAGCGGTGGTATTTACCGGTGTAGTAATTTTCAACCTCGCTTAAGCGACCATCAACAATGAGATCCGCCATGACTGGGCGTTCTTGGGGGTAAAAAGCGGACCAAGTGCGGGTGGTGCCGATCAATTGGTTCGCAGGCATGCTGGTAATGAGCTCGCAGGCACGGTTCCAGTGGACAAGACGATGTACGGCATCAATCACGAAGGTTGCGATGGGGCTGTTGGTAATAATCTGGTTTAGTAAATTTTCTTCCATTCAGTTTGAGGTCCCGTTTTTTCGCGTCATGATGCCCTTGGTGTCGCTTGTGGATCGAATGCGATTCGCACTGGTCCGTTGTATTCATCCCGGACGGTTTATGCATGTCCATGTGTCGGCTTGCACATGTATTTATAAGATATGCAGGAAAAAAGAAAAAGAAATAAGGGACTCGGAAAATGTTAATTTACCTGGATCGCGCCCGGATTTGGGTCAGATTTGGTTGCGCCGATTGAGCAAAACCGCAGGCGTAGCAGTGCTCCGGCGAGGATTTTGCGATTGAGGCACGGCCAAAGATGGC
>JAHILF010000093.1 GCA_018897105.1 Pseudomonadota bacterium
GCGTCATACCCTTGGGAAAAATCGGCAACTGGAGCTGTGGCATGTTTGGGGCCTCATGCGAAGAGGATAAGATTCGACAGGATCCGGGATTTCGGTACCTTATCAAAATCTTCCCGCTTCGACAACAAAAGTTGCCATCCCCGCGAGCAAGCCATGATTATCTCACAAATTCAACCAGTTATTTTTTCAGCGCAAGTCACGTGCTACTCCCGAGGTCAGGTGGTCTGAGTTTAGGTTTGCGGTTGGCTACCTGATCGCACCATTGTCTGGCCTGGAGGTTGAGATCATGCCAGTCGGTGAAGGTCCGGCCGGAAAGGAAATTCCGTTCTACATAATCAAAGGGTCGTTCGATTCTGGCCTTTCTGTTTGCGTCGTTAATCCGATGCGCCATGAATTTTACGCCGTAGATCCGGACAAAGGCCTCCATCGCAGGGGCGAAACAGGCATCCGGGCCGGCGCCGTGACTGACAATCACACTGGTATTATCGATAACGCAGCGATGGCAGGCCCCCTGCATATACGCCATGGCTTCAGTCAGGAAGGTTTTACATTCAAATCTGGTGAATTTTGGGTAGTACTGGATAAAAAGCTGCCGACTGTATGCCAGGGAAAGTGCCGCGCACTGGGCCGTAAGCAGGCGGTTCCCCAGTTTGAGCCGATGCGGAGAGGTGTCATGCTGCATCTCCTCGCCTGGCTCGAAATGATACCGGCCGGCCCTTTTTTGTGCCGGGTTTCGCAGCTGATACTTACGGACCAGCCAGGTCAGACTCTGGTAGGGAATCTTGACATTATAACGAGCCACGAGTTCCTCCTGAACCCGGACAATGTTGCCCTGACATTCCCGAAAGAGTTCCCGAACCTGCCCTATGTGCTGATCATATCCGGACTTTTTGCTGACTTTAGGCCTGGCTGCCGTTGTCTCAAGCACCTTGTCCACCGTGTTGCGGGAGACCTTCAGCTGTTTGGCGATCATCCGCTTTTTTATGCCCTGTTTTGCCATTTCCCGGATCACTTGCTCTTTGATGGGGTCGATCATATTCAAGACGCTCCTTGATTTTCTGCTGCAGTTCCACTGTCAAGCGTCGTGCCTTGGCCGCCCGGACCAGCAGTTGTCGTCGCAGCTTTTGTTCCTGGTTCGGATAAAAAACCGTATCCGCCTTATCCCGCAGACGATCCAGGATGGCGCAGACCACCTTGGCGTCGTGCAGCCATCTTTCTTCAGGGCTTTCGTCCTTGCTCCCGGCAAGAGCCTGGCTTGATTTGACAAACAACGCCGGCGAGTTCAGCATCCGTTCCCTGACCTGCCGGTTAGCCTTTTGGTAATGGTCATAAAACAACTGCAGTTCCCGGGTAGACATAGGTTCACGCTCAAGATGGGCGGCAAGCCTTGTTGCATCCGCGGCATTGGCGCGCGCCAACGGTACCAGCACCCGACTGGCGGCCCAGGTCGAGATTATCCCTGCGATTACCCGCGACAAAACCTCCTCGGGCAATGATTCCAGCAGTTCCATGCGTCGTTTAACATAGGACTTGTCACGGCCTGTCCGTCTGCCGAATTCGCTTAAAGAACAGCCAAAACGGCGGTGCAGTTCTTGAATCAAACCAGCCTCTTCAATCGCTTCCCACTGCCGTTCACCACGATGGATCAGAAGCTGATAGAGGGCCTGGCTTTCCGGCTCATCCACTACCGCAACCAGGCCGGCATCCTGGCCCAGATATCTTAGTGCCGCATGACGCTGATAACCGTCGACCAGAATCAAGCGGCCGTCCTGGCCGGATACCGTCAGCATCGCTTCAAGCTGGCCATGGCGCGAGATAGAGTCCGCCAACCGGCGTACCCGTGCCTCATTTTTTACTCGAATGTGGGCGTAACGTAATTCAAGCAGGTGAAGATCCACGTTTTGCTTTTTCATGCCCCATGTTTACTCAAGAACCGGCCAAAAAGCTTACGAGTCCTCTCTTTGCAATCAATACTGGAGGTGAACTAACCACCTGAAACGACGTTGATTTCAACGATTAACGTGTCCATCTTTGCAATCAGGCCACTATCAACCCTGCTTAACAGGTATCGTCCGGGATTAATGGATCTTTCAGCCATTGACGCGTCCATCTTTGCAATCGGAACCAGACCGGTATCCTGCTCTCGCCGGCGGCGATTACGTTCCCGTTGGCGTTCGCGATTGCGGTCCACGTAATCAGGATTCCTCTTTCGATATTCCTGCCAGTAGTCGGGATTCTTCTCTTGCCAGCAGCGCTGTGCGGCACTCTGGTTGGCCTGGTAATCAGAGTCGGTCAGTAGTTTCTGCTGTTGCCAAATCCGTTTACGGGCTCGCTGACATGCCGGTTCCGAGCAATACCGTTGGTCAGGGTTTTGCGGGCGAGGGCAAAAAACCTGCTTACAGTGTTTGCATGTACGCCTCTCGGCCATGGTGGTCTCCTCAACAAAATTATTCCATTGAGCAGATCAGCAGTTAGATGGGAAAACAAAAAATGTAGGAGAAGAGGGTTGGGGATAGGGAGGGGGCAGAAAAAAGAGATGGAGCCGGGGGCTCACTTTTCATTAGCAGAGATGGCTCATTTTTGATTAGCGTTGAAGCACAGCGTATTATTTACGAGAATAACCTGCCGGTTGACATTGTTCCTTTTGGTGGGATTTCCGGCACTGACAGGGCCATAGCCTGGCCTCCCGAGCACGAAGTAAAGATGGATGTGCTTGGCTTTGATGAAGCCTATGCACACTCACTGCCGGTAAGATTAGAGTCAAATCCTGAGTTTGAGATCTACTTTGCTTCCCCGGCTGGTTGGGCGCTTTTGAAAATTATCGCCTGGGATGATAGGGGTGACGAGGCTCGAGTAAAAGATGCACATGATCTGGCTGTAATTCTTAGGGCGTATGCAGATGCAGGTAATCAGGATCGACTATACGAGCGAGAAGCAGCCTTGCTTGCAGATGAAGGTTTTGATCTGAAATATGCCGGGGCCAGGCTCTTGGGAAGGGATATTTCAGATATTGTAGGGCAAGGGTCCCGGGGAAGGATTTTAAAGATCCTGGCGCGTGAGACACGCGAGGGGGGTAAATACCAACTCGCTTTGGATATGTGGCAGAGAAAAGCCTTGGGACCGGAAGAATTTGAGGAGAACCTTATGCTGCTCCGGAAGTTATATCAGGGAATAAAAGAAGTTGCCTTTACTGATGAAGGTTGAATAGTAAAGGGATGTCAATGTCTCAATCAATCATATCAATTTTATTCCCCTCTTTTCCTGCAGGTTTTCCTGTTCCAGCCAGCCGTTTTCCTTGGTGAATTTTAATTCTGTTGCAAAGGGGAAATCCGCATGTCTGCTCAGAAAATCGCTTATCTGTTGTTTCTGGCCGGAGAGCAGCGGCAGGAGGCGGGATTTGTGGGCCTGTAGAGTTTTCAGATCACAACGCCAGAGTTGCAAGGGATGGGCCTTATGCAGGATGGCGGCGATCCGCAGGCCGGCAAGGTCGCTGTCTCCCCAATGGAGCCGGTTTGTCGCCTCGGGTGCCAGCAGGCGGTAGATGGTCAGGACTGCATCGTTTGGAAAACCGCAAGTGTAGAGGATAACGGCGGGATGCCCTTCCCGGACCAGGCGGCCGAAGGGCGCTTCATTTTCGCAGGTGACCAGCGGAAATTTCTCGGTAACCTCGCCTGTCTGATACATTTTTTCGATCCCTGTGATGTTTTGCCAGGAAAGGGTGGCGGGCTCGCCGGCCTGCCAGAGTTGATAGATCCAGTCATAGACCTTGCCGTTCTTTTCATAAAGGAGCGGCCCGCATACGGTTGCGCTTACCGCCAGTCGATCACGGACCACGTGGTAGCGGTCCCAGACGGTTTGCTCCTGCCAGGATGCACCGTGTTCCCCGTCCAGGATTTCAAGCCAGGAGGCAATCATTTTCGCGAGTTCGGTGTCGCGCAGGGCCTTGCTGTCCCGGCAGAAGCGGGCCGCCAGTTCGGAAAAGGTGATTGGCTCGCTGTTTTGTTTGAGGAAGCGGATGACTTCCGCCGCCTGAAAAAGTTCCTGCTGGATGTTCTCCCCTGAGTCGGCAACCAGGCGGCAAAGGCGGTCTAGTCCGCCGACCGCGCTGGCCAGACCGGGTAAATCAGGGTAGGCGATTTCCAGGCGTTTGAGGATGCGGGCGGCGGTGTCTCCGATGCGGGCCTGATCTTCCGCATTGCTTTCCCGCGTAAGTCCCAGAGCCAGATGCAGAGCGTTGATCCATTCCTCTCTTGTCCGGGGTTCCGTGTTTTGGAAGAAGCGGTCAAAAGATATTCTGACCTCACCAGTGGCCGAGATAGTCAGGGGCGCCATACCGAAAAATTCCTGCAGCCCGGCAATTATTTTGCGGTCAAGGCGGCCGAGCTTCATGGTGCCGGTCAAGGTTTCCCGCCGCCGGCAACGGTCGCAGATTTTGCGCAGATACGGTCGCAGCAGCGGGTATTTGTCCAGCAGACAGGAAATGAGCGAGGCGGTCATGGGTTGCCGGACTCTTCACCAAACAGCACGGGGTGCGGTTGCGTCGGCTCGTCAAAGAGGCCCGGCTGTTTGATGATGTTCGGGTTTTCCCAGTGATAGGGATAGAGATGCACATCAAAGTTCGTATCCTTTTTTATCAGGATAGTGGTGGAATAGCTGACCTCCTGCCTGACGCCGTCCTGATCCGGGGAGGCGACAAAGAGCTGCAGCCCGAGATCGGAAGCAAAGCCCAGAAGCTGGTCGCGCCTGCCGGCATCGATGCCGTAAAAGGCCTCATCAAAAAGCAGCAGGTGCAGCCGCACTTTTTTGCCGTGGAAAAAGAAATGGGCAATGGTCAGAATGAGCAGATAGTTGGGCACGGCCTGCTCTCCGCCGGATCCCATGCTTTTTGTCCGCCTGTCCATCACCACTCCTTGTCCGCCCGTGCCTACCTCCATCTCGTAGTGATACCAGTTGCGATAGTCGAGTTCATCCGGCACCGTGCCGACAACGGTGTTGACGATATCGTCCTTCCGGTCTTCGAAAAAATGGCGCAATTCCTCTTCCGCGGCCGGGTCAAAGGGGCTGAATTTTTTAATGACCTGCACCAGGCGGCTGTATTTGTCCATGGGCCTGATGCGGAAACGGTACTGCTGGCCTCCGAAGAAACGGGCGGCGAGAAGTTTCCTGATCCTGGCAAGCATCTGTTCAAGATCACTGACATGGCTGCGCAGGTAATTGACCAGCTCGGTCATGATAATTTTTTTGAACAGCTCCTTGGTGCGGTCGTTGATAATCTCCTGCTGCTCGGCGATTTCCCTGCCCTGCTGGACAATGATTTCGCTTAGGAGCCGGGAGCGGTAATCAAAAAGCCGGTTGCTTTCCTCTTCGTACCAGAAACGAAAGGCGGCGCCGAATTCAGTATCATGCAAGCGCTCCCGCAGCAGCGTTCGGTTTTCCAGGATTAAGCCGTCGCTGTTTGCCCTTTCCTTGTCAATCGCCTCCAGGGTCTTGAATTGAAAACCTTTTCTGGTGCGCAGAATATAATGGCTGAGATCATTGATATCCGGTAATAGCGCTGCCAGTCGCTCTTCGGTTTGCCGCCGGGCCGAGGCGGCCTTTTCCCTGCTGAGCCACGTCTTGTCAATTTCTCCTGCCGCCTTTTTGTTATCGGACTTGATTTCTCCCTGGCGGCTGATGATGTCCCTCATGGACTTGCCATTGGCCTGAAGCTGTTTTTCGACTCTTTCGATGCGCCGGTCGAGATTTTCCAGCCCCTCCTGCCTGATCAGGCGGCCCATTGTGGCTATGCGCTCGTCAAGGGCGGTGGTCTCCCGCTCCAGTTCCTGGAGCCGCTGTTCATGCAGCTGATAAATTTGCCAGAGCCGGATAGCTTCCTGGCGGGCATTGACCGTCTGCCTGGCCTGTGCCGCCATATCCTCCAGTTTTTCCTGAAGCATTTCGACGAATGCTCTCAGCAAGTCCTCACTTTCCTGCAGCGCCTTTAGTTGCCGCTCCAGGCCGTTTTTGGTCTTGCTCAAATCCTGGAGGTGCGCTTCCAGCTGTCCTCTTTCCCGCGCCAATGCCTCTTTGCGGCCGGCAGCGCCGATCAGCCTGGCCGTTATTCCGGCAAGTGCCCGGTCATGGCTGCGAAAACTCAACATATCGCACTGGTTCACCCTGGCGGTCTGTGGACCGAAATCGCTGATCATCTCCGCAGCCAGACATCTGAGGACATCCGGATCTGATCGGGTTATATCCAGGCTCATCCGTATCCACTCAGGCATTTCGGCCGATCCCCGCCCCGGATGGCTGATCCTCACCCCGGGAAATCCGGCGGCAATGGCTAAGGCCTGTTCATATTCCGCCTCGGGCACCAGCAAGGTGGCAAGAATGTCTTCACCAATAAATTCTTCGATGCGCGCCCGTTCTCCGGCAGCCAGTCCGGGGCGCCATTCGAGCCCTTTATAGAATGGCTGCGGGGAAAGCAAGGCTGTCTGCAGCCGGTTGCGGCATTCGGTCCAGCCGTTGAGGCCAGGAGCAACCTCCTGCTGTTTCATCAGGGTTTGCAATTTTTCTGACCAACCACTTATTTCCTTTTCACATTCAGCGAGTTGTAGTTCCAGGGCAAAACGCTTCTCCCTGAGTGAATCGCGTTCCGCCTCCGCCCGGACCAGAACCGGCTGGGACGACAGATGCGGCGCCTGGTCCTCACTCTGTTCCGCCCGGTGCATCTGGTCCAGTTCGGCAAGCAGGTCGGCAATGGTGAAAGGGAGCCTGGCGGCTTTGCGACCCAGTTCAGTAAGAAGCGCAGCCAGGGTCTTAGCAAGGGCATTGCGCTCTTTGGCAAGCAGGGTGGCTGCGGCCTGCATCTCCTTGCCGCTTTGCTTGAGATTTGCCCTCTTGTCCTCCAGATCCTGTTTTTTGCGGCGCAGCTCTGCCTGACCCTCTTTTTCCTGGCGTACCAGACCGCTGGCGTCCCTGGTTTTCAGGTCATCAAGCCGGCTTCGCAACTGTGATTCATCTTTTTCTTTTTCATGGAACTGCGTGGCCAATGCCGCCTCTTCGGTCTGTCGGCCCGAGATCTCGTTTGTATACTTGTCAATATCGTTTTCCGCCAACTCTTCTCTTTTATGCCACGCCAGCCATTCGTAGCGCAGCACGGCTTCCCGGTTCTCGGCAATGGCCGTGACCAGAGTCTGCAACCCTTCAAGATAGGCGAGTTTTCTTGTCATATCATCGAGCAGGGTCTTGGATTCGTCCAGTGTCCGCAAGGCCTCGATGATTCGTTCGAAAAGATCCGTCTGGGGCTCGGGCAGCAGGCTTTTGAAAAGCTCATGGTAGTCCGTGGCGTGGGAGGCGATTTCCCGGTAGGCCTTGCCCATGGACAGGAAACGGCAGATTTCCAGATAGTTTTCGTAATCGCTAAATAAGCGATGGGCCAGTTCCTGCCGGTATGATTTCGCATCCTTGTAAAAGCCGCGGCTGGATCCCAGGAGATCCTTGAACTCCAGGCGGGAGGCCGGCCTTGTCCCGGTCAGGTCGGTCAGGGTGAAGGCAACCTCGGCAAGCGGACACTCCCGGATGACGCCCCAGTGGCGGACCCGCTCCTCCATGGCAGTGGTGGCCATGCCGATGCCGATGGTAAGGGGTTTGCCATGCCGGCCCTGGATTTCCAGGGCTGCATAGGAGATGCCGCCGTCCGGGTTCATGGCGCCGGTATCAAGGTTGTAGCGCATGACGATTCCCTGCACCCGGCGGCCTTCGCGGCGTGATCCCGCCAATCTGGCCGCCGCGTTCCATTCCATGGAAAGGCCCGCGGTGAGCACATAGTGAATCGCATCGAGAATGGTGGTCTTGCCGCAGCCGTTGTCGCCCAGCAGAAAGAGGTGGCCGCCGTTGGGCAGATCGATGGTTTCGTCGATAAAGTTGTGAAAATTGATCAGCCGGATGCGGGTTATCTGATAGGGTATGGTCTGGCTGGAGTTCATCAGCTCTCTGCCCCGGACTGTTCATAGTTTGTAAGCTCAGGAATGATCCGGCTGAGCGCGTTGCCGTTGTAATGATACATTGCCGGCAAGGCCTCATAGATGATTTCGTCATCCCCGGCGGACAGATCCTCCGGCGGAGTTATCCGCATCAGGAAACGGTATCGCTCAAGCTGCGGCATGATTGGTTTGAGTATGCGCGCCCTGACAAGATCCTCGCTGTAGTTCTCCTTTTTTTCCGGAAAGCTTTCCTGGAAACGGCGATACACGTGGCCAAGAAGATCGCCGAACCGGAAACGGAGGTTGTCGCGGTCCTCCACGGTCATGCCGTTTTCCTCGAGTTGATGCTCGAAAAATTCCAGCAGCATCATAAAGGCGAGACATTCGTCGCGGCGAGTGAAATTGAACATGGTCCTGGTTGCCGGTGATATGGCTTGATTGTACCACTCGGGTTTATAAACCCTGGCGCACTTGCCGTCCATGAGCAGGGTCCAGCCATAGAACTGTTTGAAGAACTCGGCGAATTCCCGGCGATGTCTTTTGAGAAAAAAATAGAGTTCCTGATTGTCGGTGTTGTAAAAATAGGGGGCCTCCACCAGGATATTGAGTACCGCCCGCACCCGGTCACCGCTGCGCTCCAGCAATTTAGCAAGTTCAGCTTCCATATTCCCTTGTATTATCTCTCTTTTATCACACGCAAATCATGAAACGAGAGGCGCTGGGCGCATTGGGCCAGGGTGAGGCGCACCTCTTCTTTTTCATGGTCGAGCCGGTAATGAATGCGTTTCAATCGCCGGCCCTGGTCAAGGCTGCCGGATACGGCAAGATCCATGACCTTGGCAAAATCATCCGGACAGGTCGGCTGCATGGCGGAAATCCTGGCCTCTCCCGCGTTTTCAGGCAGCACCCTGGCGCGCAGCCAGCTGTCGAGTTGGGCCAGGCGGGTTTCGTCCATGGTTTGCACCGGTTTGCCGCCCCCCTGGATCTTGGAGCGGAGATAGGTTTTGGTAAAGCCGGTCTGTTTAGACACCTGCTTGCGGGGTTCGGGGGGATCGGCCTTCTGGAACTCATTCCAGTAATGGGGATCTCCCTGCAGATGGGCCGGTGCCAGCAATTTGTCAAGAAAGTCAAGCGGGGTAATGTCTGCGGGCAGGGTGGCAATTTCGCAGATCCTGGCGCGCAGATCCTGGATCCGGTTGTTTTTGCGCTCCAGCTCCCGTAGGTGGCTGCGCAGTTTCTGCCATACCTTGATCACAGAATCGCTGATCCGCCTGTGCAGCAGATCCAGTTTGCCGTCTTCAACGTAGAATTCATGGAGCCCGGTCGCGGCTCCCTGCCTGCCTGCCCCATAGGCGCTTTGCAACAGGTGCGGGGTCCGCAACCTTTCAGCGTCCATGATGCGGTGACTTAATTCGATTTTCTGCAGGTGCGGCTCCAGGAGAAGCCGATCAAGCAGGGGCGTTATTTCCCGCCGCAGGGTGAAAACCTGGTTGAGGAAGGAATGCACATAGGTGTCCAGCTCGGTGAGGATCTGTTTTATCTCTTTCAGGTCATACTGCTGAATGATGAAATGCAGGAGCCTGGCGTTGAACTCGGTGAGGTTGGCGGTGATCGTCCTGGTCAGTTCATCTGTCTTATAGAGCTGGAACAGGACCCGGCGGGCCTGATCAACCTGCTCCGGGTCGTCCTTTTTCAGATGATGGAGCAGACGCAGGAGTTCATTGAGCGAGCCGCAGACCTCCTGAAGCAGGTCTCGGGTATCATGGCCGCGCTCCTCAAGATCATCGAGCAGGCGGTTTTCCAGCCACTCGAGCAGGGAGGCGCATTCCTCGCTCAGGATATAGCGGAATTTCCGTTTGCGGTTATCCCTGTAGCCGCGCAATCGTTCTTTTTCGATGCGAAAAGCGACCAGTTGCCAGTCGCTGAGCTGCTGCATGTCGGCATAAAATTGCTGCATCGGGTATTCTTCGCCTGGGCAGGCCTCCTGGGCAGGACGTACCGCCTGAAAGATATCTTCGTAGAGCGGTTCGAGTTCGTGCACCCGTTTAAAGAGAAGCAGGCGGTAGAGAATCTGCACATAGAAAACAGCCCGTTCCGAGGTCAGCAGAGCGCCGAGCTGCCGGTTGCGCGCGGTCACCAGGGCGGCGGCTCTGCCCAGCTCATACGAGGTAATGGGAGCGGGACCAAAAAGTTCGGCAATTTCCTGTTTCGTGTTTTCCATTTCAGATTGTCGGGGCCTGTTACTGATTCATCCCGCCTTGCTCGCTTCAGAAAATGCGATTCTCTTCATGGATTTCAGGGGCGACGTCGGCATAGAATACGGTGTTGGCGGCATTGAAGCGATCAAGGCATTTTAAATATTGATACAGGAGTTCAAAGAAACCGTCAATATTTTCAATGGTTGTCTCTTTTCATATTTGTATGAGCCCTTTCTCCGAAGGGCATTGCTAAAACCGTGACCAAGACAAGATATGTCTTTTGTCGGGAAAAAGTTGGCAGAAGTTTTTGAAAGGTTGTATTCAATAATCAGTATATTGTTAATAAATATGGCATGTTATAGTTAGGTCTTGGTTCCCGCTGTATACATACGGCCTCTGCCGAGGAGTGAGAAAGTCCTCTAAAGGAAATGCTCATGTTGCTCAATGATATTGTCAAACAAGCCGAAGAGAAACCGCAGATTGACTGGGATGCCTATTGTCGCTGGAGGATGAGGCAGTGCGGCA
>JAHILF010000094.1 GCA_018897105.1 Pseudomonadota bacterium
CAGGCCATCTTTAGCCGCGCCTCAATCGCAAAATCCTCGCCGGAGCACAGCTACGCCTGCGGTTTTGCTCAATCGGCGCAACCAAATCTGACCCAAATCCGGGCGCGATCCAGGTAAATTAACATTTTCCGAGTCCCTAATGAATGATATTGCGATGAGAGATAGGTCTGTGACCGCCGATGAGCCGCCTGATAGAGGCGGTAGGATTTTCATTGCCAGGCAGCCGATATTTCGTCGCAATGGCAGGGTATTCGGCTATGAACTCCTGTTTCGGTCAGGTCTTGATAACTTTTTTGATGAAGGTCAGGACGGCGAGCAGGCAACCTCCAGGGTCATCACCAATACCTTCTCCCTGATCGGTATCAGCAAAATCACGGAAGGGAGAAAGGCCTTTATCAATTTCAGCGGGGATATGCTCGTCAAAGAGTATCCTGCGCTGTTTCCTCCGCGAATAACAGTCGCCGAAGTACTGGAAAATGTAGAAGTAACTCAGGAAGTAATCGATGCCTGCAGAAATCTGGTGGCAAAGGGGTATATTCTTGCCTTGGATGATTTTGTTTTTACCGAAGAATTTCTGCCGCTTGTTAAAATAGCCCACATCATCAAATTTGATGTCCAGGCCATGACCATGGACGCCTTAAACTGTAATCTGCAACAGGTTGCCCCTTACAACGTCAAACTGCTGGCTGAAAAGGTCGAAACGATTGAGGAATATGATGTCTTAAAGGACATGGGCTTTTCTTTTTTTCAGGGTTATTTTTTCAGTAAACCCAAAATCGTCCAGGGCAGGGATATTCCCGGATCAAAATTGCAGTATCTGAAGATCATCCGTGTCCTCCAGGATGAAAATTACAATTTTAAAAAGATCACGGAATTTATTGCCCAAGACGTGTCGCTTTCCTATAAGCTGCTGCGCTACGTCAACTCTGCGGCCATGCGCCGGAGGGTGGAGGTGACTTCGATGCAGAGCGCAGTTGCCCTGGTCGGCGAACTGACTTTGCGGAAATGGCTCAGCCTGATGATGCTCTCCTACATGGCCGATGATAAGCCCCAGGAGTTGCTGCGTCTGACCCTTCTGCGGGCCAGGTTCTGTGAACAGATTGGCGAGAAAATGGGCAAAGGGCGGGATTTTACGTCGAGCTGTTATACAGTGGGTATGTTTTCGTTGCTGGATGTCCTGCTTGACCAGCCCATGGAAAACGTTTTACGGCACCTCAGCCTGGCCCACGAAATCGTTGCCACATTGATTGGTGAGGAAATAACCCGGTATGCGGTTATTCTCAAGCTCGTTAAGGCCTATGAAAGGGGAGACTGGCAGGAGGTGATCAGGCTGGCAAGCTGTTTCAAAAACGTTTATGACCATCTGCCCATTTTCTATGAAAATGCGCTGGATGATGTGAGAAGTTTTTATATCACGGTCTGATTTATCGCAATAGCGTTTTTTTCAGGAAGTTACCGTAACTCAGTAAAGTTGAATTTTATTCATTGCCCGTCAGCGTATACATTTTGGAGAAATCACCGATACGCAGAAAGAGTTGCGCAATGGCGGCCAGCAGCGACAACCGGTTTTTTCTGAGCTGGGCATCTTCGCTCATCACCATGACGGTGTCGAAAAAGGCGTCAACCGGCTCTTTCATCTCCAGAATTTTCTCCAGCGCTTGGTCATAGTCTTTTCCACTGACCAGGGGCTCAACCTGGTCGCGCACCTCAAGGTATACCGTGTACAGTCTTTTTTCCGCCTCTTCCTGCAGGAGAGGGGAAGAGACTTCATAATCCGCGTGATCTTTAATGATATTAATAACCCGTTTGAAGGCGCCCGCCAGCAGGGTGAAGGTTTCCCGTGAGCTGACGCTGATCAGGGCATTGATCCGTTTCCGGCAGTCAGCGATATCATCAAAGGAGGTGGACAGCACCGCCTCAACTGCTTCCTGGGCCATGCCTTTGGAGATGAGATCATTCATGTAGCGTCCCCTGATGAAGTCAAGAATGGCTTTGGCGGTTTTCTGCCGGTCCTCCGTCAGCTTATCGCCGTATAGCTCAAGCGCTTCATTGATGCATTCGGACAGGGAAAGGGGAAAGGAGCGGTCATCGATAATATGCAGCAAAGCCAGGGCATGACGGCGCAGTCCGTAAGGATCCGTGGTTCCGGTGGGAATCTTGCCGATGCCGAAACAGCCGGCTATGGTGTCCAGCCGGTCGGCGATGCTGACCAGAGCGCCGGGGATATTTTCCGGCAGGGCGCTGTCTGCCCTGACCGGCAGGTAATGATCCTGGATGGCCTCGGCAACCTCTGTTGTTTCCCCTTCATGCAGCGCGTAATATTTACCCATCACCCCCTGCAGGGTGGGGAACTCACCCACCATATTCGTCACAAGGTCCGCTTTGGCGAGCCGGGCGGCACGCACGGCTGTGGTAAGCAGATCCGGGGCGATTTTCCGGCACAGGAAGGCGGTAAGTTTTTCCAGTCGCTCGGTTTTTTCCAGCATGGAGCCGAGCTGGGCCTGGAAAACCACACCGGACAGATCCTGCAGGCAACCTTCCAGGCTGCGCTGCTTATCCTCCTTGAAGAAAAAAAGCGCATCCTCCAGCCGGGCGCGTAGCACCCTTTCATGACCGGCTGCGGCCATGGCCATATCGTCAATTTTCGTGTTGTTCACGGCAACGAAGTTGGCCATCAGGTTGCCGTTCTGGTCTGCCACGGTGAAATATTTCTGGTGTACCCGCATGGAGGTAATGAGTACCTCCCTCGGCAGGGTCAGAAATTTCCCGTCAAAGCTGCCTTTGACACCCATGGGGCATTCCACCAGATTGGTGATCGTGTCGAGCAGGCCGCTATCGGCAACGATTTCCCCCCCGGCCTCGGAGGCTGCCTGTGCCACTTCCCTTTCCACCATGCCGCGCCGCACTTCTATGTCGGCAAAAACATAATGATTGCGCAACACGGCCAGGTAATCGCTAAAATCTTGTACCGGAACGACCTGGGGCGCCATGAAGCGGTGGCCGCGGGTGGTGTTGCCGGAGGAGAGATCATTGATGGAAAAGTCAACCACTCTGCTTGCAAACAGGGCGAGAAGCCACTGGATGGGGCGGGCAAAGCTGACCCGGAAAGTACCCCAGCGCATGGATTTGGGAAAGGGGATGGAGAGAATGAACTCCGGCAGCAGGCGGGAGAGAATTTCAGGTGTCTGCTCACCTTTGTGCTCCTGGACCAGCATCAGATATTCACCTTTCGGCGTACTGGCAATCCGGATGTCCTCCAGGGCTGCGCCGCGGGATTTGGCAAAGCCGATGGCAGCCTTGGTTGGCTTGTTGTCACTGTCAAAAGCCGCTTTTTTCGGGGGGCCGAGAACCTCTTCCCTGCGGTCGGGCTGGCAGGCGCTGAGTCCCTGGACGCAGAGAGTCAGGCGGCGCGGCGTACCGGCGGTGAGAATGACGTCATGGGAGAGAGAGAGTTCTTGCAGTTTTCTGCCCATGGTTGACTTCATGAAATCCAGGGCCGGCTCAATGTAGCCTGCCGGTATTTCTTCAGTGCCGATTTCTAGCAAAAATTCGTGATTCATAGGATTTATCATTTAATGTATGCGGTTGTGATTGGAGTTCATGTCCTCTTCCGGCCATTCAATGGTGGCAAAGGTGCTGAAGCCTTGGGAGAGATTCTCAACGGTGATGGAACACCAGCTGATGTCAGGGTGGCCGGCCAGTTTGACTGCCAGATCCTTGGCAATTTTTTCCACGGAGAGGGTACGGTTGGGAGGTTTGACTGCTGAGGCTGACCACTGCAGGTCGTGGGTGGTTACGGCTTCGACCATTTCAATCAGCTCTTCCATCCAGATGAAATGCTTAAAACGGAGACAGATATTCGCCACTCCCCAATGGCCAAGGGACTCGGGAAGCCCGGAGATTGTCTGCACCGGCGCCGGCGGAGAAATGGGCACGGCGATTTCCAGGGTAAGGTCATCTGTCTGGTCAAGGGAACCGTGCATTTTACAAAGGTATTCGGCCAGTTCCATCTTGTTGGCCGCTGGCGATTTTTTTTTGAGGAAAAATGGAAATTCAATTTCCATATGCGCGGCTTCGGCCTGCAGTTTTGTTTTTGTCTCTTCCAGGATGAGCCTGAAACTGCGGAGATTGATGTCGCCGTGGAAGTGGTTGAGAATCTCGATGAAGCGGCTCATGTGGGTGCCCTTGAACTGGTGGGGAAGGTTGACGTACATGTTCACCCTGGCCACGGTCCGCTGCACATTGTTTGCGCGGTCAAGCACGGAGATCGGGTAGGAAATATCCTTGACCCCGACTTTTTTGATGTTGATACGCCGGTGATCGCGCAGGCTCTGGATGTCCTTCATTGCGGGATGCTGGCACCGATTGGTCAGGACAGATATTTACGGACGGCGTTTTTTAATTCGTCCAGATTGGATGATTTGACAATGTAATCATCTGAGGCCCATGAGGCGAGATCCTGTTTGAATTCCTGGTAGGCGGAACTGAGAATGACCGGCATTGCCTGATTGATTTCCTTCATGCGGCGCAACACATCAATGCCGTTCATGCCCGGCATGTTGATGTCCAGAATAACGAGGTCCGGTTCTATGATATGAAGTTTTCCCAGGGCCTCTTCGCCGGAAAGAGCGGAGTGTACTTCATAGCCTTCTTCTTCGAGTTCCTCTCGGTAGAGAAGATGGATGCTTTCTTCATCGTCAACGAGTAATATCTTTTTCATGAGACACCTGTTTTTATGAGTTCAATCACACTTTTGCTTCCTTAAGGAATTTCGCGGCATCCTCGGGCGGGGTCGGATTAATATAAAAACCTGAGCCCCATTCAAAACCGGCAATCTGGGTCAATTTGGGCATGATCTCAAAATGCCAGTGAAAATATTCCAACGGTTCGGAGCGCAAAGGTGAGGCATGCAGGACAAAATTATAGGGGACATTGGGAATACAGGCATTCAACCGCCTCATGCTTTCCGAAAAAATTGCCGCCAGGGCCTGGAAAGACGAGTGGTCCTGACTGATGTAGGACGATGCGTGCATTTTAGGCATAATCCACATTTCAAAAGGAGAACGAGGGGCATAGGGGGCGATGGCGAGAAAATAATCGTTCTGGCAGACAACCCTGTCTTCGGTTTTAATTTCCTGGTGGATCATGTCGCAGTAGACACAACGCTCCTTGTATTTGTAGTAGGAGAGACTGCCGGACATCTCCGAGACGATGCGCCCCGGGACAATGGGCAGGGCAATCAACTGGGAATGGGAATGCTCCAGGGAGGCGCCCGCCGCCTTGCCGAAATTCTTGAAGACCATGACATACTTGAAGCGGGGATCGCGGCCGAGATCAATAATGCGGTCACGGAAAGCGAGAAAGACATCAAGCATTCTGTTCTGCGGCAGATCGGAAAAGGCTTCATCATGGTTCGGCGATTCAATGATGACTTCATGGGCGCCGATGCCATTCATTTTGTCGTACAGACCTTCCCCTTCCTTGTTCAGCTCGCCCTCAATGATCAGGGCCGGGTATTTATTCGGCACAACACGCAACGTCCAGCCCGGGGTATTGGGCTGGTGGTTGATGTCGCCGTAGCTGAGAACCTCCGGTGGGGTGGTTTTTTCATTGCCTGGGCAAAGTGGACAAAATCCACCTTTGCTGACGCTATGCTCAACAATAAAGTCTGTCGGTCGCTTCCCCCGTTCCTTGGCAATAATAATCCAACGGCCGAGGATAGGGTCTTTTCTTAGTTCGGGCATGGCTCAATATATTGAAAGGGGGGAATCTTTGAGCATCGGCGGCAGATCAACTGGCCTTTGCCTTTTCATAATCTTCCTGTTTTGTCTTGCACTGGATGCAGAGGGTGGTGACAGGACGGGCCTCAAGCCGGGCAACGCCGATATCATCTCCGCAATCCTCGCAGACGCCGTATTCATCGTTTTCAATCCGCTCAAGTGCTTCCTTGACTTTAGCCAGCAGCTTACGTTCACGGTCGCGGATGCGAAGTTCGAAATTGCGGTCGGACTCGGCGGTGGCCCTGTCCGTGGGATCAGGATAATTGCCGGTGCTGTCTGTCATTTCCGTAATCGTTCTATTCGCTTCAGACAAGAGCTCTTCGCTCATATGCTGTAATTTCAATTTAAAATACGCCATTTGTTCGTCTGTCATCGCTTAGATCTCCACATGATTCAGCGTTGCTTTTTCGTGTTACAGAAATTTACTGATTTATTTCCGGTCATTGCGGACGTAAGTGCCACTTTTTCCACCTGATTTAGTTAAGAGCCTGATGTTGTCTATCACCATGCCCTTATCCACTGCCTTGCACATGTCATATATTGTTAAAGCAGCTATGGATACCGCGGTAAGGGCTTCCATCTCCACTCCGGTTTTACCGGTCAATCCTACGGTAGCAGTTATCTCTATACAACTTTTTTCCGCATCCAGGCTGAAATTGATGTCCGCTTTGGAGATAGGCAACGTATGGGTAAGCGGAATGAGTTCATCCACCTTTTTCGCGGCCATGATGCCGGCCAGTCGCGCTACACCCAGCACATCTCCCTTGGCAATGGAGGCGTTGCTCACCAGTTGAAAACACTCCGGTGACATATAAATGACCCCACCGGCCACAGCCTGCCGGACCGTGTCGCTCTTCTGGCTGACATCGACCATTCTGGCTTTTCCCGCCTGGTCAAAGTGGCTAAACTCTTTTATCTGCGTCATTTTTTCCCGTCTCTGGAGCGTTTATGCTCCCCCCAGGTTGCCTGAAAAAAGTTTTTTGAAAAATCCTTCACTGTGGTGTTCGTCATCAGTTGATTCCAGGCTGGCGAATTCCTGCAGAAGTTCTTCTTGACGCTTGCTCAGTTTTTTTGGAATAACCACCTTGACCTCCACTACCATATCACCTTTGCCATGGCCGCGTAAACTGGGAACGCCTTCGCCGTGCAGCCGAAAGGTCTGGCCTGGCTGGGTTCCCTTGGGAATTTTAAGATTTTTTTCCCCGTGGATGGTCGGCACATCTAGTGTGCATCCCAGGGCGGCCTGGGTCATGGACAGCGGCAGTTCGCAATAGATGAGATCCCCGTCCCGCTGGAAAAAATTGTGGGCCTCGACATGGATAATCACATAAAGGTCACCACTTGGGCCGCCTTTGCGGCCTCCCTCGCCTTCCCCGCGCAAACGCATTCTGGCCCCGGTATCCACCCCGGCCGGAATTTTCAGCGAAACCTTCTTCTTCTTGGTGATCAGACCGGCGCCATGACATTCATTGCAGGGATCGGTAATGATTTCACCCTGACCCTGGCATTCCGGACAAGGAGTGCGGATGCTGAAAAAGCCCTGGGATCTGGTTACCTGGCCTGCGCCCTGACAGTAAGTGCATGTCTTATTTTTGCAGCCCGGCCGTATCCCGCTTCCTTCACATGTCCAGCAGGTGTCCCGCTTGTTGATTTCAATCTCTTTTTCCACCCCGTGAACCGCATCAAGAAAGGAGATGGATAAATCATAGCGCAGGTCATTACCGGGTACCGGCCCCTGACTGCGTCGTCTGTTGCCGGCGCTGAAGCCAAACAGGTCACCGAAAATATCGCCGAAGCTTGAAAAAATATCCTCAAAATTGCCGGGGCCGCTGTAACCGCTGTTGCGTAAGCCTTCCGCGCCATATTTATCGTAAATCTTACGTTTTTCAATATCCCGCAGCACTTCATATGCTTCAGCCGCCGCTTTGAATTTTTCTTCTGCCTCCTGGTCGCCCGGATTCCTGTCAGGATGATATTGCATGGCAAGCTTGCGGTAAGCCTTTTTTATCTCATCCGTTGCGGCGGTTCTGACGACACCAAGAATGTTGTAGTAATCTTTGTCCATCGGCTACGATTTTTCCTGGGGGCTCAGCTCAAATAAATTATCTGTACGGATTGAAGTTTGTTACTCGATCTCGCCGAATTGTTATGCAACAACTTCAGTGGCGTTTGCGTCGGTGACAGTCTTTTTGTCCGGAGCTTTGTTGAAATTTTTAATATTTTCAAAAGTGACCCTGCCGGCGGCGATTTCTCGCAGGGACATAACCACTTCCTTGTTTTTCCCTTTGACAAGAAACGGTTGACCGTTACGGTGCTGTTTGACCCTGGCAACAGCGAGGTGAATCAACATAAAACGATTTTCATTACCTATCTGCCCCAAGCAATCTTCTACAGTTATACGTGCCATTAAACAGCGTCTCCTTGTAAATTTGCTGATTCTTATAATTTAAACCTGTTAAATATAATCTCTTTCTCCCTTTTGGCAAGAATTTTAATTGCAGTGAAGGCCTGGAAGGCAATAATGCCTATGAGGCGCTGGTTGCGGATTCCCTTTGAAACCTGCAATAAAAGGGGGTTACGTTCCTTCCGGAGAAGATTCGGTGTGCGGGGATATTTTTCTAGTGAAGGCCGGGGTTCTGTTAACGGGTAAGTGATTCATCTGTCAGGATGAGTGACCCGAGGCACGGGAAATGCAATATTGCTTCATTACATCTGCTTGGGAATGAGAAAACGGACAGGGAAATTTTTCTGTCTGCAGGTTGCATTCCGTGCAATGCTGCTGCCGCGCCAAGGAACGGAGCATAGAGATTTTCCCGAGCGCCAAGGTGCTTGCCGGTGGGTAATTTTTTCCCGGTCGGCGGCAGGGAAAATGATTTTTTTGCCGCCCGTGGGGCAATTACCCGGGTGGCGGATGTTGGATAACTGACTTTCTGATCATTTTTTTGACTGACGGGAGAGGAAATGAAAATAATAGTGATCGGTTTGTGTCTGGCTTGCCTTACCGGCTGCTCCGCTGTTACGGAAATGAGTGCGCGGGTCAATGAGGAAATTGATTCCTACCTGGCCCAAAAAGAAAAAGCAGACTATGTGCAGGTGGTCTATCCGGCGGAGCTGGTCCAGTACGGGGATGAACGGCACAACCCGGCCAATCCTTCTCCTTGACGGCATAACAGCGGCAATGACGCAGAAGCTGCGTGGCAAATTGCACAGTCATGCATCAGTGCTCAATGGCAGGTGGGGTAATTGCAGAAATGAGGCGAAAAATGAGATATGCATCCAGTGTCTTGGCGATGGTGTTCGGGTTTATTGCCCTTGGTGCGGCAGGCAATGCCGCTGCAGGCGATGAATTCTCAATGACCACGGGATACGGCTACAATTATCCCCATCAGGTTCCGGCCGATTATGTGTACCGCACCGGCAGGGTTTTGACGCCAAATGAGGAGCCGGTAAACTGGTGGTCGGACCTGCAGAGTTTTTTAACCAGAAAAACCCTGCCCGGTCCTCCTCGGCCCATTCCGGCCGAGGAGGCCGCTGAATTGAAGCTGAAAGTACGCGAACTCACCCGGCAGCTGATCGACCATGCCGGAGAGCCCATAGCCGATCAGTACCGGGTTATTGTCAGTACCTTTGTCAATCTCAATCAGCTCTATAAGACTTCCGGTCTGGGCCGGATAATGGCCGAGCAGATGATCAGCGAATTCCAGCGGGCCGGCATTGAGGTGGTTGAGGTGCGGATGACGCCGGCCATCCAGATAACCGAAGGGTATGGCGAGTACGGTCTGTCCCGGGACATGGCCCAGCTCAGTTATGTGCAGGAGGCCCAGGCCGTGGTGGTGGGAACCTATACCATCAGCGACGGCCAGGTCATGGTCAATGCCAGGCTGCTGCAGTCAAGTGACGGCTCCGTTCTGTCAAGCGGCTCGCTGGTCTTTGCGGAAAACAGTCTGGTGCAGGGCTTCATGCGGGATGAGGCGATGCCCCCCAGAAAAGGAACATCGGTCGAGCTGCATAATTTTGCAGAGATCGCCCCAAAAGAATAAGGGAACCGGGAGAAAGGAAATGTGGCGAAAAAAAGCAGGTTTGACCTGCGGGAATCAGCACGGGTCAGGCTGGCGATATGATGGGTTGGCCCTGTTATTGCGTAAACTCGGTCTTGTGGCGCTGGTTGGCATAATGACCCTGTTGTCGGCCGGCGGCTGTTCTCTTCTGCCGCCAAAGCACGAGGAGCCGCCCCGGGAAAGCGCCGGTTTGAAGGCCTTGGACGAACACGCCTGGAGCTGTTACGAACGCGGGCTGGAATATATGGACCAGTCCCGCTACGAACTGGCCCGGCAGCAGTTCTCCTTTGCTGCCTCTTCGGCGGTTTCCAAGACACTTTATGAGGATGCCCTTGACGGCATGCACCGGGCTGAGCAGATCATCCGCCAGCAGCGTTGATTGCGGTGCGGATGAAGATTGTCGCTGCGGATTGATGTTGTTGCGGCCTGGCGTGGCGATGATGGTCGTTGGTTAACTTGGAAGGAAGAAGGAAAAGAGATGAAAATGACAACCCGTCCCCTGTGGAAGGCTTTTTTTATCCTCATGGCCGTTGCCGCGCTGATGGCCGGCTGCGCCGCCCCGAAGCGGGGCAGTACGGTTTCCGTTCTCAGTCCTGATTTTTTCGGTTTTGGAGAGGATCTGGCCAGGCAGCTGGTGGCCAATCGACAGGACGGCAGAAAGAGCGGCGAACGACTCATTCTTACCACCTTCGTCAACCTGGATGACCTCTATGAAACATCGGGATTCGGCCGTACCCTGACCGAGGCGCTTTCCACCAGCCTGTTCAAGCAGGGGTTCGGCGTGGCTGAAATCAGGAAGGCCCCTGGACTTTATGTGAAAAGTAAAAGCGGAGAGCTGACCCTGACCCGCGACGCCTCCCTCATTGCCCAGAAGCAGGAGGCCCAGGCGATTGTTGCCGGAACCTATTCGTTGACCCCGACCACGGTCATCGTCAATGTCCGGATGATTGACGCCGGCTCGTCTGATGTAATGTCGGTCGGGGCTCTTGAACTGCAGAGAAGCGCCAATATCAATTATCTGCTGGCGGAGAGAAAAGGGGCGGTAGCCGGGCCGATGTCGGCCTATGAACGGTAAAATATATGAAGCCGGGTGTCGGCCTTGATGTCCAGAAATTGCAAAGAGGAGAGGGTATGCTGCGCTATTTCATAATTTTTCTGCTGCTGTTATCCGGTTGTGCCGGACATCCCCCAAGCCAGCCAGAGATGGAAACCGGCTCGCCGGTGGTCTATATCCATCCCCTGGTGGCCACGGCCGCGGATCTGAGCCGGGCCTCGGTGGCAGTGCTGCCTTTTATCGTGCCGAACGGCATGGAGGCGGGTCAGGGTGAGCGGGTGGCCACTCTTTTTCAGGATGTGCTGCTGGGCAAACAGGCTTTTCAGACGGTCAAAATGGTCAATCGGCATTACGGCTCGCTGGCCGAGGCCACGGCCATTGCCGGTGAAGCCGGTACGGCCCTGGTGTTGGCCGGCAGGATCAAGTATCTGCTCTCCGGTACCAGTCTGGGCGGTTCCCGGGTGGAGCTTAGCGTCCGGGTCATTGACGTGCAGAGCGGCGATACGGTCTGGTATATGGAGCAGGCCATGGACCAGAAGATGGATCACCCGGATGTTTCCCTGGCCCACCGGCTCGGTGCCGTCTTCTCCAACCAGCCTGTGCGGGAATCGGCCGGGGCGCCTGCGGCGGATAACATGCTGGTGCACATTGCCGTTGATATGGCCGATGTCATGGCCGGGGCGCGTTATGTGGCCAAGAAGTAAGTCGTTCTCCACCACAGAGCACACAGAGATCACTGAGCAAAGACATTTATTATTACAATTAGTTAACTCTGTGGGCTCTGTGCTCTCTATGTAATTCTTCGTCTTTACGAATTAATCCTTCAGAAAAGGATTTTTCAGCAGCAGGGTCTCCGCCCGGTCAGGACCCACGGAAAGCAGGATCACCGGTGTCTCGGTGAGATCCTCAATCCTCTTCACATAATCCCGTGCACTCTGCGGCAGGTCCGCAACACTGCGCACCGCGGAGATATCTTCCTGCCAGCCGGGGATCTTTTCATAAGCAGGTTTTAATTGCTGGGCCGTGCGGATATTGCCGGGCATGGCGGTGAACGTTCTGCCCCCTGCCTCATAGGATGTGGCGATTTTCAGGGTTTGGTGGCCGCTCAGCACGTCAAGCTTGGTGATGGCCAGACCGGTAATGCCGTTTAAGCGGACCGCCTCGTTGGCCACCACCGCATCGAGCCAGCCACAGCGTCTTTTTCTGCCGGTGGTTGCGCCGAATTCACCGCCTTTTTTCTGCAGGGCATCCCCGGTTTCGTCAAAAAGTTCGCTGGGGAAGGGACCTTCGCCAACCCGAGTGGTGTAGGCCTTGAGAATGCCGACCACCGCATCGATGTGGGTCGGCCCGAATCCCGAACCGGTACAGGCATTGCCTGCCACAACGTTTGATGATGTGACAAAGGGGTAGGTGCCGTGGTCAATGTCAAGCTGGGTGCCCTGTGCTCCTTCAAAAAGGATATTTTTGCCCGCCTTGCGGCCCTGGTCAAGTTTGACCGAAACGTTGTCAATATACGGGGCAAGTTTTTCCGTATAGCCCTGAAACTCAGCGTAGATTTCCTCAAAAGAGACGGGATTACCGTTGTAATGGTCGGTGAGGATGCGGTTTTTTTCCTCGATATTGGCCCGCAGTTTCTCTTTGAAGAGGTCGGTGTCGAGCAGGTCGCCGGCTTTGATGCCGCTGCGCAGGACTTTGTCCCCGTAGCAGGGACCGATGCCCCGGCCGGTGGTGCCGATTTTCGTCCCTTTCTTCTTGGCTGCCTCGCTGCCGAGATCGAGCAGTTTATGATAGGGCATGATTAGATGAGCCCGTTCGCTGATGGTCAGCCTGGCGGGGGTAACGGTGCGGCCGCCTGCAGCCAGTTTGTCCATCTCTTCCAGCAGCACGCCGGGATCGATCACCACGCCGTTGCCGATGAAGCAATGTTTGTCCTCGTAAAGTATGCCTGAGGGGATCAGGTGGAAAATAAATTTTTTGCCGTCAACCACCAATGTGTGGCCTGCATTGTTGCCGCCCTGAAATCTGACAATATAATCCGCGTACTGCGTAAGCAGGTCAACAATCTTACCTTTCCCTTCATCGCCCCACTGGGTGCCCACCACCACAACATTGGCCATTGATCTTACTCCTTGATATGGTAATAATTTTCTTCCATCGTTTATAAGTGACGGTGAACTTTAGCCAAAGAGTCCCGAAAAGTCAATGCGCCAAGCTGCTTGACACGAAAAATCAAATACCGTAGATTGGCATTGTCGTCCGGAGAGGACGTGATTAGGAATGCAAATATTTTCTAGGCAAAAGAGTTAGTGCCTGAGCCTGCTGTCCTCGCCTTTTGCGTAAACTTAACCTTTATCATCTTCTATGTTTGGCATCGGTCTCCCTGAATTTATTCTGATCCTGGCTCTGGCCTTGATTGTCGTTGGTCCGGAAAAATTGCCGGATCTTGCCAAAACTCTCGCCAAACAACTCATGGAGTTGAAAAAGACGGCAAATGCCCTGCAGGACTCTTTGAAGGAAGAGTTGAAGGAGGCTGAACGGGCATCGGAGGAGAGTGAGCAGCTCAAGGACGGCAAGGTTGCTGCCTTGCCTGAGGGAGAAAAGGACGAGGCAGGGGAAATGGAAGACGGTCATCCGGTGATTGATGTCGAGGCCCATACCGCCGAGGACGTTTACCGGGAGGCGGTCAAGGCTGCCGCCCCGGAGGCCGAAGAGCCATCGGAACAGGCGGAAAAGAAGAGCTGATGAGCCCCCTGGCCGACCATTTCGGTGATCATCTCAAAGAGTTGCGGCGCCGGGTCAGCATCGCCTTTGCCGCTGTGGTTCTCTGTTCGCTCGCCGCCTATTTTTTTTCCAGCCAGCTGGCCCGGTTCCTGGTGATGCCCCTCTTTCAGGCCAGCCCTGATCTGTCATCCCTGGTCTATACCAATCTCACCGAAGCCTTTGTCAGTTATCTGAAGATCTCCGTACTGGTTGGGCTGATTGTTGCCTTTCCGGTCATGCTTTATGAGGCATGGGCCTTTGTCTCGCCCGGGCTGCATAAACATGAAAAGAAGGTCGGTCTTGCCGTGGTTTTCTGGGCCACCCTGCTTTTCGGATTCGGCGTCTGCTTTGCCTATTTCGTCGTCATGCCCCAGGCTCTCAAATTTTTAATGAGTTTTGCCGGTGACAATCTGCAGGCCCTGCCCAAACTTGATTCCTACCTGACCTTTGTTATCCGCGCTTCGCTGGCCTTCGGACTGTCCTTCGAGATTCCGTTTCTCATGGTTGCGGCAGGAAAAACCGGGCTGGTGCAGCAGACCTATTTCTCCAGGCAGCGCAAATATTTTTATCTGGCTATTCTGGTTCTCGCCTTTCTGCTGGCAGCAGGAGATATGGTCTCCACATTGCTGCTGGCCCTGCCGCTTTTCCTCCTCTATGAAGCCGGCATTCTGGTGATGCGGATTTTTATCCGGCCGGCAGAAGGCGCCGGGCAAAAGACAAAAGAGTGAAGAGCGCCCGCAAGCTAAATGCCCAGGGGCGCTCATCCCTTGCAGTGTCTCAGGCTCTCTGGATCTCCTGTTTCAAAAGACAGCAGGAAATGCGGTAAAGCGGCTTCCCCTGTGCATCATAGCGGATATTGCCAGGCTGCAGCAGTTTGTTCATCACGCATCCCTCGGGGATATCAAGGGTGAAAAAGCGATCTTCGGTCAGTCCGGTATTTTTGACCAGTCTGTTGTCTTCGATGGTAAAGGCGTGCACCGGGAAATCCTCGCATAGAGGACACTGGTAAACCCGGCCGTTGGGAAAGATAAAGTAGTTTTCCGCCACCTGCCCGGCGCAGGCAAATTCTTCCCCTGCGGCCAGGAAGACCTTGGGGAAAATCACATGGATGCCCAGTGCGGCGGCCTTTTGCGCCACCGCGGGAATCACGGCCAGCCACTGCTCCGGGGTGAGTTGCAGATTGTCCTTGGTGTAGCCGGCTGACTTTCCTCTGATGCCGATGACCTGGATGAAAAAACGCCGGACGCCGAGTTCTTTGAGCAGCGCCGGCATCAGGTGCAGATGATCAATGTTGATGCTGCTCACCGTGTAAATAAGGCTGACATCAAACCCCAAGGCCACCGCCTTCCTGATATTGGCGGTACAGGCAGCAAACACCCCTTTACCGCGGATGGGATCATTGATTTCCGCTGTCGGGCCGTCAAGGCTGAAACTGATGACAGCCTCCCCTGGGTTGATGTGATCCAGCAGGTTATGGAATAAAAAACCGTTGCTGTCCACGGTCACGGTCTGATAACCCAGTTGCCTGGCCGTTTTGATGCCGGCCGCGAGGTCCGGGTGCAGGGTGGGCTCTCCGCCGAGAAAAATAAGATTGGTCTCCCTGGCCGGATCAAAAAATAGACGCAGCCAGTTCTCCATGGTCTCCAGGGGGATGGTGGCGTTGCCATGCTGTTCCGGATTGATGTAACAGTGGCTGCAGGAGAGGTTGCAGGCGGTAAGGATATGAAAAAAAACATTCCGCTCTCTGGGCTTAAAGCCGACTGTCCTGGCGGTTAAATTGGTCATGGCACGTCCTTCTATATACTTTAAGGTGGGGAATTTTTTCTGGATTAAACTCAAGATAAGACATCTTTTCAAGTCCTATTGTTTGCGGACTGCGCTGAAGGACCACAGGGCGTGGCGAATGATCTTGCTTGCTCCGGGTAATATGCCGGTCGCATCTCCTGGTGGCCAGGCTTGGAATTGCCGGTAATTTTGTCCTTGGATTCGAGTTGCTATTTCCGTTGAATAGAGTAAATTAATTTGCCCTGATAATGATAAGGCAAGTTCAGACAACGAATATGGAGGAGAGAACATGAGCGGACATGGAGATGGACACCACGCAGAAGACACCACTGTGCCAATGAAGGTTGGTATTTTCCTTATTTGTACCTTTGCCATTATTGCATTGATAGCCATCCTGACATAACCGCGGCAGGGACGGTTGACCCTGTTGCCGTCGGCTGGCTTTCTCCGCAGCAGTGGAAAAATGGAATACTTTGAAACCGGACATTGCACAGCCTGTCATGTCCGGTTTTTATATGGGGATTGTTTCCGGTCCTATGATTGGCTGAGAGTGTACTGGGCCAGATAACTATCCTGCCAGTAACTGTGCTCAGGATTTTGGAAAAACTGTTTAAACAGAGCCAGGCTTTCACTGCGCAGTACGTGGGGGATGACCTCTATTTTGGCCTGGTTGTAGAGAGGCGTGAGTCCTGTCCGGGAGAGTCCGGTACCGCCGCCCATGGCATCTTCATAGGCGTAGACGATTGTCGGAATCTGGCTGAGCAGCAGGGCGGCATAGCACATGAGGCAAGGCTCCATGGTGCAGTATGCGGTGAGCCGGGCGGGGTTGATATCCGGCCTGGAGGCAAATAAATAACGCAGTGCGATGATTTCAGCATGGTCGAGTTCGTTTCTGGATTGTGCCGTGGTATTGAGCCTTCTGCCTCGTGCCACCACTTCGTTGTCGCAGACCAGGACGCACCCTACCGGGAATTCATTTTCTGCCAGGGCGTTCCGGGCCTCCTGTAACGCCTGTTTCATGAAATGTTCGTGATTTGTCATCCGGGTTCCTCGGGGATAAATGGAAAATTACAGCTTAATAGCAGGCGGACGGCGCGTCAACCGCTATGAGGCTGCGGACATATAAAATTGCGGGAGCTGCATGCGCAGCATAGAGTTGGTAGGCGAGTGTTGCGCTGCGCCGGCCTGCATTGATGTGAAGATCAGTAATAAATTGAATAACAATAATAAGTTGTCCATACGTGAGGAAATTGAAAAGAGAGAAAGAATGCATCTCTCGCCTTACGCCTGTTTAAGCGCGGAAAGCAAGGGCCGCTTTGTGCCAGTTGAGATATGCCCTATCCGCAGTGCCTTCCAGTGTGACCGGGACAGTATTGTCTATTCCAAGGCCTTCCGTAGGTTAAAGCACAAGACCCAGGTTTTCCTCGCCCCCACAGGTGATCATTGCCGCACCAGATTGACCCATACCTTGGAGGTTTCGGAAATTGCCCGCACTATTGCCCGGGCTTTATCGCTCAATGAAGACCTGGTTGAGGCCATTGCCCTGGCCCATGATCTCGGCCACACCCCATTTGGCCACGCTGGGGAAAGCGTGCTCAACGAACTGGTCCCCGGCGGTTTTTCCCATTACCGGCAGAGTTTGCGCGTCGTGGATGTATTGGAAAACGATGGACGTGGTTTGAATCTCACCTATGAGGTACGCGACGGCATTGCCAAGCACTCCAAGGGCTATGGGGAGGTTTTGCCGGATAATGCCCGGGACCTGCCGGTGACGGCGGAAGGCTGCGTGGTGCGCTATGCCGACATTATCGCTTATCTGAGCCATGATCTGGATGATGCCATCCGTTGTCTGGTCATTCGCCAGGAGGAGATCCCGGCAAGGTGCCAGCAGGTGCTTGGCAATGAGCACTCCAAGCGTATCGTCACTATGATCCAGGCAGTGCTTGCCGCGACTGAGCCGCACAATGGCAAGCTGGTATTCGGCATAGAGAAGGAGATCGGAGAGGTCATGCAGCTGCTCCGCCAGTTTTTATATGTCAATGTCTACAGTTCGCTCCAGGTGCATACTGAATTTGTCAAGGCCAGCAAAATGCTGCGCGAGCTGTATCTTTATCTGCTGGACAACCCTGATTTTCTTGAAAAGGAGATCGGTTCATTTGCGGTAAGCGCTTCCCTGGAGAGGCGTGTGGTTGATTTCATTGCCAGCATGACGGATCGTTATGCCCAGAATATGTATCAGCGAATTTTCTGGCCACGGGCGCTGGCATAAGGTGGAGCTGTTTATGGGACTGTTATTTTTTAATGGTTAAATTGCAACAAGGGATGATTATTCATCTCAGATGGAGTTTTTCATGTCAGAAGAAACAAAATTTCTGCCCTATGAGCTGGCGTTGCAGATCGTTGGTAACGTTATTGAAGAAGAGCATATCCATGAGCCGAACAGGCGTATCCTGACCGTCTATGACAAGCAGGGCCATGAGCTCTGCTGGTATGACGCGGAGGAGATTATTGCCGAGGCCAAGCCGGATAACCCGAAGGATAAGGATTCGCTTAAAGCGGCAGCGGTGGAAGTGATCATGCGGCAGATCCCGGTATGGGCCATGGAAGATGTGCTCAAAAGGGCGGAGCAGCAGGTAAAAATGGAAAAGTCAAAAGGCTGGTAGCTGATGGCAGAAATGCGCTAAAGCACCCCTGTCGGCATGGAAGGTACCCTTTCCGCCCCAAGGATATAGCCGCCGTCAAGCCTGATAACGCTGCCGGTCATAAAAGCAGTATCTTCGATCAGGAAGAAAATCGCTTTGATGATGTCGGCTATCTTACCTGTGCGGCCAAGCAGGGTATGATCAATAATGGCCTGCTGTTCTGCTGGGGAAAGCAGCGGCCAGCCTCTGGTGCCTTGGGCATGCCGGGTTTCAAAGAAGCCGAGCATCAATTCGTTGACCCTCACCTCCGGGGCGCCCTGGCGGGCCCAAGTCTCCGTGAAGGAGGAAACCGCCCTGTTGGCGGCGCTGTAACCGTCGTTGAAGATGAGGCCGGCTGGCCCTGAGCGGCCCACCAGCGCGGCGATTGAAGAGATGTTGATTGCCGTCCCGTCGCCGGATGCCTTCAGCAGGGGGAGGGCGCGGTTAAAGACGAACCATTTGGCCTTGAGGGTGGTTTCCATTTCAAGGTCCCATTGCTCGGGGGTGTAGGGACCATGGACAACCGGCATGCCGCCCCGCTCAATATTGTTGATCAGGATATCAAGCCCGCCAAAGCGATTGGAGATCCTGTCAAATAAATCCGCGATCTCGTCAGCATTGCGCAGGTCGACTTTTACCGTCAGGTGTTCATGGCCCAGGGCGGAAAATTGCTCCTGCATCTGTTTGCTTTCTTCAGGCCAGTCGTAATGGGTGAGCACGACTTTTGCCCCGGCAGATGCCAGGGCGAGGGCGATATGTTTACCGATGCCTTTTGCCGCACCGAGAACCAGTGCTGTTTTTCCTGGTATTTTCATGGCAAGGCAGGGTAAGTCGGCAACGTTTTTTCTACGGCAGCAGCATGGAAAGCGAGCCGACAGCCTCCGGATCGCTGACCTGCAAACGGGTACCGGGGTGGATGAGGTCGCTGTCCAGGTTGTTCCACTGCCTGAGTTGATCGGGTGTGAGGTCAAAGCGACGGGCAATGGTCCACAGGGTGTCGCCGTTCTGCACTTTATAGTAAGCAGGGTTGGCGGCTGCCACCGTTTCCCTCTTGACGTCGGAACGGCTGGCAACGAGATTGACTATGCCACTGGTATGGGTGACATAAAGAGCAAGCTGCTGCCCTGCTTTGATCTGATTGATATTGCGCAGGCCATTCCAGGAGGCGATCAGCTTGGGAGTGACATTGTAGCGGTTGGCGATGAGAGCGATTGTTTCCCCTCGCTTCACCTTATGCAGCACCATGCGGCTTTCAGCCTGCTTCGCAGCCTGCAGCGGCATATCTTTGTCCAGCAGGGCGTAGTTGGTGATCTGATAGGGGATGCGCAGCCGTTGGCCCTTGGTCAGCTTGGATTTGCGCAGGTTATTTGCCTTGAGCATGGTTGTTTTATTGATTCCGTAGAGTCGGCAGATCTTTGTCAGGTTTTCCCTGCCGTCGACCACATGGGTTTTGTAGTCGGTGGTGACGGTTTGCCTGACCCGGGGAAGATTTTCCGCCACCAGATCCTTCTGGCCCACAGGAACCTTCAGCTCATAATTTTCCTGGTATGGCGGGGTGACGAGCTTGGGCAGGTTGCGGTTCAAGGTTCGCAGTTCGTCGAGGTCGGTTTCGCAGGCAACTTCCACGGCGCGTAATGAGGTCAGGGCCGGCACCTCCACGGTCTCGTAAGTCAGGGGCGGCTCATAATTGATGTTGGTGAAGCCGTATTTCTCAGGGTTTTTGGCAATGATAATGGCGGCAATGAGCTTGGGAACGTATCTTTTGGTTTCACTGGGCAGGTACTGTTCCTGGGCCAGCTCCCAGAAGTCGGTGGCATTAGAGTTCTTGATGCCTTTGCTGATCGTGCCCCCGCCGGCGTTATAGGCGGCCACCGCCAGCTGCCAGTCGCCGAACATGTCATACAGGTCGGACAGAAAGGCAATGGCCGCTCTGGTGGATTTTTCCGGGTCGCGGCGATCGTCTACGTAACGGTTGATTTCCAGGCCGTAATCAAGGGCGGTGGAATGCATGAACTGCCAGGGCCCGACCGCCTTGGCCGTTGAACATGCCGTGAGGCTGTAGCCGCTTTCAATCATCGGCAGGTAGGCCAGGTCCTGGGGGAGTCCGGCCGTCCGCAGTTCTTCCTTGATCATGGGCAGATAGCGGGTGGAACGTTCAAGCCAACGGGTGAAGATATCCCGTTGCTTGTTCTGGAAAAAATCCAGATAGAACTCAACCTGTTTGTTCATGGTCACCGGGAAATCATAACTGGCCTCTTCAGGCGTGTAAGGATTTCCGGGTACCCAGGCACCAAGGGTTTCCAGTTCCTGCATCTCTTCGACAACGGTTACCTCGGGTTCGGGTACGGTTATTTCATCAACCGGCACCTCCGCCTCAAGCGCCTCGGCGCCGTCGTCAGCCTCATCCGCGGCAAAAGTGGCTTCGGCAACGGGCAGCCTGGTTGTGGAGTCGGTTGCCGCGCAGCCCCACATGGAGGCCAGCAGAAAGGGCAGGATAAATAAAAAAAGATATGTTGGTTTGTCTCGCATTCTTTACAGTCCACAATGGATAGGGTTGATGAGTATGAAGGTCCTCTGCGACTACGCAGATATGACTGAACATTCATGATTCGGTGGCCTTTTCGACTGGAGAAGTCGATACATCATGTAAGGGGCAAGGCAAAATTAATGCCAAAACTCCTTTAATTTCTTACATGACATGGCTGGCAAATGCAATTAATTTGTCGCCTCCAGCATGCTTTTCTTGCGATTGCCCCTGAAAAGCATTATGAGAATATTTTGATATTCTCTGCTATTTTTTGAAAATTGTTGGTGAATATAAATTCATTTTTACTATTGTTAAGGGAATGTTTAAAAAAATTCTATTTATTTTTGCAGCGCTCACCTCTCTTGTCGTAATTTCTGCTGTTGCCGCCTTCATGTGGCTGGTGGTTTATCACCCCGGCGAGGCCCTCAAGCAGGAAAATATTGAAAAAAGCCTGGCCAGGGAAAGCCCTGTTTTCTGCCGAGACGGGGTGACGAAGATTGGCGTTTTCTTTCAGGACGCCCATCGGCAGTACGTGTCCTATGGGCAGTTGCCGCAGGATTTTGTCAACGCCCTGATCGCGGCTGAAGACCACCAGTTTTTCCAGCACCACGGCATTGATTTGCCCGGCTTTGCCCGGGCCATGTTTGTCAATATCAGGGCTGGCAGAATTGTCCAGGGCGGCAGCACCATCACCCAGCAGACCGCCAAAAATCTCTTCGAACGCAAAGGACGCTCAATAAAGGCCAAACTGACCGAGCTGCTCTTTGCCCTGCGTCTCGAATACCATTACTCCAAGCAAAAGATACTCGAATTCTATGCCAACCAGTTTTATGTAAGCGGCAACGGCCGGGGTCTGGGGGTGGCGGCCCGTTATTATTTTGACAAGGAGCCGGAACAGCTTGATCTGGTGGAGGCGGCCTTCATAGCCGGCAGTGTCAAGCGGCCGAATTACTACAACCCCTTTATAAAAAAGGATGAGGCCGGAGCCGCGGAAGCCAGGCGCAATGCCAAAGTGCGCACGGCATATGTTCTGGGGCAGATGTACAGGCTGGGGATGATCTCCGTGGAAATGTACCAGCAGGCCCTGAGCCGGGAGATTCCCTTTAAACGGGGGAAAATGCAGTTCCGGCTGAATACCTTGATGGATCTCGTCAAGGACGGGCTGGATGATCCGGCGGTTGAAGCGGCCTTGCTGGAATACGGCATAGAGAATGTGGCCACCTCCGGGGTGCGGATATTTACCAGCATAGACAACAAGCTGCAAGACAGCAATCTCTTCGCCCTGCAGAGCGAGTTGAGCCAGCTCGATGTCAAATTGCTCGGCTACGACCGTTCTTTTCTCCAGAAGCGTTATGCCGAGCTGCCCTTCGGCGTCGGCAATACGGTATCCGAGGGACAGTTTCTGGTGGGGCGGGTGCAGGAAATCGAAAAAGGCCAGCCGGTGCGGGTGCTGGTTTCCTTTTCCCCCAATGACCAGGGCTCAGACAAGCTGGGCATTATCGATGAGCAGGGGTTGCTGCCTTTACTTGCCTCGCTGGTGCAATACAAAGGACAGCGCTGGAGCACCAGCAGCCGCAAGGATCTGCCCCTGCTGCTGAAAGAGCTGCAGGTGGGGGATCTGGTCTACCTGTCAGCCCGGGGGCAGGGTGCCGACGATGGGGAATATCTTTTCAATCTGGAAAAATATCCTGAGCTGCAGGGCGCCTCCCTGGTGCTGCAGGAGGGAAAGATTCTGGCCCTGGCCGGCGGTATGGATAATTATTTTTATAACCGGGCCGTGTCGGCAAAGAGGGCCATGGGCTCGGTGGTCAAGCCGCTGCTCTATGCGGCGGCAATCCAGCTTGGCTGGAACTCCCTGGATCCGCTCAACAATGAGCGGAATATGTTTATCTACCAGCGGAATGCCTATATCCCCAGGCCTGATCACATCAGTCCCCATAAAAGGGTCTCCATGAGCTGGGCAGGTGTGCACTCGGAAAATGTGGCCTCTGTCTGGCTGCTGTATCATCTCTGTGACCGGCTGAGTCCTGCCCAGTTCAAGGATCTGCTGGCCGGGGTCGGCATGGCCCGGGAAACGAACGAATCATATGAACATTATACCCGGCGCGTCAGGGACAAGATGGGAGTATTGGTTAATGAGGACGCATTGCAGAAGACCGCTTTCGAAATGGCGGTGGCTGCCAGCGAGGTGGATCTCCTTTTTGCCGGCAAGCAGGATGAGTGGCAGAATCTCGGCCTTTTTCACTACAGCGACAGATTTGAAAAGGAACTCGATGATTTGACCGAGGATGTGAAGGCCAACGAACGGGAACTGCGGCAGCAGATTATCAACCGCAGTTTTATCCGTTACAGAAATCTGCAGCAGCGTGTTTTGAATGAAGCGGGCTTACTTGCCGAAACGTCAGGCGGTTACCTGGTACCGGGGCTGTACTTTCAGCCTGTCGAGGCAAAAGATGGGGCAGGCTGGGCTGGCGATTCAATAAATGCCGGTGATCATTTCATCTACAGCGAAGAAAATCCGGGAAGCGGCTGGCTGCCTGTCAGTAAGGCTGATCTGCAGAGATTGCTGGCCGATATGACCCCGGATGTAGCAGCCAGGTTCTGGGGTGAGGTGCGCATTGACAACATGCTGAGCTTGGCCACCCTCGACCTGCTGCAGGAAAACTTCCGGAAAGAATACCAAAAACTGTCTTCCCAGCCTGGCTATGGAGACGATGTCCTGCATAATATCCGCGATTTCCGGGTGCTGACGGGACTGAGGTATCTCATTGACCTTTGCCGGTCCATGGGAGTCACCAGTGAGCTTGAGCCTGTTCTCTCCTTTCCTCTCGGTTCCAATGTCATGAGTCTGTTTGAGCTGGTCAGGGTCTATGAAGCGCTGACCAGCGGGATCTCATACAACCCGGAGGAAAGCGCAAATCCCGGCCTGGCGCTTATTGACCGGATAGAGACCACGGATGGGGAAGTGATTTATGAGAGCCAGATCATCAAGAAACGGGTCATTGACGGCAAGACGGCAGTGGCTGTCAGTGATATCCTGCGTAATGTAGTCAGATTCGGCACCGGCCGTTACGCCAACAATATCCCGTTGCGCAGCAGCGACCCCGCCGTGGAGGCGCAGCTTGCCGAGCTGCAGATGACGGTGCCGGTGCTCGGTAAAACGGGCACAGCCAATCGTTTTACCAACTCGTCCTTTGCCGGCGTGGTGCCGGCCGTGCGGAGCAAGAGAGATGGCCTCATCGTTGACGGTGCCAATTTTGCCGTTGCCGCGTATGTGGGTTTTGACGACAACCGGCCGATGGTTCATTCCTCCACCCGTATTGCCGGCTCCAGCGGAGCGCTGCCCATCTGGACCAAGGTTGCGCAGAGCATTATCTTTGAAAGGGATTATGCCGGGTCGCTTGATATGGCTGATATGGCCTTTTCCGGCAGCAGCGAGGTGCCTCTGTTTTATCCGGCCCTGGGCCAGATAGACGCGCCTGTGGCGATCAATGGCGGCGGTCTTCTGGTGTCCGACCGGTCCGGCGTTCAGGATACGAGTTCAGTGGTCACCTTCGGCAAATTTCTTTCCGGCGGTGAAATTCAATTGGAGCGATATTTTCTTCCATACTGGCGCAACAGTGAAAAGCAATAACAGTGGAGTAATTGTAAAAATATCATGATCAAGAAGAATTTATTTGCAGGCAGGCTTGTGATGGCGGCAGCGGTCCTTTTATTGCTCGGCGGTTGTCAGACCGCCGGGGGATTGCTCGGGCCGAAGAAAAAGGTGCCCCCCTATGTGGATATGGGAAAAGGGGCGTCGGTGGAGGGGGAAAGTACGGCAGCTCCTGTGCCGTCGGCCCCTTCAACTCTTGAGGAGAGAAAAGCGGGCGAACCCGCACCGGGAATGCCCGCAGCAAGCTGGCTTGACCCGGCAGTCATGGCCGGCATGGCCGATTATGTGTCGACACGAATCTCCGAATACCGAGACAAGCAGGGGCAATGGCAGGGGATGGAGACAAGCTTTTCCCAGCATGACCTTGCCCTGCCGCAGCCGGAAAAATGGCGGGAATGCACCGGCGCACTCAGGACCATCGTTGACGGCTATCTGGCCCTGCATTCCACGTCGAACAGCGGCGAGGGGTTTGCCGGCATCATCCCGCCCGCATCACCCTATGCCACCTTCCAGCAGGATATCGCTTTTCTTGAAAGCGATTGCCAGACAATTTTTGCCGCAGCCGCGGCGGTCATTCCCGAACAGTTGCAGACCTACCGGCAGACCGTTGCCGGCCAGGCTGAAGGCGTGGTCCGCTACTGGGCTGCCCAGGGCGACAATGAGAAGGTGGTGGAGTCCTATGAGAATATGATCGGCGCGGGGGGCGAGGGAAGAATATCGCCGGAAACCAGGGAGCTGTATGCCCGCGCCCTGCTGGCTACCGGCAAGCTCGGGCAGGCGGCTGAGGTCCTGCTTGAAGCGGCCCAGGACAAGGATGCTCTGCAGGCGTGGCCGCTCCGTCTGCAGGCTGCCGACCTGCTTTTCGCCGAAGGAAAATTCCCCCGGGCCCGCCAGGAATATGAACAGGTGGCCGGTCTCTTTTACAGCCTGAAACAGGCGGATGTGCAGGTTGAAACCCAGCTTGCCCTGCTTGCCGGACAGGATGAACATGGGCAGGAGTTGGAGCTGTACAGGCGGGCTCTGAAATCCTGGCTGCAGTATGACGGGATAACATTGCCTCCGGACCTGGCGGAGAGCGTGCAGCGTCTTGAGGAGGTTTTTCCGGAATCAATCTATACCCAAATGGCTCGGGCCCTGCTTGACAAAGCCGGCGGCCGTGTGCAGCAGAATGTCGATGAGGCCATGGTCAAGGCCCGACAGCTGGCCTCGGAAAGGAAATTCACCCAGGCTCTGGCGGTTCTGGCCCCCTGGTCCCGGGAGGCCCAGCCCGGGGAGGCTGCTTCTTCGGTCAAGTCTCTCGAAGAGGAGATCCGAGCGCAGCAGTCCCAGGAAACAGTGCTGCAGCAGATGCAGAAAAACGAGGCACTTGATGCCAAATGGCAGAAGGCTTTGGAGATGCTCGATCATCGGCAGTTTGATCAGTCCATTGTTCTCTTTGAAGAGCTGGTTGATACGCCATACCAGGACCAGGCCAGGGCAAAAATTTCCGAGTCCGTGAATCTGGCTGCTGCGGAGCTGCGCATGGAGGCGGCGAATTTATTTACCAAGGCACGGAAAACGGAAGCTGTTGATCAGAAAAAGGCCCTGCTGCTCGAATCAAGACGGCTGCTGCTGTTGGTGCAGCAGAAGTATCCCCAGGCGGATATTATCGATAAGGTGAGACAGAACCAGAAGGCAACGGAAGAACAGATACGGGCTCTGGACCCGAATCTGCTGGGCCAGGAGTAAGAATTTCTTTAACAGGCAAGCCCTAAGAGAAAAAGGGAAAACGTATTTTAATAACTTGAAAATTTGTCCTTGATTTGCGCAAATATAAAGGAGGTGAAAAGAAAAGATCCCTTTGGGTCATAAATTTTATTTGAAGCCTGAGGTTGCTGTATGGTCGGTGCTGAAAAGAGCGTGAACGGACTGCTCGATGATATGGCGGTCAAGATTATGATGATTGAGCCCGGAGACCTTTCGGTGGTCGGTGAACTCCTTGAAGTCCTGGAGGAGCTGATCGCCCATGAAGAGATGGCATCCCAGGCCTCCTTGCGGCAGATGGCCTGCGCTTTTCAGGGCGCTCTCCAGGATTTGATCATGGCTGAACTGCCGGACACGGCGGAAAGCTATCAACAGCTGGCCGAGTGCATATGCCGCATGCAGGAGGTGAGACGCCACAGTGACGACCAGCACGCCGTGACCGCCTTCTGCAGCCATTTGAACAGTATCGGCTGCAAGCTCGATCCCGCCCGGTTTGTCGCAGGCCAACAGGATGCAGCCGGCCAGGATGACAATAATGATCCCGCCTTCCTGCGGGATAAAGAGTTGCTTGAATGTTTTATCGATGAGGCCGGTGAGTATCTCGGGTCCATTGAAGCCAACGTGCTGGAGCTTGAGAAAGCGCCGGGCAACAGTGAGGCAATCAACGCAATTTTCCGGGCCTTTCATACCATCAAAGGAACAGCGGGCAGTGTTTCCCTGCCGGAGATCAGCATCCTGGCCCACGCTGTAGAGAATCTGCTGGAAGAAGTGCGTAGCGGCCGCATCAGTATGGATGCCGACGTCATCGAGCTGGTCTTGGCGGTGGATGACAGTTTGAAGCTCATGGTCGCCCACGCCCAGGACGTCTATGAAAATGGAGTTGCCTATCATCCTGCCGCCATCGACGGGCAGCTTGCCCTAATCAGCAGTGTCCTGGAGAAAAAATGCGGCAACAGCCGGCCGGCACCTGATGAAGCGGTTTCTCCTGCAAAAGTCCCTGCCGCCGATGAAACTCCGCCATCTTCTCCAGCCGGGGGCGCCGTGCCTGATTTCTTGAAGGACAGCGATCTGCTCAGCGGTTTTATCTCCGAGGCCTTTGAACATCTGGAAACCATTGAACTCAACGTTCTTGAGCTTGAACAGAACCCGAACGACCAGGAAATCATCAATAACATTTTCCGTCCCTTCCACACCATTAAAGGTGTTTCCGGTTTTCTCAATCTGATGACCATCAACAGGCTTGCCCACGCCACGGAAAATCTGCTCGATGATGTCCGTAACGGCAAACTGACCATGAACTCGGGCATCATTGACATTGTGCTTGGCGTGGGCGATTTTCTGCGCACCATGATCCAGAACCTGAGTGATGTCCTGGAGAAAGGCTCGGAGTATTACCAGCAGTATCATATCAATGATTTTCTGGCGCGCATCAAGATATGCCAGGAGGGCAGCGAAGCAGGTCAGGAAGAGGAGCTGGTGCCAATGGCCGAGGCTGCCCCGCCTGCTCAGGGCACACCGTCAGCGGGTCCGGTTGGAAACGCGACTACCGCCGAACCGTTTGCCCCTGCAGCCACAATGGTTGAGGCGGGTGTTGCTGCCGCGGGTTCCCAGCAGAAGAAGAATATTGAGGCCGCCATCAAGGTTGACATCAACAAGCTCGACGGGCTGGTCAACGCGGTGGGTGAGTTGGTCATCATGCAGACCATGGTGCGGCATAATCCGCTCATTGCCAGTCTGTCGGATCCGAAACTGAACAAGGATTTCTCCCAGCTGACCCGCATTACCACGGAATTGCAGAAGACGGCCATGTCCATGCGTATGGTGCCCATCCGGCAGACCTTCCAGAAGATGACCCGGCTGGTGCGGGATCTTTCCAAGAAGACGGGCAAACTGGTGAATCTGGTCATGGATGGGGAAGAGACCGAGATTGACCGCAACATGGTGGATTCGATTTATGATCCCCTGGTCCATATGATACGCAACTCGGTGGATCACGGTGTCCAGGTCCCCGAGGAGCGGCGTAAAAAGGGCAAGCCGGTTGCGGGCACAGTGCGACTGAGCGCCTACCAGAAAGGCGGCAATATCATCATCGAGATTGCCGATGACGGCGAAGGCGTCAATACGGAAAAAATACGCAGTAAGGCCCTGGAACGCGGCCTGATCCAGGCCGGGGGCAGTTACTCTGATCATGAGATCAACAATCTCATATTTCTGCCGGGCTTTTCCACGGCCGATAAGATCACCGATGTGTCTGGGCGCGGCGTCGGCATGGATGTGGTGAAAAAAGGGGTGGAGAAACTGCGGGGCAAGGTGGAGCTGCAGAGCACGCCCGGTGAGGGATCGCTTTTTCTCATGTTCCTGCCCTTGACCCTGGCCATCATCGACGGCATTGTCGTCGGCGTCGGTTCCGAACGCTATATCATCCCGACCATTGCCATCCGGGAGTCCATGCGGCCGAAGATGGAAAATTACAATACAGTGCAGGGTAAGGGCGAGACCCTGCTTGTCCGCGACACTCTGTTGCCCATAATCCGACTGTATCATGTTTTCGGTGTGGCCGATGCCTGCACGGATATCAGCCAGGGCATCGCTGTGGTAGTGGAAAATGAGGGAAGACAACGGGCTCTGCTGGTTGACGAGTTGCTCGGCAAACAGGAGGTGGTGATCAAGAGTCTCGGCGGCTATATGAAGGATATCAAGGGGGTTGCCGGTGGGACCATACTTGGCGATGGCAGGGTGGGCCTGATCCTTGATCTGGCAGGGCTCATCAGTGTCAGTGAGGAGATGGGCCCAGGACATTTTAATAGCAGTAATGCTTTTCAAGAATGAGGTGATGGGATGGCTAATGTTGGAAGAGCGCAGTCTGCTGTAAAGAAGGACGTAAAGGCCTTGGCCGGCAAGTATCTGACCTTTGATCTCGGCAAGGAGGAGTACTGTATCGGCATCCTCAAGGTCCGGGAGATCATCGGTCTGATGGAGATCACGGCTGTTCCCCATACACCCCGTTATATCAAGGGGGTTATCAATCTGCGCGGCAGCGTTATTCCCGTGCTTGATCTCCGCTCCAAATTCGATATGGAGGCAAAGGAATACACGGAACGTACGTGTATTATCGTGGTCGAGGTGCGGGGGGAAACCGAGGCGGTTTTGGTCGGCATGATTGTTGATTCGGTTTCCGAGGTGCTCAATATTGTGGAAGCGGAAATAGAACCTCCTCCCACTTTTGGCGGAGATGCGGTGGAGACGGATAATTTCCTCGGCATGGCCAAAATCAAAGGGCGCGTAAAAATTCTGCTGGATACGGACAAGGTGATCGGTGAGACCGGTCTCGGCCGCCTGGCCAATGCCGCTGCATAGGGCGAAAATCGCTTTGGCATTTCAGGGAGTTCCCTTGGATCATCAAATATTCCAGCAATTTCGTTTGACGGATAAGGACTTTGAAAATTTCAGCGTCCTTATTTTTGCAAAGACCGGAATTCACCTGAAGCCTGAAAAGAAAGAGCTGCTCAATGCCCGTCTGGGCAAAAGACTCAGGGCATGCCGGCTCGGTTCCTTTAAGGACTATTATGAACGGGTCATGCACGATGCAACCGGCAATGAACTGGTTCACCTCATCAATTGCGTCTCCACCAACTTCACCAGTTTTTTCCGGGAAAACTCCCATTTTGACTATCTGGCCGCCACCGTGCTACCTCAGTTTGCCGCCAGGGGAAGCTCGGCAGGCCCATGTAAGGTCTGGTCCGCCGCCTGTTCCTCCGGGGAGGAGCCCTATACCCTGGCCATGGTCATTGCCATGTTCATGGCCCGCCATCCGTCATTTAAGGCCTCCATTCTGGCCACTGACATCTCCACCAAGGTGCTGGACATTGCCCAAAAGGGCATCTACTCATACGACAAGGTGGATAAGGTGCCCAGCGAATTCCTGAAGAATTCTTTCCAGAAGGGGGTGGGCAAGTGCAGCGGTTATGTCAAGGTGAAGGATGAGCTGCGGCGTCTGGTAACCTTCCAGCACATCAACCTGATGGACAGCTTCCCCTGGAAGGAGGAGATTGATGTGATATTCTGCCGCAATGTCATGATTTATTTTACCCGGGAAACGCAGGTGGAGCTGGCGGAAAAGTTCTATCACTGTCTTTCCCCGGGCGGCTATCTGTTCATCGGCCATTCGGAAAGTCTGACGAGCATAACCCATCGCTTCCAGCAGACCGCCACAACTGTTTATCAAAAAGTCAAATAGCCCATTATGAAAGTCATTGTCGGCATATCGGATATGAAGGTCAGCAACAACGTCAAGGAGGAGCTGATCACCTATTCGCTCGGCTCATGTATCGGCGTGGTGATCTGGGATCCTGCGGTGAAGGTGGGGGGACTGCTCCACTATATGCTGCCTGATTCGCGGCTTGACAAAGACCGGGCGCAAAAAAAACCGTTTATGTTTGCCGATACCGGAATACCGGCTCTGTTCAAGGAATGCTATAGCCTGGGCGCAGCCAAGGGCCGGCTGATCGTCAAGGTGGTCGGCGGCTCGCAGATTCTTGATCCCACAGGTTTTTTCAGTATCGGCAAACGTAATTATCTGATCCTCAGCAAACTCTTTGACAAAAATCATATCAAGATCACTGCTGAGGATATAGGCGGATCGGTCAATCGGACAGTCAGTCTTGAAATTGGTACGGGCAGGGTACATTTAAAGGTTTCCGGCAGGGGGGAATTTGAACTATGAACCGCATTGATGAAATTCTGGCTTTAATCCGTCATGTGCCGCCCTTTCCCAAGGTGGCGGCAAGGGTGATGCAAGTGCTCAAGGATCCTGATGTGACGGCCCATCAGCTGGCCGAGGTGATCCAGTATGACCAGGCAATCACGGCCAATGTGCTGAAAATCTGCAATGCGGCCTACTTCGGCATTCCCCGCAAGGTCAATTCCCTGGATGAAGGTCTGGTGGTTATCGGCCATGACATTCTTAAAGACATCATCATCGCCAGCAGCAGCGCCCGTTTTTATCAGGGCCAAGTTGGGGCGGGATATGGTCTGGAGCAGGGGGATATGTGGCGGCACTCCGTTGCCACGGGCATCATGGCCAAGCTCCTGGTCAAACATATTGAAGGTGTTGATTCGGGCAGCGCCTTTACCGCCGCCCTGCTCCATGACATCGGCAAAAGGTTTCTCAGCAGTTTTGTTGCCGATGACTTTGAGAAGATCGTTGCTAAGGTGGCCCGGGAGAACTGCACTTTTGTCGAGGCGGAGCAGGAGATCCTCGGTATCGATCATGCCGCGCTGGGCGGCATGATCCTGGAGAAATGGGAGTTCGATCAGCAGTTGATTGATGCCGTGCGGGAGCATCATAATGCCGCGGCTTTGGAAGGGGCGCCGCTGACCGCCCTGGTCGCCCTGAGCAACAACCTGGTTATTTCCATCGGCATCGGCGTGGGTGACGATGGTCTTGCCTCGGAATTGCGGGGGGATGGCCTCAAGCGATTCGGCATTACCCTGGAGATGCTGCAGATATGCATGGCGGATTTGCTTACCGAGCTGGATCGGGCACAGGAGCTGTTGAACATATAAGCCGCAAAGCCGTGGACGGAATGATTTTCGCTAAAACCGCGAAAAAAATTCAGTCCCCTTAGTCCGGAGGTTTCCCCCGGCCGTAAGTTTACGACTCAAAACCTTGAATTTCACTAGATAAAAATGCAGAAAATTCGCGTGCTGGTCGTCGATGATTCCGCCGTGGTGCGGAAGGTCTTTTCCGAGGAGCTCTCCAGGCAGCCTGACATTGAGGTGGTGGGTACGGCGCCCGACCCCTATGTGGCCCGGGATAAAATCGTCCAGCTCAAGCCGGACGTGATCACCCTGGATATCGAGATGCCGCGAATGGACGGCCTGACCTTTCTGCGCAAGCTGATGAAGCATTACCCCCTGCCGGTCATCATCGTCAGCTCGCTGACCAAGAAGGGCGGCGTGCTGGCCCTGGAGGCCATGGAGGCGGGGGCGGTGGATGTCATCTGCAAACCCGGCGAGGCATATTCGGTCGGCGACATGAGCGAGCAGCTGGCGGATAAGATCCGCGGGGCCGCCTCGGTGCGGATGGATGATCTGCGCCGGCGCTCCATGCAACCGGAGAAAAAGGAAACCGCCCTGGTCTTCAAGAAATCCCTTACCGAGTCAACCCATAAGGTGATCGCCATCGGCTCTTCCACCGGCGGTACGGAGGCCCTGAAACAGGTGCTGATCAACCTGCCTCCCACCACCCCGGGGATCATGATTGTCCAGCACATGCCCGCCAACTTTACCACGAGTTTTGCCCAGCGCCTTGACACCCTCTGCCAGATAAGCGTCAAGGAGGCGGAGGACGGCGATGTGGTGCTGCCGGGTCGTGCCCTGCTGGCGCCCGGCAATTATCACATGGTCATGCGGCGTAGCGGTGCACGTTATTATGTCAACGTCAAGACCGGACCGCTGGTCTGTCATCAGCGGCCGGCGGTGGATGTGCTTTTTAACTCGGTGGCTGCCTATGGCGGGGCCAATGCCGTCGGCGTCATCCTGACGGGCATGGGCAGAGACGGCGCCCAGGGGATGTTGAAGATGCATGAGGCCGGGGCCAGAACCATTGCCCAGGACGAGGCCAGCTGCGTCGTCTTCGGCATGCCCAAGGAGGCCATCGCCCTGGGGGGAGTGGACCGGGTGCTGCCCCTTGATCAGATCGGCCAGGCCATACTCGATATGGTTTGAAGTGTCTGACCAGCCAAAACCATGAGAGTTTAGCAATGGAGCGGGCCTTGCCCGCGATAACGGTGTTTCTGCAATGCCAAAGGTCGCGGGCAAGGCCCGCCCCTACGCAGAATAAGGTTCCGTTATTTGTTTCTTCTCCAGTGCCAGCAGTTTCTTTTTCAGATCGATTCCTCCGCCAAATCCTCCCAGACCTGTATGCCCGACCACCCGATGGCAGGGAATGAGCAGGGCAATGGGATTGGCGCCGCACCCCTGGCCCACTGCCCGGGCCAGTCCCTTGTTGCCCAGTGCCTGGGCAAGATCTCCATAGGTTCTTGTTTCGCCGAAAGGAATTTGACTGATGAGCTCCCACACCCGTTGCTGAAGCTGGGTGCCCTTCTGGATAAAAATCGATTGGCTGAACACCGTAAATGATTTCCGTTGGACGAGCATGGCGGCCAATTCCGCGGTCTTTATCTGCCGCTCGGGCAGATAATTGATCTGATAGGACATGTTCCTCAGCCGTCCAGCCGCCTCTTTGTGTTTCTTTTCAGCAAAGGTAAGGTGGATAGTCCGGTTGCCAAGCAGCAGCTGGTAAAAGACAAAAAAATCAACTGCGGTTATCAGGCCTGTGATGTCTTTTTTCATATATCCTCCCGTAATAACAGCATTTTTTGTTTTTGCCCTTTGCTTGCGACTGATTTTGTAATCAAAAGGCAATGGCATTTTATAACAGAGAAACAACGAGATGGTTATATTTTGTTAAAGAAAAATCTTGATTTTCCGATATGTGTTTTATATGGTGAAATAAATGGGTTAAGCAGTTAAAATAGATTTGTTGAGAAACTCAATAATACCTTTATCCCTAAAAAAATATCCCATACAGAAAAAAATATGCGCCCACTACTTCGTTTTCTTAAAAATACCAACTGTCCCAGGGTTCTTTTTTTCGGCATCCTTTTTCTGTTTGTCTGGGCTTCCTGCCCTGTCCTTGCCAACAATAGCAAAAGTTTCAATGTCATAAAAACCTCGTACAAGTCGGCACCGGCAAAGGACAAGGCGGGGCATCGTACCCAGTTGGCCGGGGACCCCAACGGTGACGATACCACCTGCGTCGTCAAGAAGAAAACTGACGAGGGTGCTCGGGATGTGGCATTTTCCGGTACTCTGCGCAAAAAACTTTCCTCAAGAAGCGCCCTTGTCATGGATTCCCGCTCCGGCCGGATCCTCTACGCCCATGAGCCTGATCGTCCCGGCCAGCCAGCCAGCACCATAAAAATCATCACCGGCCTCATTGCCATCAATTCACTGCGGGACAATGATATGGTGAAACCCAGCAGACGGGCGGCCGGTATGCCCCGATCAAAGATTTATATCAGCCCCAAGAAATCCTATGCTGCGGACGATTTGATTAATGCGGTACTACTGGCCTCGGCCAACGACGCCAGTGTCGCCCTGGCGGAAAGAGTGGCCGGCTCCGAGACGAGCTTCGCCAAATTGATGACCAGCAAGGCCCGCTCCCTGGGCGCAACCCATACGCTGTGCAAAACCGCAACCGGCCTGACCGCCCGCGGGCAGCAGTCAACGGTGCGTGATCTTGCCACGGTTTTCAACAAGGCCATGCAGGACAGTGAGTTTGCCCAGAGGATAGGCAGAACCAAGATCCGCACCAGTTACGGCCAGGTCCTCCGCAATCATAACAAGGCATTGTGGCGGGTTGACGGAGCCGTGGGCGGCAAAACCGGCTATACCCAGGCGGCGCGGCAGACCTATGTGGGCAAGTTCAGCAGGGGTAATACCGAACTGATCGTGGCGCTCATGGGAAGTGAGACCATGTGGACTGATGTCAGCCGCCTGGTTGAGTATGGTTTTAAAAGGGAGCGCCAGCTGGCCGCCATGAACGGTGCGCCGTCAGACGATTCCGATGGCCCCCTTGCCCTGTCTACTGTCCCGGTATCTTTTCACAATAATTCTCTCCAGGTTCTGACCGGAACCAAAAAACAGCCATTATAAGCGATCATCAGGTAGTGACCGAAGACCTCGACCATCTTTCCGCAGTGCAGCTGGCAAAGCAAGCGCTGCGGGAAGAACTTGCATTGCTTGCTGCCGCCGGGCCCAGTGAACTGAGCGGTCGCACCGCGGAACTTCTGCGCCGGGAAGCCGCTTATCGCACTGCCCGGCAGGTCTTTGTCTCCCCGGTGCCGTCCCTGCAGCAGGTGCGCATCAACTGTCTGCTGGACGGCAAAGAACTCATTGTCCCGGCCCCTGGCCTCAAAGAGGGATTTTATCTCCTCAAGCCCTATTCCATACCCTTCCATCAGCTCCCCTATAGCGTGACATTAAAAGGTTTTGCCAAGGCCGGACAACGGATGACCAGGACTGAGCTGGAAAGTCTGGCCGTTTCGCTGCTTGTCACCGACGCCGTGGCGGTTGACCTGCAGGGCAACAGGCTGGGCGACGGTCTTGGTTTTTTTGATCTGAGCTTTGCCATCCTGACGACAATGGGGGCCATGAGCCGTGACGCCTTGGTTGCAACATTCATCCATGAAGAGCAGATGGTGGAGCAGCCCCTGCCCGTTGCCTGCTGGGATGTGCCCACCGATATCATTGTCACCGAACTGCAGGTTTTCCGGACGGAACAAGTTTCCGCTCCGCCCTGCCCCATTTTCTGGGAGCATCTGCCTGATCGAAAAATCCGCAAGATCACCCCTCTCTGGTGGCTCAGCGGGGGGAAAAAGCTCTAAAACCGGTGATCGCTGCTATCGTCTGCATTTAAAAGTTCAAACTCGATCTGACAATTTTACCACCAGATTTAACTAAATTTGACGTATCTCAGGATAATGTTAACTTTCTCTATTCTTAACAATCATTGCCTTGCCAATGCTAATCCTTCGCTACAACTAACCGACAACAGGTGCGGCAACTTGCCATATTTACAAAATGAATTTTTCATTATAGGAGTTATTCGGATGGTTTACGGATAAACTCAAACTCTCCTTGAGGCGCTTCATTATGTATAAAGCTCTAATTTATTAAAATAACTACACACCCCCTATCAGAGCCATGGCCTATACCAACCGCTACGACTATGATATTTTCATCAGCTACTGTCATGATGATAATAAAGAACCGTCTGGTCGTAAGGGTTGGGTTACAGAATTCCGTGACTATTTGGAAAACTGGCTGGTCATGAAAAGAGGTCTGAAAGAGCTTAGAATCTCGATGGATGATAAGCTCTGCGGCAACACCGTTTTTGACAAGGCAATCGAAGACAGAATAAGCAATACGGCCCTCTTTTTAGTCATTCATTCCCACAACTATCATGCCTCGGAATACTGCCGCAAGGAACTCCAATGGTTTTTTGATCATAACACCTCGCGGCCGGAAGGCTTGATGGTTGGCGAAGAATCCCGGCTTTTCAATGTTCTGACTAATAATATTAATTATACCAAATGGCCCGCGCCCCTATCCCAGGCAGGCGGTCCCTCCAGCGGCTTTGTCCTCCATGATGCCGAGGGTGGTGAAGATTTTGGTTACCCGACCTCGCCCCGAGCCCCCCAGTTCGACACCCAGCTCCGCAAACTGGTGGAGGCCATTGTAAAAACCCTGGATGCCTTTCCCAAAGATGCTGTATCGGTGCAGGCAACAAAGGAAACAGCGCCTCGTATAAGCCTTTTTATTGCAGATGTGCCGGACACCCTGCAATCATTTCGTACACGGCTGATCAATGAAGTTGGCGGCTCCGCCACCATTTTAAGCAAACTCCCGCCCCCTTATCCCGTGGAGGATCATAACCGGCGCCTTCAGGAAGTGCTGCAACAGGCCGATATTTCTATCCACCTGCTGGACCAGTGGTCTGGACGCATGGTGGACGGAGCGGAGCAGCAGACCTACCCCCGTCTCCAGGCGGATACTGCCGTCTCTTGCCAAACGGCTGCCATGATCTGGGTCCCGGCCGACTTGAAAATGGAAGCAATTGATGATAAGGAACATAGCCTCTGGCTTACAAACCTGGAAAAGGGGGAGCGCCGGGAGGCCCGCTTCCAGTTTATCCGCAGCAGTGAGCAGGCCCTGATTGATCAGGTCCTGCAGTCAATTGCTGGCCTCGAGCAGGAAAATTTGTCCGGCGTTACTGGGCCTGGGAGATTCCTGATTGATACACACCAGAAAGACCAGCGATACGCCTTTGAGTTGGCTGTGCTCCTGGACAAGAAGAATATTGAGTTCGAATTAACTAGGGAATACACTGATGATCCGGTAAAGAGTCTGACAAATTTTGAACAGGCAGTCCGTAAGGTCCAGAACCTGATTTTCATGTTTGGTCGGGTTGCTCCGAACTGGCTTATAGGCCGTATCCAGGCCGCACTCAAATTGGCTTTTGATCCCCACCAGCAGGAGATGCTCCTCACCAATATTTGGGTCCTCCTCTTGCCCGGCAGTCCGGGGGAACAGGCCATTCCTCTTATGGAACGGAGAAATATCTCCACTCTGGATAACACCCAATCCGAGGCCATTGATCAACGGATCCTGTCCCGTCTGCTGGGAGGAAGCGAAGGGGAGAAGCAAAAATGAACGCCCGGTCTCTGATGATAAATCCTTATGTCGGCCTACGCCCTTACGAGAGCGAAGACAGCCTCTATTATTTCGGCCGCTCGGAGCAGACCAAGAACCTCCTCAGCCTCCTCCATCAGCACCGTTTTGTAGCGGTTGTTGGCAGTTCCGGCTGCGGCAAGTCGTCTTTGGTCAGGGCCGGACTCATCCCCCATCTTGAGGCAGGCTTTTTGGTCCAGGAGCGTGACCAGTGGCAGATCGCCACTATGAAACCGGGTGAGGCTCCCCTTGACAACCTGATTTCAACCATCACTGCTGTTGGCGGCAAAAGGGCTGATGCAGAGTCATTCAAACACCTACATAAACAGGTGAGGGAACGTGGTGTCCTGGCTCTGGTTGATGCACTTGGCTCAATCCTCCCACAACAGGACGCCAATCTTCTCCTGATGGTGGATCAGTTCGAGGAGCTGTTTCGCTTTTCCCTTGATCAGAATAAGCCACAGCTGAGGCATGAGGCGGAAGAGTTTGTCGCTCTTCTGCTTGGTCTCAGCAGGCAGCGGCAACTGCCGATTTTTATCTGCCTTACCATGCGTTCGGATTTCCTTGGCGACTGTGATGCCTTTTACAGACTTCCCGAGGCCATCAACCAAAGTCAGTTTCTTGTCCCACGGCTCACACGGGACCAGCGCCGCGAGGCTATTGTCAACCCGACTCTCCTGGCTGGAGGACTTATCGCCCCCCGTTTGGTCGACCTGCTCTTAAATGAAAACATCGACACCAGGGACGACCTGCCCATCCTTCAGCATCTGCTCATGCGCTGCTGGGATGCCTGGCAGGCAGGTCCAAACAGTCCGGACCAAATTGACCTTGCCCATTACCACCAGGTACACACCATTCATCAGGCCTTGAATGACCATGCGGATGAGGCTCTGGCAGAGCTGGACGTCAGACAGCAGCGTCTGGCAAAACAGCTTTTTCAGGCCCTCACCTGCACTGACGAGTCCAACCGCCGTATTCGCCGCCCGGCTCATTTGAGCGATGTCCGCAACCTCACCGGAGCTACTACAGAGGAACTACAGGAGGTTGTCGACGCCTTCATCCATAAAGGCCGTTCCTTTCTGGTCAAGTCTCCGGGAAAAATTCCAGATGACATATTGCTTGACATCTCCCACGAGAGCCTGATCAGGCAATGGAACATATTGGGAGAATGGGTGGAAGAAGAGGCTGAAGCTTTCAAAACCTATCGCCGACTCGTGGAAACAGCTGAGCTTCACACCGAAAAGGCTTCACGTCTTTATCGTGGTGCAGATTTGACCCAGGCCATGCGGTGGCGTGATGAGCATAATGCAATATGGGCCCAGCGCTATCCTGGCGATTTTGATCGAGTAGATCTTTTCCTTGAGCAGAGTTTAAAGGTCGAGAAAGAGGAGGAGAGAAAAGCTGAAGAAATCCAGAAAAAAATCAAAGCACAAACAGATCGTGCTAATTTCTTTGCGGCAAAGGCCTTTGAAGAGAAGGCAATTAATGGCTTTAAAAAAGCCGAAATAAGCCTCTATCTCCAAGACTACCAAGATGCCTGGCTCTATATGCTTGAGGCTATGAAGCAGCATTTCAATCCTGACGAAATGCCTTTCGCGCCAATATCAATAGGAAATTTTGCCAGGATAGACATGCTAAAAACATTTGCCGCAAAATGGTTTTCCCCCACAACCAAAACTCAGTATCATGTTGCCTCCGTAGCTTTCAGCCCGGACGGCAAGCTCATGGCAAGTGGGTCTTGGAACGATAATTGCGTACGGCTCTGGAGAGTGTCTTCCGGAGAAAATATTCATACCTTTAAAGAACATGATTTTCATGTTACCTCAGTTGCCTTTAGTCCGGACGGTAAATTGCTGGCAAGCGGATCTTGGGATAAAACCGTACGCATCTGGGATATAAGTTCTCGTAAACTAATTTACGTCTTTAAAGGGCATACAAAATATGTTTCATCAGTTGCCTTTAGTCCGGATAGTAAACTCATAGCAAGCGGATCTTGGGATCGAGAAATACTCCTATGGGATATTAAGACATTTAAGCTGGTACACTCCTTTAAAGGACACCGAAATAATGTTACATCTATAACCTTCAGTCCGAACGGAAATATTATGGCAAGTGGATCTTGGGACAATGAGGTTCGCCTCTGGGATATAAATTCCCGGGAGACAATACACGTTTTTAAAGAGCATCGTTTTTGCGTTTCATCGGTAACCTTTAGCCGGAACGGAGATTTTTTGGCAAGCGGATCTTGGGATCAAGAAGTACTTCTCTGGGATGTAAAGGCATTTAAGATGATACGATCCTTTAAAGGCCATCGAGATAAAGTTTCATCCATAGCCTTCAGTCCGGACGGCAATATTTTGGCAAGTGGATCTTGGGACAATGAGGTTCGCCTCTGGGATGTGAAATCCGGGAAAACAACTTTCATTATTAAGGGCCATACAGATCAGGTATTTTCAGTAGCGTTCAGTCCGGATGGGAAATTGCTGGCCACTGGATCTCGAGACACGACTGTTAGGCTGTGGGATATAGAACCAGACAAAGCAATACCAATCCTCACGGGGCATGATTTTCATATAACTTCGGCTTCATTTAGTCCGGATGGGAAGTTGCTGGCTACCGGATCTGGGGATCGTACAATACGTCTCTGGGATGTGGAATCCTGGGAGACGATACATATTTTTGATGGGCATGATTTATCTGTTCAAGCCGTAGCCATCAGCCCCAATGGGCAATTTTTGGCAAGTGGATCTTGGGATAAAAGAGTGCGTGTCTGGAGTTTGAAGTCCTTCAAGCAGGTAGCTCTCTTTGAGGGCCATACAGATCGAGTAACCTCAGTCGCATTCAACGGGGACGGCAAATTCCTGGCAAGTAGCTCCGTGGATAAAACCGTACGCCTTTGGGATGTGTATTCCCCAGAAAAATCACGCGTATTTGATGACTTCTCCGAGCCAGTTAATTCAGTAGCTTCCAGTCCGGCAGGAAGGTCCATGTCGTTAGTAAGCGCTTCCAAGAATAATCCTCAAGGGCGATGGACTGTTTACGATAATACTGTGAAATATGAGTGGGAATTCAAGAAAACTTTCGCACCGGTTCACTCAGTAGCTTTCAGCTTAGATGGTAATTTTATTGCCGGTGATTCTATGAATAATTCCTTGTGTGTTTGGGATGCACTACTGGGGAATCCTGGCAAGATATTTCAAGGGCATTCTGCTCCAATAACATCAGTCGCTTTTAGCCCAGATGGCAAGTTCCTCATAAGTGGATCGAAGGATAATACTATCCGATTATGGGACACAAATCTTGGAGAAATGATTCATGTATTTGAAAATGCAGGAGAAGTACTTTCAATTGCTTATAGTCCAGATGGCAAATTCATAGTCAGCGGTTCATGGGGTGAAAATTTTCTACGCATCTGGGATCTTCGGTTTTTTAAAGCCGTAACAAAAATGCTTGCCAAACCAAATTTAACTGAAAAAGTATCAGCGGCGTTTCAGTTTTTTTGGGAGCGCTCTCTTAAAAAAGGTATCACTTTTGTGCACGATTCAAGGAAACCGTCGCTTTCCCCCACCAACGGTTATTATCTGGCCGATGTCGATAAGTTTGGCTCTCTTTTAAAACCACCAGCCCCGGGTGAAACCAAACTGGATCAGGTGATGCGCTGGGCCGAAGAGGAAGTTGCAAGAGAGACAAAATCATAAAATGAAATTTGAAGATCTAAACAAAGCATAATTGAATGAACTACCCCGCCGCAAGCAGCGGGGTATCTTTAAAAGCAATGAACGCCCCAAGGGGCGGAGTATTAAACCCAGGCTACGCAATAAAGGAGTCTTAAAATGACAAGCCTGCAGGCTCTTGATATCGCTATTGGCGTGATTTTTATTTACCTGGTTTTGAGCCTGGCTTGTACTGCCGCCAATGAATGATCGCGGGCTTTTTGGACTGGCGGGCAAAAAATCTTGAAACCGGCATCAAAAACTTATTGACCGACACGAAACAACCGGGGCTGGAACAGAATTTTTATAAACACCCCATGATCAGGAGCCTCTGTCGACATAAAACCGATGGTAGGAAACCCTCGTATATCCCGCCTCATACCTTCAGTCTGGTCCTGCTTGATCTCATAGTGCCCGATGAAGGCAAATCAAAAACAGTTGAAAGCATCCGCCAAAGTATCAAACAACTTCCAGACCAATCGCCGCTGCGCAGGAATCTTTTGCTGCTCCTGGATGACTCCCAAGATAATCTGGACCATTTTCATCGCAACATTGAAACGTGGTACAACAATGCGATGGACAGAATTTCCGGCTGGTACAAAAGAAAGGCGCAAGCCGTATCGCTCATTATCGCCTTTCTCGTCTCGTTTTCCTTAAATGCCGATACCTTTCAGATTGCCAAGTCGCTGGCCAATGACCCTGTCATGCGGCAGGCCATTGTCAAACAGGCTCAGGAAATGACGCAAAAAAGTCAAGCGGCTCCGGAGAATGGGGAGGCTGGAGGAAGTGTTGCGCCCAAATCCCTTGAAGAAATTAAAAACGAGCTTGATAAAACCGGACTGCCGTTTGGCTGGCAAAATGCCCAGGTTGAGAAGATGAATAACGACGGCCTGCTGGCCTGGTTCACCAAGCTTGCCGGCCTGCTGATCACCACCCTGGCGGTTTCCCTGGGTGCGCCGTTTTGGTTTGACGTTTTAAACAAAATCACCAACATCAGATCTGCAGGGCCAATTGAAAGGAAAAAGAAATAACCGCGCAGGCTGTATAAACACAAATGAAATGCTCAAGGTTCAGCCCTTGAGATTGCCACATCGAACCTCTGAAAAAATCAAATTAACTTCAGGAAGAGGTGTCTACTATTCATTCGAAGTCAAAATTTCTCAGGTACGCCCCAAAATTTGAAACAAAATAGCGGACTCCAAAAAAGTAAAATGCAATCCCCGCCTTGGGGAAGATGGTCCCCGATCTGACCGACGCTGCCCTCGATGACTGCAAAAATGATTGCAAAAGTTCTGAATCCGGCTAGACCAAGAGCAAAAGAATGCAATCAAAAATCCAATTGCACAATAAATTGACACACCAAGCATGAGTTGTTATACTTGGTGTTACCAAATAACACTTATTGTTACTTTATGGAGAAAATGTCATGCCTGCTACTGCTGCTAAAACCGTATCTGTGAAATTGGATCAAGAAACACGAGCCCGAATCGAACATTTAGCCGAAACACACCGCCGTACAGCACATTGGGTGATGCGCGAGGCTATCCAGCAATACCTTGAGCGCGAGGAAAAGCGCGAATCCTTCCGACAAGATGCCATTAATGCGTGGGAGGAATACCAGGAAACCGGCTTGCATGTGACCGGGGATGAAGTTTCCACGTGGCTTGATACGTGGGGCGAAGAAAACGAAAAGGCTGCGCCCATATGCCACAAGTGAGATTTGCGCCGCGAGCGTTACGCGATCTGGAAAGGTTGCGTGAGTTCTTACGCCCGAAAAGCTCAGATGTGGCAAAGCGTGCCGCTGCCACTATCAAGAAAGCGGTGCAAGCACTTGGGCAGCAGCCACAGATCGGACGTCCTGCCGACAACTTGGAGCCGGAACATAGAGAATTGCTGATCTACTTTGGCGACAGCGGCTATATCGCGTTGTACCGCTACGACGGCGGTGATTTCGTTACCGTGCTGACGATTCGACACCAAAAAGAGGTAGGATACTAACTGTAATTGTCAGATTTGAAAGATAGATTCAGGAATAATGATGGAGTTGAATAACTGAGACGGATTAATTTAACCCTTAGGAGCTGTAAAATAATAACATGGCCATTTTTTTGATAAATGTGTTAATATGGCAGCATGGATATTGAATCGGCAATCAGGGAACGTTATCAAAATCTCGAATGGGCCTTGGATGAAAGGCTTAGGCGCTTATATGCCG
>JAHILF010000095.1 GCA_018897105.1 Pseudomonadota bacterium
ACGTCAACAATATGGACGTACTATTTTATAAAAGTTTGGCGTGATGGTTTATTCGTAATTAGCTGCAATAGCGTGGTTAATTCTCAAAGATCGAAACTGATTCGACGTACGTAAAAATTAAAACTTTTGACTGTCAAGATACTTATAAAGTTTTGTAGATGTCAGAATGAACCATGAGCATTGCGAATGGCTGTCAAAGCAGAAAAAAGCATCTCTTCATTCGGCCCTCCCTGATCGTTTTGCGTTCACATCCCGCCTTTTTCTGGTGAAAAGCTTTATGATTTATCTGCATGATTTGTACAGGAGGGATTAGCAAGCAATATGCCAAGATTGAAAGATTTGACTTAATCTATTGTTTTAATAATATATTTTTATAATAATGAGAATTTTTATCTAAGCAACCAAAACACCCTTACTGTCGCCATAGCCAGACAACTTTTTTTGCCGGTGCGACAATTTGCCGCAACCACAGCGTGGGATTAACAGGTGTTTACAGAGGGATGATTGCCGCGTTAACCAGCGTCTTCTTTTTGCGACATGGAGTAAAAAATTTGTACTCCCGTCATGGGGTAATGAAAATAAATTTAATGCGCCCTGATTTGCAGTGCTCCGAATGAGCAGAAATTGCCGGCAAAGCGGACTTGACGAATAAAATGATGCCCGTAGCGGTTACTGATATGGATGGGGAGGATTCCAAGGACCATAACAGTGCAAAAAAGCTGAAGAAGGGCTTGGCAAACAGCTCAAAAGATGTTTACCATTCAGCAGTTGAGATTCCCATTGCCCAAAGCCTTCACCTGACAAATACCACAGAAAAAACTTGACAAATAATAATCGGGAACGTCTATAATTTCACAAAGAAAAGTTTAAGTAGTCCTGTTGCTTTCCGATAATTTCTCGGTGTTTGAGCACTGTAGATGCCGGTAAAGACGGTAAAAGAAGAATTTTCGCTTTCAGACCCAAAATGATAAAGAGACAAATGAGAAGAAGCCATGACAACAGAATATCTCAGCAGCAACAATTTCGCTGCTGCCTCGTCGGCCTCGGCAGGCAATCTGGCAGCAGAACTGGAAACCCTCCTCAGTAGCGACTTCACAGGAAACATGTTTGCCCTGTTGGCCGGGTATCAGCGGATCCTGGCCGACAACAGCCAGCGTCATCAATGGCCCGCAGTCCATAAAAAACTGGAAACACTCTTTAAATGCGGCAAATATGCCGTGGTCGATGGCCCGATGATCGGCATCCCGGTGTCAATCAAGGATAGCGATTATTTTCAGGATACGGTGCAGCATTTCGGCAAGGAACGATCAAAGATTGCCAGCATCGAATGGATGGCCACCGCCTGGAACATGACCTTCGCCGACACCGGTCTGTGGATGGGCAAAACCTTTGAACCGGTAAGCAAGGAAGTGGTGGCGGACAAGACCGGCAATGATGACGATATGCTGGCCAAGTATGACCCGCAAACCACCCGCATCGGCCGCAACTATTTCCGCGAACCACCCCAGCCCGACCTCATCCAGGGCCTCGGCCTGCCTGTACTGACCCCCATGTGGAATCTGAAGCCGCGGCCCAAATCCACGGCTGAAAAGCTGTTTGACAGCGATTTGCTTCCCGAGAATCTGGCCAGGGAGGTAAACATCCCCTACAGCATGACCGGCGGCATCTTCCTGGCATTGCCAGGCAAATCCGTGGTGCCGGAGATGCACGGCAAGGAGGTCTATCAGCTCAATTACCGCTGGCCAAGACTCAACCCCGCCTACCCCATGACCCGCCTGGTTGACGAGCTGGTCCAGATTGCCGACGGCATTTACCTGGGCCAGCTGGTTTTTGCCACCAGGCATTACAGCCTGGGCAGCCTGCGCCTGCTGTCCAGCCCCGATCTGCCTGCGATTCCCCTGGGGGAAGCCTACGCCGGTGCGCACGACAAACCCCTTGATTTCCTCTTTAAACTCTTTTCCGGCGACAAAGAGGTGGATTACGGCTACCAGAACAACGGCTATTTTCTCATGATGGACCCGGCCCATGCCAAGGAGGTCTATACGGACAACGCCTTTCCCCAGCTGCGCCCCCGGGCCGGGGAAAGCGGCTATCTTGAGCTGGGCTACGATAAAACCGAGCCGACCAGCAAACCGGCCGTGCCTGCCGGAGCACCTACGCAATGGCCAGGTGTCACTGACTGGGTGGATGGCTGGCAGGGCGACGAGCAACTGCGGGAAAAATTCACCACCTTTATCCTCGAAGAGTCGCCGAAAAAATCTGACGTCGAAGATGTCCGGGAGATGCGACGCGACGGGGAATCCATCCTGCAGATGCTGCAGCGCATAAGTCTTGCCATATCCGCCCAGACTGCGGCTGACGACCAGCTCAAGCACTTTGACAAGCTCCATCGCCTGTTCCGCTGCGGTGTTGCCCCGCAGGTGATAAACGGCGTTTTCCAGGGGCATGGCAAAAAAGGGTATAACTGCCGTGTCGATGGCACGGAAAAACGTGACTGGTACGGCCAGGCGGATGTGGCCCGCGGTTTTGACTATTATCACGGCGCCACCCTGAATTTACATCTCGGCTTCAGCGAAACCCTGCGGGGGGATATCGGTAAAAAATTTAACGACAGCCAGCTGTTTCCGGGCACCCTGGCCAGCATTCTCGACGAAGACGCCAGCAAAAGCCCCAATGTGCTGGATATGGTCTGGCACAGCATCGGCAAATACATCTTCCCCTGGGCCGGCAAATCCTTTGAAAAAATCAGCGGCCGCAAACTGAGCATGTTTCTTGATGAAAGCAGTGATCTGGCCAACCGCTACCCGGAACGGGTCAGGGAGTTGAAAACCCATCTGGCCAGCGCTCCCCACTATGCCCTGGTAAAAAAAGCCAGCAATCATTACTGGCAGCAACCCGGTGCCTATGCGGCACATCTGCAGAGCGGCTGCTGGGATAGGGGAATGAACAAAGAGGATAAGGCCTTCTGGGAAAATGAGGCAAATGACCATTGGGTCGACGGCAACAACATCCAGGATGAGCGCATTGTGACGGCCGATCCCCTGATGCGGATCATAGACATGAATTACCGGGTGCCGGACCCCTCCTTGCAGGCCATCTCCGCGGCCGGGCCCTCACCCTTTGCCCGGCAGGGCTACATCTTTCTCGGGGTTGACGGGCGGGAATCGATCCTTGCGATGAACAATGACGGTGCAAGTAAGAAAAAGGTCTTCCAGTTTCATTACCGCTATCCGATGATCGGCGGACCTACGCCCATCGGATTCTGCCTGGATGAACTGGTGGAGATCGCCGACGGCCTCTTTCTCGGGCAGCTCATCTATGCCACGGCGCTTGATGTGCCTTATCACTCCTCCGTTGATCCGGCAGAGTATAAATACCAGCTCTTTGGCTATTTTCTCCTGCTTGATGATGCCTGGGAGCATCACCGCCGGGCAATCAAGCTTGATGTCTGGCAGAATTGACAGAGAATGATTATTATTTAAATATTAATATCTGCACACAATAGCGGCTGATCCTTTCGACACAGCCAAAATCTGGCGGGAGGTACATTATGATAACCCTGGATGACATCGGACTAAAAAAATTCACCCTGGAAAATCTGCCCCGGCTGAAAGAGCTGCGCAGCCTCTCTTTTGCCAGAAAGCCTGAGATCTGCATCGAACGGGCTCGCTATGTCACCCGTTACCTGCGCGACAAGGCTGACACCAGCGACTCGCCGGAGGTGCGGCAGGCCAAAAAAGTCAACTATTTCCTGCAACGCAAACGCCCGGTGTTTCTTGACCGTAATCTGCTGGCCGGCAGCACCACCAGCAAGGCCCTCGGCGCCCCGCTTTTCCCGGAGTTCTTTGCCCTTACCCTGTGGCCGGAGCTTGATACGGTCAGCATCCGGGCCAAAAACCCCCAGAAGCTGACCGACGACGAGGCAAAGGAACTCAACCTGGAAATCTTCCCATACTGGATGGATAATAACGTGCTGGAAATGACCCGGACACGGATCAGCGAGGAGAAGAACAAGGGTCTGGCGGAGAGCCTGGGGCTCTTTGAAAGCCTGGTTTTCTTCATTGCCGCCAAGGCCGGCTGCATCTCTCACGCCGTACCCACTTACAAAGCCATGCTGGAGCATGGGCTGACCGGCCTGATCAGCATGGCGGCTGAACGTGAGGCAGCTGCCCGAGCCCACGCCAGTGACGAGGGCGACCGCCAGGCCGATTTTTACCACGCCGTGCAGATCTCCCTCGAAGGCATCATCAAATATGCCGAACACCTGACCGAAGAGGCGGCCAGACTGGCCAGTGTGGCCGATGACCCACAGGTCAAACAGGAATTTCTCGACATGGCCAAGGTGTGCCAGCGGGTGCCGGCCTATCCTGCCACCACCTTCCGCGAGGCGATTAATGCCATCTGGATCTGCCAGGTGGGGATACACGCCGAAAATATCAACATGGCCATGAGCCCCGGCCGGTTGGACCAGCTGCTCTATCCCTATTACCAGCGCGACATCGAGGAAGGCCGCCTGGATATCGGCCAGGCCATTGAGCTGATCGGCTGCCTGTGGCTGAAAATCGCCGACAACGTCACCATGGTGCCCGAGGCATCGGAAGAGATGTTCGGCGGCGCCGGCACCGTGCCGGCCATCACCCTGGGCGGGGTGGACGCGGACGGCGAGGATGCGGTCAACGACCTGACCTACATCATGCTGCGGGTCACCGAGCTGCTCCGTATCCGCGACCCCAATGTCAATGCCCGCTATGATTATGAAAAAAACAGCAAAGAGTACTGCCGCCGGGTGTCTGAGGTTATCATCAACACCAAGGCGGTGCCGGCATTTTTTAATGACCGCGCCAACATCACCGCTCTTATGGGCCAGGGTGAAAGCATCGAGCACGCCCGGGACTATGCGGTGATCGGCTGCGTTGAACTGGCGAGCAGCGGCCGCGACTACCCGGCCTCAAGCTCCATCATGCTCAACCTGGCCGCCCCCCTGGAGATGGCCCTTCTTCAGGGCAAGAGGCAGATCACCGGCGATGAACAGATCGGCCCACTTACCCAGGATCCGACAACGCTCTCCAGTTTTGAGCAGTTCTGGGAGGTGTTCAAGACCCAGCTTGACTGGCTGATCGAAAAGGCCATCGCCCTTAATGAAGAGATGGGCAGGGTGCATCAGCAGATGATGCCGTCTCCGCTGCTGTCGGCCTTATTTGAAGGTCCCATGGATAAGGGTAAAGACCTGATCCAGGGCGGCTCACTCTACAACTCCTCCGGGGCTACCCATATCGCCTTTGCCGATGTGGTCGACTCCTTAAACGCCATTGAACAAACTGTTTTCATTGATAAAAAATACAGTTTTAGTGAGCTGCTGCAGATGGTGAAAAACGACTTTGCCGGTGCGGATGGGGAGAAGATGCGGCTTTATCTGAAAAACAGAACGCCCAAGTATGGTACGGAAAACCCCATTGCCCGCAAAAACGCCAACAATGTTGTCCGCCATCTCTTTGAACTCTATCAGGCCCACACCAATTACCGCGGCGGTCGATACCGGCCGGCCTACTGGACCATGACCAACCATGCGGGGCTGGGAGGCGTCACCGGCGCCCTGCCCCACGGCCGCAAGTCCGGCGAACTCTTTGCCAGCGGCATCACCCCGGTCTCGGGCGCCGCCCCGGAGCTGACGGCTTGCCTCAATGCTGTGGCCGAACTGGGAGGCGAATGCGTGCCGGGCTGCTGGGCCCTCAACATCAAGTACAACCCGGAGGGCGATATCGGGCAGATGACCGACCGTTTTTCCCAGACCATCGAGGGCTATTTCCGGGCCGGCGGCCAGCAGGTGCAGTTCAACATCATGACCTACCAGATGCTGCAGGATGCCAAAAAGCACCCGGAAAAATATCCGGAACTCATGGTGCGGGTATCAGGCTACTCAGCCTATTTCAAGGACCTCAACGAGTTGATGAAAGACGAATTGATCACCCGCACCATGTATGACCTGTCCAATGGCCAGGCCGTGCCCTATGTTGCGGAGAAAAAAGAGACAACCGCACCAGTTTTATCGGATCCAGTGCAGAAGATCTTTTCTTTTTATGAGAAACAGGGGGAAAGATTACATGATTTCCTCAGCTCATTGGATCAAGGGGAACATCTCATTAAAACCCTTTTAAAGCCCATGCAGAAAATCCTTGGAGAGCATCTGGAATACCATCGCAATATCGCTGATTTTACCGGAAGCTACCAATTCTGCAGCAAAGACGGCGTGGTTAATATTGCTGTGATTTTTCACAACGGCATGATGAAATTGGAAAAGAACAAGATAGATAATCCGGATATCACCATCACCTTCCGCGACGTCGAGACCCTGCTCAAATTCATTCTCGCACCCAAGCAGGATATCCTGGGGGCCATGCTGCGCCATGATGTGGTGACCGAGGGCAATCTTAATTACCTCTATAAACTGGGCTACATGGGGAAACAACTGCAAAATATGCTGCCGCATCTACCCTGATGAAAGAGGCCCTGATCGGCGATATCGGCCGTTTTAGCGGGCATGACGGCCCCGGCATCAGGACCACTGTATTTTTCAAGGGCTGCCCCCTGCGCTGCCCATGGTGCCATAACCCGGAGTTCATTGCCAGCCGGCCGGAGATCGCCTTTTATCCGGATCGCTGCATCGGTTGCGGGGATTGCCGGGACATCTGCCCAGAGGCGGCAATGACCGTTGACCATATCGCCCAGCTTGACCGCAGCCGCTGCACCAGCTGCGGTCTCTGTGTTGTCAATTGCCCGACAAAGGCCCTTGAACTGGCAGGTAAAAGCTATGATGTCGACGAACTCACAGACATAATGCTGCGGGACAGATTGTTTTATGAAAGCTCAGGCGGCGGGGTCACCCTGTCCGGCGGTGAGCCCACCGCCCAGCTTGACTTCTGCAGCGCGCTGCTGCAGCGACTGAGCGGGGAAGGGATCCACACCTGCATGGAAACAAACGGATTTTTTGCCTGGGACGACTTTCAGTCGACCTGCCTGCCGTATCTCGATCTCGTCCTCTTTGATGTCAAGATCGTTGATCCGCAAAAACATCGGCAGATCATTGGCGTGGACAATGGGGTGATCCTGACCAATCTGCAAAGGCTGCTCGCCGCAAGACCCGATGATGTGATCCCCCGCATTCCCCTGATCCCGGGCTTTACGGCGGACAAAGAAAATATTAGCCATCTGGCCGAATTGTTTAAACAGCTGCAGGTGCGCCGCTGTTCGCTGCTGCCCTATCATCCTTTCGGTCTTGCCAAGGCGGAAAAAATCGGTCAGAGGCCGGACAGTTCGCTGCCGCAAAAACCTATGGCCCGCGAGACGCTGCACCAATGGCAACGTTTTTTTAACGGTATGGAGATTATTGAACCGTGAGCTGAACCTGTCAATCGAGAAAATGAAGAGAAAAAATGAGAAAGGAGAGAAAAAATGCAGATTGATTTCCATCACGCCACCACCTATGTTGCCGCCCGGTTGGCCGGATTTCCCCGGGACCAGGCAGAGATCGTCGCCCATGCCGCCCAGTATGTAGACGATGCCACCATCCCCGGCACAATCCATTTTGACAATGAGGCCCTCTATTCCCGCATCAGTTCCGCCCATAAGATGCTGGATCCGCGCAATGCCGATGACTTGGCAAACCACCTGGTCTGGATCCCCTTTCATTTCCTGCCCGGTAACGACGGCTTGGGAGAAGGCCAGAATCCCATCGGCAAGTTCATCAATAAAATTGTCTGCACGCCGGATAGCCCCATAGCACGGCAGATGGTCCGACAGGCCATTCTCGATCAGGATCGGCCCTATGGCCTGCATCGTCTGGGAGTCACCATGCATGTTTATGCCGACACCTGGGCCCATCAAAGTTTTGCCGGCGTACTGCACAAGATCAATGAGGTGGAGAATGCAAAGGAAACCGGCAACTCAGGGGGCTTTTCCTCAGGACTTGCCTCCTTCCTGTCTGACATTCTGGATGATGCCGTCCCCCCGCTGGGTCATGGCCGGGCCACGGTCTTTCCTGACATGCCCTTTTTGTCCTGGTCGTACAAGAACGGCCGCAAAGAAAAAATAGAACGCAACAATACTGACCAGTTCTGCCAGGCGGCAGATCAGATGTGCCGGGCCATGAAGCGCTATATCGCCAAGGCCCCCCGTGCCGATGTGAGCGGGATCGACGAGCAGGATATGAACAAAATCCAGGATCTCTTCACAAAGCTCAAGGAAAAAGACGGGGACAAGCGGCACGGGGCCTGGCTTGAGGCCATTGAGCACGATCCGTTCAGCTTCGGCCCGGAAAAGATCTCTTATTCCGCCAAGGGACCGGGCTCCTGGAAAGAGCAGGCACTGGGCACAAATGTTGATAAACTGAAATATCAATGGAACCAGGCCTTTCTCAAGAGCAACTGGAAATGCTTCCATGATGCCGCCCAGGCCCATCGATTTTATGTGATTTATGATCTGCTGCCGAAATTCGGCATCTGCGCAGCTTAAAGACCCACAAAGGCTCAACGATTGATAAAAGGAGACATGCTATGCCAGAGGAAAGACGAGGATTACGCGCAGCGCTGGAGAGACTGCGGGACGAAGCCTGCGATTTGACGTCGCTGGAGGTTCAGACCTATACGGGAAATCTCGAGGTGCTCTTTGACAAAGACAAAGATGTCGATCTCTCAAGTTTTGAGGCGGTACTGAAAAAGGTCAAGGTATCCGGCACCCTCAAGCTTGCCGCCATGACAAAAGTAAATTTTGATGGCGACACTTTTCTGCTGACCTCGGAGAACGACCTGCCGCCCCATGTGCAGAGGGCCCATGCTGCCGCGGTACAGGCCGGCATGGAGACCAGGGAGGCCTTGTTGTCGATTTTTGCCAATGTCATCGGCCTCGGTGGCCAATGAGCAATGTCAACAGGGCGGCCGCACCAGGCAAGGGGAGCGGGCGCCCTGTTTTCGTTTTCCCATAAGAAATGAAGGTTAATTTTGCAGAGGGGCTGATCCATTTCCGGCAAGCGATTTTCGCACCGCAGGCCGCATCCCATGCGCCTGATGAGATGCTCTTCAATAATTTGAGCGCCCTGGTGCTGGATTTTGATCTCGCCAGCGCCCTCGGCATCTTCAACCCCCTGCCGGAAGAGACGCCCCGGGAATCTCACGATGCTTCCAGGATCCGCACGATCCGCAGCCGCTTGGCCTGCCTTGGCTATTTAAGCCATGATTCCCGCCTGCCCATTATTGATCCCTTCCTTATTCATGCCATCAAAAAATTTCAACATGACGCCGGGCTGACCGAAGACGGCTGGGTGGGCCGACAGACATGGCATGCCCTGCAGGAACTGGTCAGTTTTGAAAGCCCATGTCATGTCAACCACTGGTTTACCGGCAATTGCGCTGGTCCTGCTCTTGCGCGGTCCATCGCCCTGCGTCTGCATGTGCTGGGATTGACGGACACCCTGACTTTCGACGATGCGGCTAACCTGACAGCAGGTCTGCAGCAATTCCAGAGCGTCGCCGCCTTCCTGCATCTGGCTGAAAAAGATATCCGGCCCGAGGTGTGCCCGGCAACCATTGACCTGCTCTTTGATCAGGACCTGCTGGTCGAAGCTCTTGCGACTGTAATGACCTCTCTGCCAAAGGATGTTGGTCATCCCCTTTTTTCGTTTGCCGCAAGCGTTGCCAAGGTGGAACTGTGGCTGGCCGGTTATGATGTGACACCAAACGGATTTCAGGGCAAAGAATTCTTCCAGCCCGCTCCAGGCAAAAGAAGAGGCAAACAACGGCTTCGAATACCTTTGGGGCGTCAATCCCTGCTGTTAAGCGATGATTCCAGGCTCTTTGCCGCCTTGACATCCTACTGGCAGGACCATGGAAAAGAAGAGGAAAGCCCCGGGCTTGCCCAGCGTTTTGCCGACGAGTTTCCGGCATTTTTTCGCATGATTGCCTCAGCAATCCTGTCCCAGAAAAGCCTGCCTGAAGCGGAAAAATCCGCCCTGCTGTATCAGATGGTGGCCAAACAGCCTGAACAGCTTGAGGCAATATGGCAAACGGCGCTGTCGCTGGGCGGCCAGATGTGGGATGGTATGGGCAGCAGAGTGTTCGGCTGGCTCCACAACCTGCAACGGCAGCCAGGGGGCAAGACAGTAGGGATCGGCAGAAATATCTCCAGACTGGTTTATCATCAGGCCATGACGGCATATGATATTGCACGCCAGGCACTGCAGGCCTTCCCCACACAGATTGACAACATTTTCCAGAGGGAGTTGCAGGGATCAGACCCGCGTCATATCATGATGCGCCATGACAGGGATCTTGATTTCCAGGTGTTTATCAATACCGACGGCGATCAGGAAAAAATCACTCAATTCATCGACACGGTTGCCCAGACATCCAGGTCATTTAACGCCACCTGCCGAATCATCGGGACTTTCATGTCAACCCTGAGTTTGTTTATCAGCCAGGGAAGAACAGGCTGGGCAGGACTCATTCTCACCCTGCTGCAGCTCGCCGACAGGATCAGTTCTCTCGGCAGGCAACTGCCGGCAGTGCCGAATTTCCCGGCAACTCCCGAATCAAACGTCCTGCCGCGAACTTGAAATAAGCCTCATCCTTATTTTAACCAAACCGCATATCCCTAAAAAACATGTGGAATTTAGTGCTCAAAATCAGCTGGTGAGACATGGGGAAAATGACTGAAAACCATCGAACGGATAACGACGCTTGCAATGGTTCAGCGCCGAATCGAGGATTCCGTGAAGGAGTGTGACCAATGGAAAGTCCCCTGGCAGAGGCTACGTATCTAAGAGAATAAAAATCTGGGTTGTTACGAAAACATACGGTTTATCAGGTCAATGCGGAAAGGAGAGATAAACCAGGCCGCAGTCCCGGCATGTACCAAATTTTTCGCCCGCCACAGCGGTATTGACCGCCCCACAGGAACATTTCCACACCATAGGGACAATATCGGACGCCTCAAGGCTGCCGCACTGCCTCATCCTCCAGCGACAATAGGCATCCCAGTCAATCTGCGGTTTCTCTTCGGCTTGTTTGACAATATCATTGAGCAACATGAGCATTTCCTTTAGAGGACTTTCTCACTCCTCGGCAGAGG
>JAHILF010000096.1 GCA_018897105.1 Pseudomonadota bacterium
CACAAGGTTTATCCCTACCTGTTGCGCGGTGTTTTCGTGGTCAGGCCTGACCAGGTCTGGAGCACGGACATCACCTACATCCGGCTGGCCCATGGCTTTGCTTATCTGGTGGCGATTATCGACTGGTACTCGCGGCGGGTACTGAGTTGGCTGATCAGCAACAGTATGGAAGCGGTGTTCTGTGTCGATTGCCTGGAGGAGGCCTTGCGCAGACACGGCAAGCCGGAAATCTTCAACAGTGATCAAGGTTCACAGTTCACGAGCGATTCCTTCACCGACGTGCTGAAACGGGAAGGCATTGCCATCAGCATGGATGGACGGGGACGAGCATTTGACAACATCTTCGTCGAGCGGCTCTGGCGCAATGTTAAACATGAAGACGTGTATCTGAAGGGCTATGCCTCTATGGGTGAATTGATGGTTGGTCTGGCAGAGTATTTCATCTTCTATAACGGCGAGCGTCCGCACCAGGCGTTGGGGCAAAAGACACCCGATGTCGTGTATCGTACCGCGATGGGCGGCGGTGCAGTGATCGTGGATAAGTACCCACGCGCGGTTGATGAAACCCCTGTTCCGCTACGCTCCACAGGGGTTTCATCAACCGCGGTGCCAAGATCAGAAGTAACAGCAAATGCTAAACCGGGGCAGCGCCGTTCAGCTGCGCTTGAAGTTGAATGTGCAGCTTAAACTCAGTGGATTTTTGTCTTGACTCAGGGGTCCACTTTACTTGGCAAGGCTGGGGGTGAAGCGACTATAAAAAGCAATATCGGCAGACCGAAGAACAAGGTTGCACAAAAACAGTTTGACTTTTTGAAATTCGACCTAACAGTAGATCTATTAACCTGAGGGTAGTTTGATTTTTTCAGATATAAGATGTGGCAATCTCAAGGGTTGAACGATAACATCTGCGGCTTGTCCGTAGAATGTTTTTGTTGGGCCATTTTCCTTAAGAAGGTCAATTTTCCTCTTAAAATGGCACCTCTAAGACTATATATGGCCTATTTTTTCAACCTTTAAAACGAAAGAACATCCATTTATCTTGGTCCGCCCCCTTTAGCATAGACGCCCCTTCATCGGTTGAGAGCCAACAATGAAGAGCGGTCAGCTACTAGACCTGCCTGCCAGAATTTTCGGGCATAATCTTTAACGAACATCTTGCTACGATCATCACAAGTTTCAATGTGCTTGCCCTCTTTCATTAAATGAATGTGGGTGCAAAGTGCGTCAACCCACTCGATGTCATGCGACGCGATGATGGTCACCATGCGGGGTGCTTTTTCACGCCATAAATCTATGATGGCTTGGGACGCAGAAGCATCCAATCCCGCGAACGGCTCATCGATCATAAGTAGCTTCAGGTCGGGAAAACTGGTTAATGTGCGTAATAGGGCTAGTCTTTGGCGCTGGCCGAAACTCAGTTCACCAATCTGCCGATCCAGTATATCTATAGGTAGCAGCACCTTGTTTAGATCATCTTGTAAACTCCGATCTTTCTTAATCTTGTGCCCATGAATAACCAACGGTTCTCCCAGTAAATCCCTGACGGATAAAAAAGGGTTCAGACTCTTGGAGGAATCCTGAAAGACAATCTGAAAATACTTGCGATATTCACGAAGAGCTTTTTGAGTTAACGCAGTAATATCTTTGTCATTGAGATGAATGCTGCCACTGGTTTCCTTCACCAACAGAGACAGCGCCCGCAAAAGAGTTGTTTTTCCGCACCCCGACTCGCCTATTAAGCCCAGACAATCACCTGCCTCCAGTGATTGGGAAAACGGCTCGATTGAGAAAGATTTGCGAACAGGTGCTTTGCGGAAAGCAAACGGGTGGAATACAGGCTTCGGCGAAAGGGTTGCTGTCAAACCCACTGCGTCCAGGCAGACCTTGGACTCGGCATCTTTCACAATGGGCTTAACCACCGGATTCGGCAACAGTTTGCGGAAGGATTCAGGCGATGGCCCCTGAACGATTTCCCCCTTATTGATTTCAAAGACTCGATCAGCTAAAACCGCCACATCACGAGGGCTGTGGGTCAGCAACAAAATAGCGGTTTCACACTTTTTACAACATTCAAGAATGACTTTGTAGGCGCCTGCTCGGGCATATCCATCAAGGGCGGTCGTTGGTTCGTCCAATATCAGGAAATGAGGTTTGCGCAGCAATGCAATGGCAAGCAAGATACGCTGAAGCATCCCCCCGGAAAGCTCTGCCGGCGTCATGGTCAAAACCAGCTCCGGATTACTGAGCCGCATCTGCTTCAACAGATCCAGCAGATCCTCTCCGGAAAACAGCTCTGGTGACAGACCGCCGTTGCCACAAACCAGATTCCTGACCTGGAAATGGATCGGTGCAGTCGGTTGCAAATGGTTCCCGCTGCCTTGCGGAACATAGGACATGCGGAAGGATTCCCCGACATCGGGGAAAATGATTTTCCTCGTCGACTTCAAGTTAGGCGCGGCCACGTCCAACAAATCAAGGATCGCATACGCAGCAATGGTTTTACCGCTGCCACTTTGACCGACCAAAGCGGTGATGGAATTTAGAGGAAAAGCAACATCCTTGACAGTCAGTAATGATACTCCGCTATTGATAATCTCAATAAAAGAAACCTGTACCTGCTTTGGGTCATCACTCATTGCACGGCCAAATTCTCTATCACGAGTCGCACAATAGGTAGTCCAGCATGTGATCAAGATACTCCTTGTGCCCTCCCTTCAAATTTTCCTTCTCCCTGTCCTTAAATTTTCGATCCTTAAACGCCATGAAAAGGCGCATCGTGATCTTGGAGGCAAAGTGACGGCGACGGTCCCGTTCGTCAGGAAGGTGCTTGGCTGCGATCTTGCAATGGTCGTCAAGCTTTTTCTTAACGAGCTGATAGACATCGTCCCAAAATTTATTATTCAACTCCTCCTTGGCCGTCGCTTCCGACATAACATAGCAGAACTGGTTGCGCAGAGCCTTTTCGCTATATTTTCCATCTGGTACAAAATGTTGCCAAATTGGAACAACGTTCACGGGCGGATTGCGTGTCAAACGTGTCAACAGATCGGGACGGAAGCCCCTTGGTTTTCCGGTCGGCAGGGTTTCCTGGTATTGCGCCGACAGCTCGAACAGATTCTTGAACGTGGCACCGACTATGCGGATGTTTTTCACCTTCTCATCAATGGTTTCCCAACCGGGTCGACTGACTTTTCCTTCTTCCAGCGGGCGCAGCAGGTTGTCTTGGATACGTACAGGAGCATCCGCTATTTCATCGAGGAACAATGTTCCCCCGACATAGGAGCAAGTTTGGAAGATGCCGGGCGCTTCTTTGTCCTTTTCACTTCGTCCGAACAGCCGAAGGATTGACTCCGCCAACTCACTGTTCTCGCCACCCATAATCCCGCAATTGACCTGAAACAGGTTGAAATCCCAATCGGCTTTCGCTTCCTGTTGTAATTCAACGACAAGCTTCATACCAAGAAGCAAGAGAAAAGTTTGGATGCACCAATCCCATTTTGAATCTTCACCTTGATCAGTAGGATATCCGTACTTCACTTTGAAATGATTGATAAGAGTATTCAATTTATCATAATGTGGTTTCGAATCGCCCTTTCCATTCCCCCATCTCCACCACCCCGTTCCAATGACCTGAACTCGGAAATAATCGTATACATCCTTACTATCCGTCTTCTCCACATTTGAGGGCAAATCCCTTAGACTTCTTAGCACATTCTCAATCTGAATAAGATAATCTATTTCCCCTTTTATAATAGCCTTCCACCAATCCATCAGAAAACTCATTGATTTCGTGGTGTCCAGAACGAAATCTGTTTCCAGTAGGCCTTTCTTATTACTTCCTATTTCGAGTTTACTTAAGGTTTTAGCGATGCGCTTTATGCAATGAGCATGAAAATCCTTTGCCGCCACCCCTTTGCCGCCGCCGGCACCACCTTGAAGAAGGACGCGAGCACGGATCGAATCTTCTGTAGCAATTGTAATCAACTCATCGGATGTGTTGCGAGAAAGCGCCCCTTTCAGTTTCCCGGTTGAAAACGACTCTTCAATGCTTGTCTTTGCCTGTTTGCAAAAATCGCATATAAAATCGCAACGATCTGCGTGCTTCTTGGCGTTATTCCCCCAGCATTTTTTGGAGACGCAGTCACAAAACTTATTGAGATCGTAATCAAATTGAAAATTCTGGGATTTCAATGCGCTTTGGTTGTTGTCTTGAAGTTTAATTTCATTATCAGCCCAAAGCACCAGAGCCATGCTCTTCATCGCCTCTACGCTCTCATCAATGGCGGTTTTCTTTGCGATTTTGTCGTCTTCTGACTGAGCCTCGCTTTTCGCGGCATCAAATCTTTTGCCAACCATACTGCGCAGATCACGGCACCACTGGTGCAAGAATTCCGAACGTTGCCTTTTCACTATCCAAGCAACGCTTCCGAGTGCCTGGGAAATGAATTTCTTAACAGCAATCTTCTCTTCGTCTTTACACGTATATTGGAGGCTTAACAAAGCATCTAGTTTCCCATCCCCAAAAAAAGACAATTGAACAGGAATGATGTAATTTTTGGCAGGTTTTGTTTTGGCCGTAGGCAAAAAGCATTTAATTTGAGAAATATCGATTAGGTGGTGAAATGCAATTTCGGCAGGCATCCCGTCCCGTTCCCGTCCCCCTAAGAACTCACATCCTACATAGAACTTTTCACGAATCGTCAGCTCTCTCAAGGGGAATACCGGCTTGTCACTTCCGACGTCTTTCCAAATTTGCAACGCATCTAATTTGTAGCCATCCGGCTTTGTTTTATCCGAAGGCCATTTACCGCAAAGATTACCGGCGAGCAATTTATTGCCACAGTCTTTGTATTGGGGAAAATGGTTCATTGCCTCCGATACTACCTCCCTTGATTTGCCAATAGCATTTCGAAGGAGTAAATTATCGTTTATATCTCTGATACCTTTAAGCGATGAGTCAGCTTCGACAGGGATTGTATTCTTAATTTTAGCCTGCCGCTCAAGAAGGAAATAGCTGTGATAATCTTTGTACGGGCAACTAGCCGCCCCGTCTTTACGACGCTCATAAAAACAAATTTTATTTTGGATCAAACAGTTCAGGTTTTCGCTTTTATTGGGACATACAATTACCTCTTCCTCGCTCCACCTTCGGTGCTGGTGCCCAAGCTCGCTTTTAACCAAACCGAAGGGAAACAATGGCCAAAATATGGTTCCAGAGATGATCCTTTCCATGACAGTTTCCGAGCCCATTATCGTTACTCTTTCGTTTCAACAGATTTAATTTCAGAAGAAGCGTTGCTCTTGGGTTGCGGATCGCGTTTTTTTCGGATTTCAATGAGCTTGCACTTTAACGACCCTGAAATTCCACCTTTACTTCCAGCCATTGAAGCCATACTAACCTCCTAAGAAAATCTAGTCCCGGTTTGGGGCAGTTTAATGATTGATAACAACAATATTGTCAACGCCAATGCGATACTTGGAAAAAGGAAGAGCCACAGCTGGTTTGAGACAATAGCGTGGCGGGATTCAAAGATGAGTGAGCCGAGTGCGGGTTGCGGCGGATGGGTAACGCCGCCCATGCCAAGGAAGGCTTCGTAGGCGATTAGTGAAGCAAAGTCCAGCCGGGCATATTTCAGAAGCTTTGGCAGCGCATTGGGCGCAACGGCCTTTCGGGCTACATAGATGGGCGAAGCACCCAAAGCATAGGTGCCATCGACATAGGGGTGGCGTAATGCCTGCTCAATCTCCGAGCTGAAGATGGGCCAGGCAAAACAGAAACTGAGCGCAAAGAGTCCGAGCATTGGACCGTATGTACTGCCGCGTGCCCATGCCGCGATGCCGAAGAGAAAGAGTAACGGCGGCAAAAGACGGATCATCAAACGCACCAGCGACGCGGTATTCCGATGCCGTCGTATGACCATGGTAAATAAAACACTCAAGGCGAACGCAGCTACAAAGCTAGCCACTTCCGCCGCACCAGCCCGCAAAACCGATATCCGCAGTGCCAGCCCTGTGCGGCTGTATAGATCACGCCCCAATCTATCCGTACCGAACCAGTGACTTGCGCTGGGTGAATGCAATGAATCTGCAGCTGAAACAACATAGGGATCATGAGGTTGCCAAAGACAGAAAAAGATGAGTCCGATCAGCAGAACCCACTCGGCACCACAAAACAAGTGAAGGACTTTTTGCATCACGCCTCCTCCGTACCGGCCCAGGCCGAATAGACTTCATTGAAAAAGAAGAGTCCGGCACACAGCAAGGCGGAAAGGGTCGCGCAAAGATAGATGACAGGTAAATCGATACGAAGAATAGACTCCAGCATCCATCGTCCGGCTCCGGGAAGTCCCAACATCAGTTCAGCAACGGGAATACCCATGAGAATAAAAAACGCGATGCTGTTGAGCAGGATCTGCACGGCGGAACTTGATACTCGCAGCTCCATAGCCAGACGCGGCCAGCCCTGTAATCCACACTGCCGTGCAAGGATGCTGTAGGCGGGAGGCGCTTTCCGATGGCCGGAAATATCAATCAGGTTGGTTGCCAGCAACATGGCGGGATAGATGGCGAGACTAAGGCCACCGCCAACCACAGGGGGGATATTCGTCCGACCGCAGATGATCAGTATGATCGGCAATGAAATAAACAGCGGGACAGAAGAGGTTATCCCAACCAACAGGGAAAGTGCCCACTTTGAAGCCTTTAATCTTGAGAGGGTTGCCATCCACCCCGCTGTAAGCAACGCAAGGGAACCAAGAGCCATTATCAATAACCTGCCACTGACCGCTAGCTTGGCCGCCAACACTGCTTGAAGCGGTTCTTTGGAATAGTAGCTGTGTAGCTCCCCCTTAAACAGTTGCTCCCAGAACATTCCTAAACGCTTATAGGCAGGTTGATCCAGCCCAAGCTCCCGGCGTAACTCTAGAAGATTCTCCCCTTTGACTTTCCCACCCGTTATGGCGAGGGATGCGTCGGGCAGTAGATCCATTAGAAAAAAGATAGCTACCAAGACCACCAGCAATGCTAGCAGGTAACGTAAAATCGGATGGTTGAGAATATTTCCCATAGTGTTATCCGCTAAAATTCATTTGCGCTTTCCGCATAGAATTTACGCAACGTGGATGCCATGGGAACCTGAACGCCTTTGCGAATCAAAAATTCGGGCTTGTTGTGCCACAGCGGTATGGCAACCGCATCTGTGATGAGTATCTGTTCGAGTTCTTTGATGCCAGCAATGAGATTCTTTTCCGAGGTTCTAGAAAACACCTCATCATAGCGTTGGGCAAATTCCGGGTTGTCATATCGCGAAATATTTATGCCGGCAGGCGGTGTTTTCCCCGGCATGTAGAACTGAAAGTAGACATCTTCAGATGGCGTTGCAATCAACCACCATAGACGATGAAATCCCAATTTTCCTCCAAAGGAATCTTGCATCAACTCCGGCCAGGTAATTTTTTCCAGTTGAAGTTTAACGGGGAGAATTTTTTCGACTGAGTCTTTAAAAAACTGGGCCGCCAGTTCCGGCATCGTCTCGCCATCGTACACGAGTTTCAATTCGACAGGGGATGACTGCCCTGTTTTGGAAAGAAACAGTTGGAAACGACGCTTTGCTTCAGCCGGGTTATAGCTGAACCCTGACTTCTGCAACGCCTCTTCTCCCTGATATGCCGCGCTCGTCGGTGGAGTGAAGCCATATGCCGGTGTGGCCAACCCCTTGAACAGGCCAACGAGGCTCTGGCGGTCAACGCTTAAAGCCAAAGCCATGCGTAAGTCTGGGTCGTTGTAGGGGGGCTGACTTATATTCATGCAGAAATAATCAAGATTGTTTGCCGGAACCGAAACCAGGGTGTCATTGTTCGTTTTCGCCAGAGCTCTGCCTGCTTCAAGAATGTCCAGGTTTAATTCAACCAGATCCAGCTTTCCGGATCGGTAGGCCTCCAAAGCAGCCAAACGGTCGGATATGATGCGCACGACAACTTTGTCGGGGGCCTTTTCTCCAACTTTTCCGGTATAGCCATCCCAACGGCTAAGGACAATTTGATCATCGGGCACGAACTTTTCCAGCCGGTAAGGGCCGGTGCCGACAACTTTACTTGCCAACCCGCCTGTACCGAGCGCCTGATCAATTTTAGCGGGATAAATCCAGCCAGCCATGGATACAAGCCGGTTGAGTAACGCATAGGGCTTCTTCAGTCGTATGCTTACAACAAGAGGGCTATCTGCCGTTATTCTTGGATTACCGCTTTCATCCCGAGCTACGATATCACCGAGCCACCAGCCATTGAAGCTGGCCGGAGCCGTAATGCAACGGGTGAGGGAGTAAACGACGTCTTTGGCGGACATAATCCCCGAGTGTTCAAAGCCTGGCAATTCCCCCCATGGCTGAAAGCGAACATTCGGCTTTAAATGAAATGTCCAAACCAGGCCATCTGCGCTGATCTCCCAGCGCTCAGCCAAGCCCGGAATAATTCTATTGGAGGAGTTATATACAACCAACCCTTCATAGCAGTTCGCCAATGCGTTGAGTGTTGTCGCATCCACAATCTGAATAGGGTCAAAGCCCGTGAGGTTGGCAGAGGCAGAATCGTACAGGGTCCATCCCTTCGCATGGTTCGCGTCAATGCCACCCCGGTTTTGTACGAAGAAATAAGCCGCGACAAGGATAATGGCCAAAATTCCGATGACGAGTTTGTTACTCAATTTTTTTGCTGACATACGGTTACTCCTTCTCAGTACCGTTTAATATCGGGCATCTTCTGTTTGAGCCTCTGCATATTTCAAAACACCGTTTCCCTTGGCAACTTACCGGGATTGAGGCAATGACTGACTCGATCTCTTCATCAACCCGGCATTGCACCACAGACACCTCTTCAAGTAGGAGATTGCCGTAATTTCCTGTCAGATAATCCTCTTTCTCGATCCCAGAGGGAGACAAGGCAAACCCTTCTGGGCTAATGCGCAAATGATACTTCAACAAATCGCGCGGATTCATATAACGGATCATGAGGTTCTCCTCAACATGGCCGCACAAAACTCCATCCTGATCCCGCATCACTTCGTCGTCTCCTGGCAACAACCCCTCTTCAATGAGCTGATATAGATTAGGAACACTGCCAGGAAACACCTCAAGGAAGATATCATTAAATTTGGACGAAACCAGGGTTGCCAATCTGATGATTCGCTTCACATCACCAGCCTTTAATACAAGTTTTTTCGACACATTGTGATTCGGATAAAGAAGAAGCAACGCAAGATTCGGTTGATCCATATGATCTAGTATCCAAGAAAAATGCTCCTCCAGCTGTTTCTCAGATGAGTTAACAGCTGTCATTGTGGTTGAGATGTAGACCCTATCAACATGCTTCCGATAAGCCGTCTGATCAAGAAATCTTTCTATCGTTCCAAAGTGCGTTCGTCCCCGGGATTCAGCATCAACCTCTTTCGCTCCTTCAAGTGACAGATCCATATAATCGAATCTGAACAGTGGATCCAGTTCCTGAAAGAAGGTATTAATATTTGTCCCGTTGGATACCAAACCGCTACGAATGCCATGATTTTGCGCCGTCTGCAGAACTCGTTTTGTTATACCTCTAGTTTTTGCATCGAAAAAAGGTTCTCTTGCCGCCAGCGCAACTACTTCGGGGCGTATAACCGGCAATATTTTGTCCAACAATTCAGCCCAACCATCAGGGGATAAGTGCTCATGGGAAGAGCGGTCATATGCGGGCAAATCACAATGTGGACACTGCATCCCACATTCTGTATTTACCATCAGACTGAGCGTTCTAAAGTAGTGTTCTGTCATACGCCTTGACCATTCCATAATACCAGCATTACCAAATAAATTCTAAGTTTAGAAAGTGGGGTCAGGCTTGCAAGGCTTGCGTTATTGCATTGTACGCCTGACGACCGAAGAATTATCAAGAACTTCTCATCTCGCCAGATAACAACTCCCACAATTTTTTATATTCAGCACCAGAAAGAACTGCCTTTTTCGGACGAACCCGAGTTCACCATTCCCAATTTCTAATTCGCATAGACGCTATGCAAAATCAATGATTTTCAATCCTGAACAATTTATCCGTTTGAGAAAGCTTCACAACAAAATACTCATCACGGTTCAACTCTTCAGGTAGCTTGTCTTTGAGAATCGAAGCCACAAACTGAATCCCCTTGGTGTCAACCAATTGAGCAATTTTCAGGAGTTGATTGTCGTGCATCAGCTCTTTTTTGTCATTGAGCAAAAAATGCAGGCAAGGGATGTTCTCCTCATCGGCAAAGAGCGTGTAGGCAATATCAAAACAGGAAATTTCTCCCTGCTTTTTCCCGGAACTGAAATTGGTGTTGAAGGCGCTGAACTTATAGAGCCGTCTTCCCTTGTTTTTGCCTTTAGTGGCTACAACCGGATCGGCCTTCAAGGCATACTGCTCACCGTAAAGGGCTTGGGAAATCGAGGCAAAGTGCCGGTTGAACTTGTTTACCTGCTCCTTGACCTTTTGTTCAAAATCATCCGCGAAGAGGGCATTGTCAATGGTATCCAAGCGCAGACCTAGCGATTTCAGATTCTTCTCCACCTCGGTCAACTGCAGGATGATATTTTCAAACTCCCCTTTTTTCCGATATTTCTCGTTGAGTTCTAAAATTAACTTTTCTAGTTCCGCAAAGGAATCGCTACGGGAGAGCGTAGTCGACAACTCGGCCTCTTGCTTCAAGAGGCGGCTTAACTGCTCGGACTTGGCCGTGATGTCGTTCTCAAGCCTCGGCAGATCCTTGGCGATGTACCTGACCTTTTCGACAATCATCCGGTTGTGAAAGGTGCAGAGTTCCGCAAAAGTTTTCTGGATGCCCTCTATCCGGTCGGTAGCCTGCTGGTAAATCTGTTCCAGTTGGCGTTGATCGATCCTGGTGGTTCCTTGCTCAAGATCACGTCTTGCTTCATGAATCAGGTCGCGCCGGATGTTCAGCCTACCGATCTCCGAACTCAGCAGATTGAGTTGATACCTGACTTGGTTCAACCGGTCCAAGTCGGCCTCAAAGCTTTCGTTCAGGTTGAAATTCACCTTACGCCGATTCAACAGATCAATCTCCCCCTCCAGAATGGCGAGGGCTGTTTCGTAGGCTGATTTGGTTTGATCCTTTTCCAGCCGGCCTTTGAAGGTTTGCTCCAGGCGGAGCTGGGTCAACAATTCTTGTTTGGCATCCCCCTGGTCGAAATCGCAGCCCAATAGAAAAAGATACAGGGTTTCATACTCGGCGTCGCTGGTAAAAAGATCCAGGGTCTTGAGGGTATTGCTGAGGCTTAAGTCCTTGTAGCGGATATTGTGGGAGATGATCTGCCTGAAGGTCGGTTTCTTGCCGTACTGGCCGGGAAAGAGAAGTTCGTACAATCCCTCTTCAAATTCATCATCGGACTTGGGCACGCCGTTGATCTTTTGCAGCTTCTGCTTTCTCGGCAGAAAGTTGCGCTCGATGCGAACTTCCGGGGAGTCCTCCCTGCCCAGATCTTCTTTGAGCACCAAGGTGATGGCCACCTTGTTTTCAAAAAGGAAATCCCTTACTAGCCGGTACTCTTCCTTTTTATTCTCCGGATCGGTGTAGATCTGTTTGGCACTGGCGCCCAGGCAGAAGTCAATCAGCATGAGCACCGTGGTCTTGCCCACGTTGTTGCCGGTCTCGGTGCCTTGGGTATTTACGGTCTCATCGACGATCAGATTGATACCGTTGTGAAATTGAATATCGCGGATAACCTCGGCTTGGCTTGATATGGTCAGGGACTTCAGGTACATAGTTCAACGACTCCCTGTTCGTTTAAGCTGACCAGATTCAACAAGAACAGCCAATCCAGGCACAAGACGAATACCGGCATTGTCATCCGGCGCTGGCTTTGGGTGCTTACATAGAGATCCAGCATATCCGTAGTGGGCTGCTCACGCAGTGCTTCCAACACGAAGGCGCCGTTGTAGTAGATACTCTGTTCCGGGTGGATGTTGTCAGGAAGTAGCATGGCCATAACCTACCGGATTTTTGAATATCTTGCAGCGGATAAAGGCATCTACCACCAGAATGTTCACACAAAGTTCCAGCTCTTCTGCCGGGATGGGGGCAAAATTGGCACCCTCTTGCACACTTGCGGTCACACACTCAATAATCCTGAAGAACAGGTCATCATCACTTAACCGGGCTCTGTGGGTCACATAATAGCGTTTGATAGCGGCGAGCACCGACAAACTCTTGTTGTTGCCCTCTCTGTCATAATCTGCGTAGATCCTGGCGACCCGATTGTGGTGGGCCGAATAGTCGTCGATAATGTCACGTGCTGCATCTAGTTTGTTGTGGTCGATTTTGTGATCAATGGCGAAGGGGATGGTTTCAACCGTTGGATCGTTATGGTTCCAATCCTCCTTTGCCAGGATATTGATGATGGCGGCAAGATTGGACTCAAGCCTGACTGGATCGACCTCAGTAACTAATTCCTTTTTGATCAAGGTGGCTATTCGGATCAGATCGTCAATGTGAAGACCGCTGATATGCCGTAGGGTCGAGGCGGGATCATGGATATCGTTTTGTGGATCGAAGGCCAAATTGTGCGGATTGGCAAAACTTTTCCCGCGCAACGCGCCGGCATCCTTGGAGATTGAGATGAACTTAAAGGTATAGCCGGAATAGGACGAGAGATCCTTGGTGAGTGACGATTCCACTTTTTGCTTGGTGGCAGTGGCTGAGACCTGGGCAATGATCTTGTTTTTATGATCGATTAGATCGATAGCCTCGGCGTTTGGCTTGATAATGTTCATATTCTGGAGCTGCCAGCCGAACAGCTCATTGAAGAAATAGGCGTAAAAGGTCTCGGCATGCAGGTGCCGGTCGAGAAAATTCAATTTACCGCAAAGGTTTATTTCCGTGTAAAGAGCGGAGAGTTTTCTTGTGATGAAATCAATGTGGTGTGGCCTGCTCATTAGGTCATCTTGTTTTTTAGGTTGGTTTGTGGGTATTTTTATTAAAGCCTGATTGGGGTTATTAGTGTGAATATAGACTGGACTATTTTTTAGAGAGTTAGTCAATTAAATGATTGTTAGAAAGGAATTTCTGACTCAAGCCTCTGGTTTCTAACGGATATCATGCAGCGACATATAAAGCCATTGGCAACCCTAACCGTTTCACAGAAAGGACTGGTTGAGGTTATTCCTGTTATGTTGCGAGTTGGCCTATCTACTTGAAATAAAGAAACTTTTTTGACCGCCACAGACAGTAGCATTTTTCTTTTTTATTTCAGATGGTTTTGCTGTTTTTAGAAGTCATTCTTCTTTTCCATGCAACATAA
>JAHILF010000097.1 GCA_018897105.1 Pseudomonadota bacterium
AAACTCGAACACCTTGACAGGTTCCGCCTTAAGGCTACACCTATCAAGGCGTTCGAGCCACTGCGCTTCTCAGCTGTAGCACAAGCATAAAAGCCGCTTGCCCTACAGCCTGCGATGCTCGAGGCTCAACAGCGGCGTTAGTCGTATGGGGAGAAAAATGAAACACACACTCGAAGTCAGCGAAAATGGTTTATTTTTTACCATCATAACTGAAGGTGATGGGGATGTTGAGGGAATTATTGCGTTTTTGAAGGATATTATTTCTCATCCGCAATGGAAGCCAGGTAACAACATTTTACTAGACCATCGCGCGTTGAAGATAGATGCTATAACAGTGTCTGGAATCGAAGATGTGTCAGAGTATTTTAAATCAATCGCCGATAAACTTGGCAATGGCAAGGTTGCACTTGTAATGAACAGAGATATTGATTTTGGAATTGCTAGATCATGGGAAATTATTACAGGAGATGATGTCGATATCAATGTTTTTGTGTTTCGTGAATTGGAAAAAGCGATAAACTGGTTAAAAGAATAGACTTCATCTACCCAGCGTTTCACATGACCGGGCGAAAAAACGCTCGCCCGGCCTGTGAACTTTCCGGTGGCGCCCCGCTGCGCGCGGCGCCCTACCGGCCCGAGTTGAGCGGAAATCCGCTCCCACGCCTTGCTGGCGGCTGGCATTGGCTACGCTTATACAACATGCCAGTACACGGGTTTAATCATGGCTTGCGCGCTGATTCGCGGCCGCCACCAAGTCGTTGGATCGGTGACCAGCGTCAATTATTGAAGACGGGATCTCCGGCTTCCATATTGATCCCAATCATGGCTAGATGTCAGCCGGCATCATGGCGGGTTTTTTTGCCAGATGCGCCACTAAACCCGATTACTGGGATCAGCTCTGCCGGTGGGCTCTTGTTCGGGTGCAGAAGAAATATACCTGGAAACTCTACGCCGTCCGTCCGTTTCCCTTTTCTGTATCTATGGCTTCTGGAAATTCGCTACGAACCTGGAACGCCAGGAAACTCGGCGTTATCTCGAGATGTTCTATAACCGGCAGTATTAAAAACTTGCGGCAACAGTGGGCGGTGAGTGATTGCCGGCAATTATTTCAGATCATCATGAGAAAGGGTGAGTGGGGGCAGGCAGGTTGCGGTTGCCAGGTAAGGGCAGGGATGCCCATGGGGAAAGCTGCTGCACTGAACAGGCCTGGCTGCGTATACAGAACAACGCTCGATGGTTTTGCCCTGCACAAAAAAAATGCATGACCGGTCTTCCTTTACCCGCAGAGAATATCGGTTTGCCATGTATTTCCTGCGGACCTCCCCATCACCAATCGCGAAAAAGCGGGCAAGGCGATTGATATCCTCGGCCGTGATCAACAGGACGGCGCCATCCTTTTTGTAGCAGCAGTATCCCGGACAGCCATGGCAGAAATGCATTTCCGCGCCTTTTGTTGAGTTTTTTAACGCCCAGTGCCAGCGTCATACCTGAGTTGGGGTGATTCGCCACGGATAAGACCATGGCTGCTGAAGAGCTGTATGTAAAGTCCCGGTTTGTTCATGGGATTCCTGCCAACTGAGGTTTGCTAACTGTTGGATAAAGAGAGGAATACATCTGTCCGCACCTCTCCTGGTGTTACCCCGCATTCCGGTTAAAATACGAAATCCTGCATGGGTGGCGTGGCCCCCGGTCTTCCCGCCACATAGGAGCCTCTTTTATTGGCCCTTGCCAGGCATTCCGGCCAGGGCCGTTTGTGGACAATGCCTTCAATCAGGGTGGCAAAAAAGGCATCGCCGGCGCCCACGGTATCGACCACCTTTACCGGAAAGCCGGCATGCTCGAATACGCCCTCTTTTGTGACAAGTATTGCGCCGGCCGGTCCGCGGGTTACGGCAAGGCAGAGGAGCTGCCATCGCTGGCAGAGATTGCGCGCTCGGTGGGCCATCGGGCCTTTTTCAACACCTGACCAATCGGCAACCTGCTGCAGTTCGTCATCGTTGAGTTTGACCACGTCGGTTGCGGCAAGGGAGTCAAGCACCACCTCGGCCGGGGTAAAGGGTGGGCGCAGGTTGACATCGTAAAACAGCAGCTCGGCTTTGTCCCACAGGGCACGGATGGCCTGGCGGCTCGGCGCGAATCGCTGGGCCAGGGTGCCGAAAACCAGATGGAAAGGTTGGGGCACGTCCCGCAAAAAAGGCTCCGCTTCGATGGCGTCCCACGCTGCCGGCGCGATGATGTCAAAGGACGGCTCGTTGTTTTTCCCGAAGCTGACCAGCACCCGGCCGGTGGGCAGTTCATTGTCCCGCTGGATGTTGTCAACCGGCAGACCGATGTCGGCAATGTGACGCAGGGTGAGATCGGCCAGGTCATCGTTGCCGATCCGTCCGATCAGGCGAACCTCAAGGTCGAAGGAGGAGAGGTGGTAGGTGACATTTAACGGGGCGCCGCCCAGAAGTTTTTTGTCATCAATGATATCCCAGACAATTTCACCAATGGATACAATCATTTTCTCGTGACAGGTTCGGGGACAACTCAGGGGCCGTTGCGCAAATAATCATTACATCTCTAACCATTTCGTTACGAGCCCATATGCCGTTCACAGTATTGAGATAGTACAGTTGTATTTTACAACGGCTTTACCATCAAGGGATGGGTGCGGATGATTGTCACTACCATATACCAGTGGCACAGGTATGTCAACTTGAGGGAGAGGGTGAGAGGGGCGGAAGCGGGAAGCGAAGGCAGGCAATCAGTTTCTTTCCGGTGCGTAGCTGCCGTTTTTCAGGGCCTGGATCAGCTCAGCCCGATTGCGGATCGGATGGGGAAAGCGGGTAGTGACCAAGCCAAGTTCCCCCAGGGTGTGGGCGTCGGAGCCGCCGACCTGTTTGACGCCGTAGCGTTCCCGCCAGGTGCCGACACTGTCGTTTTCATGCTGATGGTTGCGGCCGTTGATCCCCTCAACAATGCTGCATAAACCATGGTCAACCAGGTATTCACGGGTGGGACGGTTGGAGCGGAAGGGGTGTGCTGCCACGGCAACACCGCCGGTCTGTTCCACATGTCGCAACAGCTCAGGGGCGGCAAGGCCGGTTTGCAGTTGTTCATAGGGGCCGAAGAGGAGAAAGTCACCTTCGCTGGTGGCATACTCCATACCGAAAATGACACAGAGGCCATTGTCCTGCATGCCTTCCTGCAGAAAGTGACGAATATCCATGGTGTCGTGGTCGGTGATGCAGACACCGGACAGTCCCCGCTCTTTTGCCTGGACGATGATATCCTCTAAAGGCAATTGACTGCAGGGAGAGATGTTGGTATGTACATGGAGATCAAATTTCATGCTTGTCATAATGCCGGGAGATGAAGCAGGTGTCCAATTGTTTGTTTTGATATTTTTTAATGCTGCTATCGGCATTTGCTATATTGATAATTAATGGCAAACAAACGGGGGGATAACGTTTATCGTAGGGGCGGTTCGCGCACCGCCCCTACGATGCGCCCGATTGCAAACCCAAAAGCATAATACCCATGGGAGAATGAAACAATGCCGCGCAGCTGTATATTGGTCCTGCTTGACGGCCTGGGTGATCGGGCCTACGCGAGCCTGCAGGGTAAAACCCCATTGCAGGCCGCAAGAACCCCCCATCTGGATCGCCTTGCCTCCATGGGGTCAAACGGACTCTTCCATGCGATCCGGCCCGGACTTGCCCTGCCCAGTGAAAATGCCCATTTTGCCATGTTCGGCTATGAGCAGGCTGAGTTTCCCGGCCGCGGCTATCTGGAAGCGGCGGGAGCAGGCCTTGCTCCCGGCCAACAAGATGTGGCCCTGCTTGCTCATTTTGCCAGTCTCCAAAGACAGGGGAATACCCTGCAGCTCATCAGGCACCGGCCCAAAGCCGAAGCGGATGAGCAGGAGGCTCTCGCCCGGCTGGTTGCTTCATATATTAAAGGAGAGATTGCCGTAAGGTATCATCGCACCCATGGTCTTGATGGCATCGTCACCATGCAGGGGCCGGTTTCCCCTGCCATCACCGATTCGGATCCCCTGGAGACGGCAACGCCACTGGTTGAGGTCGAACCGTGGCAGGATGCTGTTGGCGATACGAGAGCCCGGGAGACGGCCGCAGCCCTGAAAGCCTATCTGCTCTGGTGTCATGAACAGCTCGCCGTGCATTCGATCAATACAAAGAGAAGGAAAAGGGGAGAGCCCGAGATCAACGGGGTCGTCACCCAGCGGGCCGGCCAATGGCGGCGGGTGGATTCATTTAGTAAGCGTTGGGGCATGCAGGGGCTTTCCATTTCCTCCGGCCTCATGTACTGGGGGCTGGCCTCATTCATCGGCATGGACTGGGAAAAGGTGCCGGATAGTCCGGATCCCGGCTATGATCTGGCCGAGAGGCTCTTGCTGGCCCGCCGCAGGGCAGCGGATTACGAATTTATCCACGTCCATTCCAAGGCCCCTGATGTGGCCGGCCACAGCAAGGACCCCTTCAATAAGGTGGCGGCCATTGAATCCCTGGATCGAGGTCTGGGCAAAGTCATTGAAGAACTGCTGGGTGATGAGATCACTCTGGTTGTCACCGCCGACCACTCCACCCCCAGTTCCGGGCCTCTGGTGCATTCAGGAGAGGCTGTTCCGTTTACCGTGGTGGGTCGGGGCATCCGCCGTGATAATGTCTTTCTCTTTGACGAGGTCTGCTGTGCCGGCGGTGCGCTGGGCATGCTGCAGGGGTCTGATCTGATGTATCTTGTGCTTAACTGGCTTGACCGGGCAAAGCTGCAGGGGCTGATGGATACACCCCGCAATCAGCCGTTCTGGCCCGGTAGCCGCAGGCCTTTTTTGCTCGACTAGCCGCGGCCATGAAAATTTGATGATGACAGGCAAACTTTATTTTTGTCCAATATCCTGGGACCGCAAACAACCCAATAAATCAGAGAGCGCAAGATGCATAAAACCGGTGTGATTCACGGTCGCTTTCAGCTCCTGCATAATGACCACCTCAAGTATCTGCTGGCCGGCAAAGAACGCTGCGATCATCTGGTGGTCGGCATTACTAACCCGGACCCGACCCTGACCAGGGGGGATTCTGCTGATCCGGCGCGTAGCAGCAGGGAGGCCAACCCCTTCACCTATTTTGAACGATACTGCATGGTGCGGGACTCCCTGGCCGATGAGGGACTGCGTGACGAGATCTCCATCGTGCCCTTTCCCATCAATTTCCCTGAGCTTTACCATTATTATCTGCCCATGCAGGCCACATTTTTTCTGACCATTTATGACGAGTGGGGAGAAAAGAAACTGCGGCTGTTTAACGCCATGGGGCTTGCGACGGAGATCCTGTGGCGCAAGCCCCGCTCCGGGAAAGGTCTTTCGTCAACTGCTATCAGGCAGAGGATGATGAATGGTGAGAAGTGGGAGGATCTGGTACCCCCAGCCGTGGCGCGGCGGATGAAAAAATTTGATTTGCAGGAGCGGCTGCAGGGGACAGCCCAACAGGATGGGGAGCAGACGGCTCCTTATTCCGGGGGTTAACCAAAAAAAAAGGCCATGGAGTCAGACTCCATGGCCCGGAATAGTTGTGTTGCCAGGCGCAGCAGGTTTATTTTTTCGTCTGTTTTTCCGCTAACATGTGGTCACGATCCGCCTTGAGCTCTTCATAGGTTCTGATCGCCTCTTCCTCTTTGCTGCTGCGTTTAGTATCCAATTCAGCGGCCTTGGCTTTGATCTTTTCCTCTTTGATTTTGAGGTCCGGTGTGCCGAAGAGCGAAGATGCAAGGTATTGATAGGAGAATCGCAGCAGCGCAATATCGTCTTCCTTGATTTTATCCAGTGTCTCCTGATCAATTTCGTAAATGTCGAGGAAGGAACTGGTGAAAATAAAATCCCTGAATTTATCCAGGTCGGTGCTGACCATGAAGAAGATTTTTTTTGCCTGCTCACTGAGCGATGCCTGGAAACCGAACGACTTGCGTCGCATGACAAGTTCAAGCCACTCCCTGTTCATTTCATCGCACAGGTCAACCCCCTGATCGGCCCGCCATTCCCTGATGGTCCAGGTTTTGTCCTCCTCGTGTCCCTTGCAGTGCGGTTCCTTGACGAGAAAGAAGAACTGTTCCGAATCAACCCCCTCCTGGCCGCCTTCATGAAAATTTGCCATGCCGACAGGATAATAGCGGCAGGCGGAAGGCCGTTCCGGATAAATGGTGCATCCTTCATCTGTGACAAAGGGACAGCGGCCGTTTTCGTCAAGATGGATTTTAACGCCGGGCATATCGGTTTTTTCGATGAATATCGGCGTGGTAAATCTGAGTAGGAATTCAGCTGCCGGCAGGTTGAGATATTTTCTCAAACGAAGGATGTCAAAGGGAGTAAGTATAATATCGATATTGCCGCAGCAGGCGGTGAAGCACGAAACACCAGGGTGACAGCGGAATTTAATTTTACTGTCCAGAGTGTATTTCTGCGGAAGAACGTTGCTGGGATTTTTATCGTATCCGAAAAGAGTTTTTTCTTTCTCTGCCATCAGATTTCCTCATTATTTATTTATGCCGGGTAGCAGTTCAGGTAGCATTTATAGATCATAATTGGGTGGGTGCAACTTAATCATCACGGGGATGCTTGTCAAACCCAAAAAAAAATGGAATTTTAAAGTTATGATAAAAAGTGATATTCCTTTGAAACTTTTTTTCTTGACATTTACAAGCTGAAAATTTATAGAACATATGGTCAGAAAATGAGTGACCCCTCATTTTTTTGTCAATAGCTCGATACAGTTTAAATCAAGCGAATAAACAAGGAAAAACGATTTCGCATTTAGTGGAATCAAACTATTCAACCCAATTGAGGAGGTAATTTAATGCCAAGCTATGTAGATCCTTCCAAATGTGATGGTTGCAAGGGTGGCGACAAAACAGCATGTATGTACATCTGCCCCAACGACCTGATGGTTCTCAACAAAGAGGAAATGCGTGCCTACAATCAGGAGCCTGATGCATGCTGGGAATGCTATTCATGTGTAAAGATCTGTCCTCAGGGCGCTATCTTCGTACGCGGTTATGATGACTTCGTACCGATGGGCGGCCAGGTTCATCCGATGAGAAGCTCTGACTCGATCATGTGGACCGTTAAATTCCGGAATGGCAACTTGAAACGCTTCAAATTCCCCATTCGGACAACAGCTGAGGGTGCTGCTAATGCATACATTGGACAGACAGGTGGAAATCTGGATGACGAGTGTCTGCTCCTTGAAGGCGCTCTGCCCGCACCGACCAAACTTGCGAAATAATTAGTGTCTTTAACGGTTCATTCTTAACTTAAGAGAATATTTAAGGAGATATAATATGGCATTACCTAATAAACCACTTGGCGAACTGGATGCCGTTGCTAATCCGGAAATCAAGGAGCATGAGTGTGATTGCTTGATCGTTGGTGGCGGTATGGCCGCCTGCGGTGCCGCTTTCGAGATCAAAAAATGGGCGCCGGCTGACATGAAGATCATCCTGGTTGACAAGGCTTCCATGGAGCGTTCCGGTGCTGTTGCTCAGGGTCTGTCCGCGATCAACACTTACATTGGCAGCAACCCCATTGAGAATTATGTAAAGATGGTACGTAACGATCTCATGGGCGTTATCCGTGAAGACCTCGTTTATGACCTCGGCCGTCACGTTGATGAGTCTGTTAAGCTGTTTGAGGAATGGGGCCTGCCCATCTGGAAGAAAGATGCAAACGGTGAAACCCTTGACGGCGCACAGCCTGCAGCTACCCTGCGCGATGGCGGTGAGCCAGTTCGAACAGGTAAATGGCAGATCATGATCAACGGCGAGTCCTACAAGTGTATCGTCGCTGAGCCTGCCAAGAGCGCACTCGGTGAGGAAAACTGCCTTGAGCGTATTTTCATCGTTAAGATGCTGCTCGACAAAAACAAACCGAACCAGATCGCCGGTGCGGTTGGTTTCTCAACCCGTGAAAACAAAGTTCACGTCTTCAAATGCAAAACCGCTCTCGTAGCATGCGGCGGCGCTGTAAATATCTTCCGTCCCCGTTCAACCGGTGAAGGTAAAGGCCGCGCCTGGTACCCAGTATGGAATGCAGGATCAACCTACACCATGTGTGCTCAGGTTGGTGCTACCCTGACCATGATGGAAAACCGCTTCACCCCTGCTCGTTTCAAAGACGGTTATGGACCGGTTGGTGCATGGTTCCTGCTCTTCAAAGCCAAAGTACAGAACGGCCTTGGTGAGTTCTATGCAAACAGCCCGGCAGTTAAAGATGAGCTCGAAAAATTCATGCCTTACGGAGCCTCTGCGGTTACCCCCACCTGTCTGCGTAACCACCTGATGCTGAACGAGCTGAAAGCCGGTCGTGGCCCGATTTACATGGCTACCGACGTTGCTCTGAACGCTTTCCTCGAAGCAAAGCGCGCAGCAGGTATGGATGAGAAAGCGGTTAAAAAATACTGGAAACACCTCGAGTCCGAGGCTTGGGAAGACTTCCTTGACATGTCAGTAGGTCAGGCAGGTCTGTGGGCCGGTGCGAACATCGAGCCGGAAAAAACAGGTTCCGAGATTATGCCGACCGAACCCTACATGTTGGGTTCACACTCCGGCTGCTGCGGTATCTGGACCTCCGGACCGAACGAAGACTGGGTACCCACCGTTGACGGTACTCGCGCACATAAGTACAAATGGGGCTACAACAGGATGACCACAGTTGACGGTCTCTTCACAGCCGGTGACGGCGTTGGCGCTTCCGGACATAAATTCTCCTCAGGTTCCCATGCTGAGGGTCGTATCGTTGCCAAGCAGATGGTTAAATTCTGCCGTGACAACGCCAGCTTCAAACCTGAACTGAAACAGACCCCGCAGGAACTGGCTGACGAGATCTACGCCCCGGTTAAACTGTATATGCAGCATGTCGGTGCCACCACCGCTGCTAACGTTAACCCCAACTACTGCAAGCCTGCCGGTATGATGATGAGACTCATGAAAGCTACCGACGAGTACGGCGGTGGTGTTGCTACCTATTACATGACCTCTGGCAAGCTGCTGGGCATCTGCCTCGATCTTCTCAAAATGATGCGTGAAGATTCAGAACTGATGGCAGCCGGTGACCTGCATGAGCTGATGCGCGCATGGGAAAACTACCACCGCATCTGGTGTGTAGAGGCTCATATCCGTCACATCGAGTTCCGTAAAGAAAGCCGCTACCCTGGCTTCTACTATAGATCAGACTTCCCGACCTGTGATGACGAGAACTGGAAATGCTTTGTGAACTCCACCTTTAATCCTGATACCAAAGAGTGGATGTGTGAGAAGGTTAAATGCATCAACATCATTGAGACTGAGCCCTGGATTTAATTTAGTTTATAGCTTTTAGTCTTAACACTATAAATCTCCAGGTACCTGCATAGGTGCCTGGAGATTTTAGTATGCAGGGATGAAAAGTGAATAAAAAATCAATTGCCCACCATGTTAGGTTGATTTGACTAAAACTTTCTGGTAAATGATGAAACCACAATTTGTTTAAGTGCTAAGTTTTAAGTTTTAAGGCCCTTTTGGGCTTCTTGCAAAGATTTTTCACGATGTCAATTAAAGCGGAAAACTTAACATTTAAAAAACTTTCTAACATAACCCCTAAAAATGGAGGATTGGCATGACAGAACAGAGTGCATCTGGAGCAGGAGCAGTGCTGGTCGTTGGTGGTGGCATCAGCGGTTTAACTGCTGCCCTGGAAGCCGCAGAGGTTGGGAGAGATGTCTTTCTGATTGAAAAAAATCCGTACCTGGGAGGTCGGGTTGCCCAACTCAATCAGTATTTCCCCAAATTGTGTCCGCCGTCCTGCGGTCTTGAAATCAATTTTAAGAGATTAAAAAGCAACCGCAGAATCCGCATGTACACAATGACTCAGGTGAAAAGTGTTTCAGGCTCCGTCGGAAGCTATGAAGTAACCTGTGAGACCTTACCCCGCTACGTCAACAACAACTGTACAGGATGTGGCGCCTGTGTTGAAGCCTGTGCTGATGAGCGGGTTGATGACTTTAACTTCGGCTTGGGCAATACAAAGGCGGTTTATCGTCCCCATGAAATGTCTTTCCCCATGAAATACGTTTTGGACAAAAGCGCCTGCAGCAGGGATACCCTGCAGAAGATCAAGGACGCCTGTAAATATGATGCCGTTGATCTTGATATGGAAGCCAAAACATTTACCGTTAATGTTGGCTCCATTATCTGGGCGACCGGATGGAATCCCTATGATCCGACCAAGATGACCAATCTCAAATACGGTCAGAGCAACGCCATTATCACCAATATGCAGATGGAAAGACTTGCGGCACCCAACGGACCGACCAACGGCCAGATCCTCCGTCCCGGTGACAACGTTGAACCGAAATCCTTTGCCTTTGTACAGTGCGCAGGCAGCCGTGATGAAAATCATCTTGAATTCTGCTCATACATCTGCTGCATGGCCTCCATGAAGCAGATAACCTATATACGCGAAAGATATCCTGAAGCACCGATTTATGTATTTTATATTGATCTGCGCACCCCGGGTAAGTACGAAAAGTTCCGCGAAAAATTGATGGCGGATAAGAACACCCATTTTATCAAGGGTAAAGTGGCGGACATCATTCCTGAAGCTGATGGGGTGACACTCGTGGCAGAGAATGCCGTTACCGGAGATAAAGTGCAGCAAAAAGTTGATCTTTGCATACTGGCAACCGGTATGGAACCGGCTATCAAGTCTCAGGCCTCTGCTCTCGGTCTTGATGTTGACAGCAATGGTTATGTCGTTAGTAATGCCGACAAAGGGATGATTTCAGCCGGATGTGCCAAAAAAGCTGCTGATGTTGTAACCAGCGCACAAAGCGCCACCGCTGCAGCCTTAAAAGCTATTCAAGCAGCTAAGTAGGAGGAAGATCAATGGATAAAAAATATGGTGCATATATCTGCACAGGTTGTGGTATAGGAGAGGCCCTTGATGTTGATGCCTTGATCAGTGCGGCCAGCGGCAGCGGCATGAAGCCCAAGACCCATGAGGCCTTTTGCGGTGCGGCTGGCCGGAAGGTGATTGAGGATGACATCGCCAATGACGGAGTGAATGTCGTCGTTGTCTGTGCCTGTTCACCCCGGGTGATGCAGGATCAGTTCAATTTCGGCGATGACAAGATCACCATCCGCGGCAATATCCGCGAGCATGCTGCCTGGTGTAAGGAGCAGCCTTCGGATAAAAAGGACGAAGACACGATTAAGGAATTCTACACCGAGTTGGCGCAGGACTATGTGCGCATGGCTTGCGTGCAGGCCAAGAAGACCGAAATGCCTGAGCCTTTCAAGCTTGAGACCTTGAGCAGAAAGATTCTGGTTATGGGTGGCGGTATTGCAGGCCTTACGGCAGCAAAAGAGGCAGCCAAAGCCGGCTATGAGGTCACCCTTGTTGAGAAATCCGATGTACTTGGCGGCAAGGCATTGGGCTGGACCAAACAGTTCCCGAGCAAAGCCCCCTATGCAACCCTTGAAGAACCTACCATTGGTGCGCTTGTTGCCGAGGTTCAGGCTGATGCCAAGATTAGCGTGAAAAAATCCACAGAGGTTGCCCGTATCGGTGGCGCGCCGGGCAATTTTTCCGTCACCTTCAAGACCCCTGGCACCAAAACAGAATGGGATGCCCCTGCCAAGGTTGGCGTGGACGAACAGGATCGTATTGCCAAAGGCCAGATGGAAGACCCCAACGCCGGCCTGCAGAACTATATGGCTCAAAATCCGGATGCCGAGAAATACGGAGCGGTTATTCTGGCTACCGGCTGGGTTCCGGCCGATGTGAGCGGGTATGAGCACCTTGGCTATGGCACCAATGACAAGGTTGTTACCAACGCCGAATTCGAGAAGATGGTGAAAGATGGCAAGATCGGCGGCATCAAGTCAGTAGCCTTTGTCCAGAGCCCTGGCGGTGAAGAGCATGATATGGATTTTCCGTACTGCAACTCGGTCACCAGTATGGTCACCCTGAAGCAGGCCAAATATGTGCGGGATGCCAACAGCGACGCCAAGGCCTATATCCTCTATCAGCATATGCGAACTCCGGGCAACATGGAGATGTTTTACAAGGGTATGCAGCAGGATGACGGCATCTTCCTGACCAAAGCCGCGGTCACCAAGGTTGAGGCCTCCGCCAGCGGTTGCGTAGTTCATGCCAAAGATACCCTGCTGGGTGAGGATTTGGACCTTGATGTTGATCTGGTGGTTCTGGCCGCTGGTATGGAGCCTACTACCAAACATGAGAACTCCATCAATCTGGCCTATCGTCAGGGACCGGCATTCCTTGATCTTGATCTTTTTGATGGTTATTCTGACTCCCACTTCATCTGCTTTCCCTATGAAACCCGCCGTACAGGTATTTACACCTGTGGTGGCGTGCGTAAGGCCATGAATATGGAAGAGACGGTGGATGATGCAACCGGTGCCGCATTAAAGGCCATTCAGGCGATGGAATGTGCCGATCGCGGCGTGGCCGTGCATCCCCGTTCGGGTGATCAGACCTATCCGGAGTTTTTCTTCCAGAGATGTACACAGTGTAAGCGCTGCACAGAGGAATGTCCCTTTGGCGCCCTTGATGACGATGAGAAGGGTACACCGCAACCCAACCCGACCCGCTGCCGTCGCTGCGGTACCTGTATGGGTGCATGTCCTGAGCGTATCATCGGCTTCAAGAACTACAATGTCGATATGATCGGTTCCATGATCAAGGCAATCGAGGTGCCTGATGACGATGAGGATAAGCTGCGCATTCTTGCCCTGGTGTGTGAGAATGATGCGTATCCCGCCCTTGATATGGCCGCCATGAGGAAGCATCCTATTAATTCGCTTATTCGTTTTATCCCGGTTCGTTGTCTTGGTTCGGTCAATATGGCCTGGGTTAAAGATGCGCTTTCAGCCGGTATGGACGGAGCGATTCTCCTTGGTTGTAAATATGGTGACGATTACCAGTGCCATTTTGTCAAGGGTAGTGAAATCGCCGATAAACGTATGGCGAATATCGGCGAGACCCTTTCCTCCCTTGGCCTTGAGAAGGAGCGTTGTGCAATGGAGCAGATTGCCATTACCGACTACGACAAGGTGCCGCAGATCCTCGAAGACTTTGTTCAGTCAATCATAGATCTTGGACCGAGTCCGTTTAAAGGTTTCTAATTCCTTGCTTTATCAGTCGTTTGGCAGTAAGAATTTACTGCCAAACGACTTTTATATTAATAAATTTTCCGGTGTGAGCACAATGCCGGTTTTTCGGTGTCGGTTATTTCTCAATAACCAAGAAAGGAGAAAGAGAAATGAAGGTGAATCCTGATTTAGACTTCATAAAGTATATGAAAAGTGCTGGTGGTGATACATTGAAGAAATGCTATCAATGCGCTACATGCTCTGTGGTTTGCCCGCTTTCCTCAGATAAAAAGCCTTTTCCTCGTAAAGAGATGATTTGGGCGCAGTGGGGCCTTAAGGACAAGCTGGTTGCTAACCCTGACGTTTTCCTCTGTCATCAGTGTGGTGATTGTACCGCTTTCTGCCCCCGGGGTGCGAAACCTGGTGACGTGCTTGGCGCAATTCGCGCGTATGCCTATACCCATTACGGCTTTCCCTCGGGACTTGCCAAAATGGTGGGCAGTTCAAAGAATCTGCCGCTGACCATAGGTATGCCAGCCTTGATTGTGCTGATTATGTGGGCTTTGTCAGGAGGAATGCATATCCTGTCCTCTGAGGATCTTGCCAGATATGGTTTCGGCCATTTCTTCGGTCACTGGGACTGGCGGTGGTTGACAAAAAATGTTGCCTTCATCGATATCATCATGGTGCCAGCCTTTTTCCTGGCCTGTTATTCCGCCTATCGCGGCGTGTCCACCATGTGGAAGGATATGGAAAAAAACTATGATGTCAATGCGGATTACCGTCCCTCCGTCCCGCAGTTTATTCAACAGTTTCTCGTGCCGTCGGTAAAGGAGATTCTTACCCATAAGCGTTTTAACGAGTGCGGTACAAACAAGAATCGGGTTGTTGGCCATCTGCCGCTCCTGCTGTCCTTTATTGCTCTTTTCATAGTTACCGCTTACAGTGCCTTTACCCAGGACGTTTTGGGAATTTTTTATCCCCAGCTGCATGGCCCGATAAGCATGCTGAACCCGGTGAAGATGCTTGCCAACGTTGCCGCCCTTGCCCTGATATTTGGGGTGGGTGTTCTGTGGTCCAACCGTTCTGCGTCGGAATCCGAAGCAGGAGCAACGGCAACTTATTATGACTGGTTCCTTATCTATGAGATCATGGCCGTCGGTGTTACCGGCCTCTGTGCGGAGCTTGGGCGTCTTGTCGGTGTGCCGGTCCTGGCCTATTTCTTCTACTACATACATCTGGTAGCTGTGCTCATGCTATTCCTCTATATGCCCTATACCAAGTTCGCCCATATGATTTACCGGACCTTTGCCATGGCTTTCCAGATTTATCGTGAAAGCGATTATGTTAAAAAGTAAGGGAGAGAGATTTTTCTGAACTGATTTTTTGTTCGCCCGCTGGATATTTTACGAAATCACTGCACCGTATTTGCTTCGCTTCAGAGATAAAATTTTATGATTTCTGAAAAGGAATTGTAAAAAATATCTAAAAAATGAAAGAGTTAGATGATCATTTTTTAGATATAGTTTTATCCCTGATTAAAAAAAGGTTGATTTTTGCCTTTGAAGCGATTACGGTGTTTCGGTTTAATACCGCTGGCGTAGCTCAATTGGTAGAGCAGCTGATTTGTAATCAGCAGGTTGCGGGTTCGAGTCCCATCGCCAGCTCCAGGCGACGATACAATATATACTGTGCATCATAAGTTGTACGGTGTTTTTATAGCAAACTTAATTTGCCTGTGTTTTTATTTTGGAGGGGTTCCCGAGTGGCTAAAGGGAACAGACTGTAAATCTGTCGGCGACGCCTTCGGAGGTTCGAATCCTCCCCCCTCCACCATTTTTTTTACTGGTTTTTAAGTCTGCCTTGAACGTAGTGAGTATCTCTCTCTGTGGAATCCGGCATGATTGCAGCGGGAATAGCTCAATTGGTAGAGCATCAGCCTTCCAAGCTGAGGGTTGCGGGTTCGAGACCCGTTTCCCGCTCCATTTCCTGCCGATGTTATATATATAGCTGTAAAACTGGATATTGATATTTCTTAACGCTCACGTAGCTCAGTCGGTAGAGCACTTCCTTGGTAAGGAAGAGGTCACCAGTTCGATCCTGGTCGTGAGCTCCAATGAAACGGCTAATTTAATTCGGGCCTGTCACATAAAAAATAAAATCAGTCTGAGGAGCTAGGACATGGCAAAGGAAAAGTTTCAACGCACTAAACCCCATGTGAATATTGGCACAATAGGTCATATAGACCACGGCAAGACCACGTTGACAGCAGCAATTACCCAGGTTCTGGCCACCAAAGGATGGGCAAAGAAGACAGACTTCAGCGAGATAGACAAGGCCCCGGAAGAAAAAGAACGTGGCATCACCATCGCCACCGCCCATGTTGAGTATGAGTCGAAAAATCGTCATTATGCTCATGTTGACTGCCCCGGCCATGCTGACTACATCAAGAATATGATCACCGGTGCGGCGCAGATGGACGGCGCGATTCTGGTG
>JAHILF010000098.1 GCA_018897105.1 Pseudomonadota bacterium
ACGAAATATCGGCGGGCTGAAGCAAACGGCCTTGGCATGTGAAGGATTCTGGCATGAGTCTGTTATGCCAGAAAATGGATTGTGAGTCCAGTTTTATTTTTGCTGGGGATTCACATTTGAAACCTGACCTGAGTAGTTACATAATATCTCAAATAAACCACTCTCACGCTTGTTTATAACCGCCAAAGCAACTTATTCACGCAAGAATTTTACCCAGGAGAAACCGATGGCAGGTTTTGCCGGGAATATCCCCGGGAGAATATCGGCGCAATTATTTACCCTCAATCGGGCAAAATTCCGCTGTAAACGGTTAATTGGCTCTTTGCTGTTTATTGAAGGAAATGATTCTGAGAAGGCCATCTGCCTGGACATTTTTAACAACCTGGAGGGAAAAGACAGGAGAGTCGGGTTAAAGGGTAATCTGATCTATCGGCCCCTGATAGATTACCGGCGTTATGCCACGGCTTGCTATAGCCCTTTCCGCAGCCTTACAGATGGTAGTCATATAGACTTTCTGGCAATCCTGGATAATATCGGCGATCCATTCACACATATCCCGATCAAAAAACTCGACGATAAGTGGCTCAGAGGCCCTTTCTCCCACAAATTGCAGCCCGTTCCCCGTCTGCTCATAAATCAGAAATCTCTTTGCAGTGCCAAAACGTTCGTTCACCACTTTTTTGTCACTCGATACAACGGCTATACGCATATCTCCTCCTTTATCGAGAGAGTTGACAGTCCGGGGAATGTACAAAAAATTTCCCACCCATCATGGAAATGATCGCGTTTTTTTAATACAAATTATATGCCACCTGCATCCCTTTTCTACCGCATGATCGCAACCAGTCGTTATCTCGTTATAAAGTCGTTTATGCCTCTTTGCCTGTTACAGAAACAAATCAATTTTTTTCTACCCCAGATCTGTTGCATAATTCAATTTCTTGAACTTTTCAGCTTGACCGCCAGTCACAATGATAATAATGTTTTTCCATATTCATCCCCTGCGTAAATTATTCTCTGGAATCTTCTTCCGCCAATAATAAAACTGATCATCAGGCAACAGCGAGGTAAAACACTTGACAAACAACACGAATATCCCTGACGGATATATAAAAAAAGAAACAATGTGGTTCGTTGCTTTGGTAGCTCTTGCTTTCGGCTTTCTGGCAGGGATTGTTTTCAGCGTTTATAAATCCGGTCCGTCTCCGGCACCCGTCACCCCGCAGGCCATTCAGCAGCAAAGTCAGAACCCGTCTACTGACGCGCAGACAACCCAGAACATACTGGCCCTGGAAAAAGAGGTGGTTGCCCACCCGGACAACGTTGAGGCGTGGACCCAACTGGGCAATTATTATTTTGACAGCAACAATTTTGGCAAGGCCATTGAGGCCTACAATAAATCACTTGCTTTAAATCCAAATAATGCCGACGTGCTGACCGATCTGGGGGTCATGTATCGCCGCAATGGCAACCCCAAAGAGGCGATTGCGGCCTTTGATCGAGCCATAGCAATCAACCCGAACCACCCCACTGCCAGGTTTAACCGGGGCATCGTACAGCTCTACGACCTGAAAGATCGTGAGGGCGCAATCAAAACATGGGAGGAGTTGGTGAAACTTCACCCTGACGCCAAGGCGCCGAATGGACAGCCTGTCACCGAAATCATCACAACGGTCAAAGAGCAGAAATAATTCCAGGCAAGGTCCCTTCTCCGAATCAGAGCAGCTCTGCTGCTCTGATTTTCTTCAGTTCGTAAAAAAGTTTCCTAAACAATCTGTAATTGCTATAGTAAGTTATTGAAACAGCAATAAGCGTGGTCATTTTTGTCAACGAGGCTCAGCTCATGCAGAAATCCTGCTTCACCTCACAAATACACTCTATTTATGCATTTTCTTCTTTTTAATCAAATCACTGCGTCAAAGCTGTGAAATCATCTCGCCAATATCCACTTTCATCACTCATTGTCCTGGCGGCCGTCATGCTGACAGGGGCTTTTCTGCTATTATCCACCCATTTCTATTTTCATCATCTTTTGCTGCAGCTTGAAAGAACCGCTGCCAATGAAAGAGCGCGACGTATCATCGGCGAACACATAGTCAGCGACCTGCATCAGGCCAGCGCCCAGTTTTACCAGATGCTTGCTGAAATACGGGTAGAAAAACGTAAACTTACCCAAAATCTCATCCAACAGGAACTCGCTGATATTCGCTCCGCCCTCAAGGTTATTGAAGTTGGCGGTGTTTTTCACAAGGCAATCCAGCTGCATTCTTCGCCAGAAGAAAAACTGATTGACGAAATTACCTACAAAAAGACCGACAAGGAAAAGTATCTGATCGAGTTGCTGGAGATCAACCCCCTGCTTGCTGAAATTGAAGAGAAAGTGGTGATGCTGGAAAATCTGCTGCACAAACGTGATGGTCTTCAGGGAACTGCCGGTCAAACCGGTGATCTGTTCCAAATCCAGCAGGAACTTCATCGATTTCTTAAAAATACGGAACCCCTTTTCAGCAAAATAGACGAAGCGGGTAACAGTATCTATTTTATCAATACGAAACGACTACACGAACTTGATATAGAGGAAAAAGCTCTCGCCAAAAAATACCAGCTGGTGGAATTGGCCATTTTTATTACCATCTTCACCATCACCTTCTCCTTGTTTTTTGCCCTGGCCCGGAAGATTCTCACCATCAACAAAAAACTGCAGCAGGAAATTCTTGAAAAAGGACAGGCTGAGGATCTCATCAGTCGGGCGAAACAGGAGTGGGAACGGACGTTTGATGCAGTCCCTGATCCCATTGTGCTGCTCGATAGAGAACACCGCATTATCCGTCTCAACAAGGCCATGGCGTCGCTGGTGGGCAAACCGGTGGCCCAATGTGTCGGCTTGAAATGTTATCAGGTCATGCACGGGACTGACAGCCCCCCTTCCTATTGCCCGCATTCCCTGCTGATCAATGATCACCGGGAGCACAAAACCGTGCAGTTCATGGATCTTTTCGGTGTTTTCTTTGAAATTTCGGTTTCCCCCCTGTTCACTCGCGACGGGGAACTCATCGGCTCCGTTCATATAGCCCGTGATATCACCGACCAGAAACAGGCCGAAAATGCCCTGTATAAAGCCAATGAGGAACTGGAGCAGAAGGTTGAACAAAGAACGATCGTGCTGAAGAGATTTATCGATGAACTGCAGTACGAAATATCAAACCGCATCAAGGCGGAGGAGGCCCTTTTCCAGACCCAGCACCAGCTTCTGCACGCCGAGAAACTGAGCGCCATCGGCAAACTCTCCGCCTCAATCGCCCATGAGTTCAACAATCCTCTTTTTGCAGTCATTAATATTCTCAGCGGGGTGCAGCAACACGAATCCCTCTCCCCGCAGAATGAGAGGATGCTTGAGCTGGCTATCCAGGAATGCGACAGAATGAAGATGCTGATCCAGAACCTGCGCGATTTTAACCGTCCGTCCACCGGCGTCCATGTAGCCACCGATATCCACCAGACCATCGACAATATGCTGCTGCTGTGCAAAAAAGAGTTCACGGACAGGAAAATTAAGGTTGAAAAGAATTTCGCCGTCAACATGCCGGTGATCCTGGTGGTGAAAGACCAGATCTGCCAGGTACTCCTCAATCTCCTGACCAATGCCCGCGATGCCTGTAAAAACGGCGGGGTCATCAAAATCAGTACCGAAGTGCTCGACCAGCGGGTGGCCATCAGCATGGAAGACAGCGGCTGCGGTATTGAACCTGATCACCTGCACAAGATCTTCAAAGCCTTTTTCACCACCAAACAGGAACTTTCCGGCACGGGATTGGGACTTGCCGTTTCGCTGGGCATTATCGAAAAGCATGGAGGGACGATCTCGGTCAATTCCCAACTGCAGAAGGGCAGCGTCTTTACCATCACCCTGCCGATCATTCCGGAAAATGATAATCTGGGTGAATACCGAATTCTCATCTGAAATCGTTCTATTAGATTAGAGACAAAGGTCGAGTTTTGCGGGCCGCCAAACCCAAGGGTGCCTCAAAAGAAAAGAGTAACGGCAAGCCAGCCCAAGGCCTCGCCAAACTCGCAACTCGCCCCCAGCACATCTCCCGTGACCCCACCCAGCATTTCATGGGCCCGATAGCGCAGCCAGAATGACGGCACCATGGTGACGTAAAAAACCGCGGCAAGACCTATCAATACGGGGGTATGCGAGCTGGCCGATACCAGCACCGGCAGCAGAAACAAAAAGCCGATCAAGATCTCCTTCACCGTTATCTGGCCGACAAACAGCTGCCCGGTCCCGTTTTTGCGGGGATAACGGCTTTTCCAGGCCAGGGTCATCATGGCCCAGCGGGAAGCTGCCGGCACAAAGGCAAGACAGGCAAAGAGAACAAAGGTGGGAAAATCCCGCCAGGTCTGCACCAGAGTGAGCAGCGAAGAAAGACCGGCGGTTTTCAACAGCAGGACCAGCACAATACCCACTACCCCGAAAGCGCCGGTGGCGGAATCCTTCATGATGGCCAGTCTTTTTTCCGCCTCAAAGCTGCCGCCCAGGCCGTCAAACAGGTCCGCCACCCCATCAAGATGCAGTCCCCTGGTCAGCCAGGCTTCAAAGGCAACCAGCAGCACGGCGGCGGCAAGAGGCGCAAGCCCGACAGCCAGCATCAGCCAGCCGCAACCGGCCATGGCCACACCGATTAACCAGCCGGCCAGGGGGAAGAATGCCCCGCTCCGCGCGACGTTTTCCTGGGTCACTCCGCTAAGTTTTACCGGAATAATAGTCAAAAAAGATAGGGCAACCGCAATGGAGCGCAGCATGGGCTTGTTCCTTGTCTCATCGCACCGGTTATCAGACGCTCACCCCGGCCTCGGCAAAGGTGGCCATTTCGTTTATAATTTTCACCCCGGCCTCGATGATGCCCATGGCCAGGGCTGCTCCGGTTCCTTCCCCGAGGCGCATATCCAGGTTGAGGATGGGAGAAAGGCCAAGTTTTTCAAAAAAAATGCGATGTCCCTGTTCAGCCGACATATGGCTGAAGAAACAATAATCAGCCACATTTTGTTGCAGCTGCAAAGCAACCAGGGCCCCGGCGCTGGAAATAAAACCGTCCACCACCACCGCCACCCGGCTGCGGGCACATTCCAGAATCATACCACAGATGGCGGCGATCTCAAACCCGCCCAGGGCAGCCAGGGTGTCCAGCGGCCCCTGGAGATGGTCTTTGTTGATCTCAAGACCTCTCTTGATCACCTCAATCTTGTGATTAAGTGTGGCATCATCGATGCCGGTACCCCTGCCGGTAATTTCTTCCACCCCGACACCAAGCAAAGCGGCAAAAAGGGCGGCGGACGGGGTTGTGTTGGCTATCCCCATCTCACCGGTGCCCAGTATCCTTGCCCCGTTACTGATGGCCTCTCGGGCGGTTTCCATGCCAACGCCTATGGCCTGCAATGCCTCATTGATCTCCATGGCCGGACCTTTGGCCAGGTTTGCCGTACCGGCTTTCACCTTACGCGAAACCAGGCCCTTTTCATTCATCTCAGCGGCCACGCCCACATCGATAACCCACACCTCTGCGCCCACATGGCGCGCCAGCACATTCACCCCGGCCCCACCCCGCAAAAAATTAACGACCATCTGCCGGGTGACATCCCGGGGCACGCTGCTCACCCCCTCCTCCGCCACCCCATGATCTGCGGCAAAGGTGAGGATAACCTTGCGGCCCAGATCCGGCCTGATAGTGTTCTGGATAGCGCATATCCGCCTGGCCAGAACTTCAAGCTCACCCAGGCTTCCCCTAGGTTTGGTCAGATTGTCGAGGCGGGCCTGGGCCTGCTCCAGCATCAATCGGTTTACCGGCTGAATTTCCTGTAACAACACGGCCAGATCATCCCTGCTCGTCAGTACCATATTCCCCTTTCCTCTTCTACTGTTGATAGTGAAGCCAACTTTCCGCAATATGCTGCAAGGAGGCCTGCAGGTCGGCGCTGCGGTAAACCTCCAGGGTGAGCACCCCGGTAAAGCCTACGGCATGCAAAACATGGCCGAGACGCTTGGAGCACGCCTGTTGTTCCGCACCCAAGGCCTGATGGTCCCGGCCGCCTCTTAGCCCGTGATAATGTATATGGGCAGCCTTGCCGATATCGGCAAAAAGAACATTCTGATCCTCGCCATACAAAAGACCATGGCCGATGTCCGCGCACAGCGCAAAACCGTGCTCTCGCACCAGAGGTCGCACCAAGCTGAAAGGGTAGTCAATGTTTTCTATGGCCACTACCGCCCTTTCCCGGCCCAGAGCATGTCTGAGCCTCCTCAGGAATTCATCGATATTACCAAGCCATTGGCCCATGGCAAGCTCCGGCTGCAAGGCAAGATGCAGATCATAACAAAGCGGGCTAAGCTGCGCAAGCTGAGCCATCAAGCGGATAATTTCAGCAATCGCCTGTTGCCTTACGCCTTCATCACTGCTGCCGGGCTGGATATCAGAGGGGAGATGAACGGTATAACTGAGATCATGCTCTTGCGCAAGTCCTTGCAGCAGGTGGACATCGACCTGCTGCGGCAGGCGGCATTGACTGGGGGATTCAAAAAAAAGCAGCTGGATGTCATCAACCCTGTCGGCCAGGTAGCGGACATTCTCCTCAATGCCGGCGGGGATGACAAACGAGGTGGCGCCAATTCGCCAGGGGTAGCGCCCTTTAATCTTCACCATGTTCGATGCAGTCCTTCAGGGTGATCAATTCACCGGCCCTGTCCTGCCATGCCAGAGAAATGCCGGGCAAGGCCTCTTTTCCTGCTTTCAAGACGGCGGAAATCGTATCATAGGCCAGGGCAGGATGATTATTGGTTTCGCTGATATGGGCAAGGACAACATGCTGCAGGCCGTCATGCAGGAGATCCGCCACAAAGCGGGCGGCCTCCTCATTGGCTAGATGCCCCTGGTTGGAACGAACCCTCTGCTGCAGATAAAGAGGATAGGGACCGTTTTTCAGCATGGCGGGATCATGGTTGCATTCGATAATCAAGCCGTTGCAACCTGCCAGACGGTGCCGGATCATACGAGACACCATACCGGTGTCTGTGCAGTAACCCAGTGTGCAGAAGCCATTTTCAATGACAAAGCCCACGGGATCGGCACAATCATGGCAGATGGCAAAGGGATGAATATGGAAATGATGGAGATCAAAGCTTGTGCCGGTGTGAAACTCGTGAATGGCAGGAACAGCGCCGAGACACTTTGCCGCCGCGTCAAGAGTGCCTTTATTGGCATAGATCGGCAGCTTGTATTTACGGGCCAGAACAGCAGCCCCTTTGATATGATCGCTGTGCGCATGGGTGAGCAGTATGGCATCAAGAGAGGAAGTTTCGACGCGGATGGCAGCAAGCCTTCTCTCTATCTCCACCCCTGAGAAGCCGTTGTCAATGAGAAAGGCCCTGCCCTGGGACGAAACATAGGTCGCATTGCCTTTACTGCCGCTGCCAAGTACGCAAAACTGCATCAGTCATTCCCTGATGATCTTATTCTGGTCCCGGCCCAAACAAAGCACTTGCCCAGGCAATCAGATGCCGGAATGGCCGAATCCGCCATCGCCCCGCCGGGTCTCGTCCAGGGCCGTTACCGCAAGCACTTGGGCTCGGCAGACAGGGGCCAATACCAGCTGAGCAATCCGGTCGCCCCGGTTGATGGTAAATGTTTTCCGGCCGAGATTGATCAAACCCACTTTCACCTCGCCGCGGTAATCAGCATCGATGGTGCCGGGACTGTTGACCACTGTGATGCCATACTTGATGGCAAGACCGCTACGGGGCCGTACCTGCAACTCAAATCCCGGTGGAACGGCCACGGCAAAACCCGTGGGCACCATACAGATATCCCCCGGCGCCAAACACAAGGGTTCGTGCAGCGCACTGGCCACATCCATGCCTGCTGCCAGATCAGAGTGATAGGCGGGTAAAGGCAGATCAGCACTTTGCTCGGGATCGAGCCAACGTAATGAAAGAGTAATCTGTTTTTGCATCATCCTCATTATTCCGTTGCGGCGATGGAACTACTCCCCAGCGGGCTCCGCTAGGAAACGGCTTTACCGGTAAGAAGATCCCACTGCACATCCTTATCAGCTATGGGCCCAAGCATCGCCGTGGTCATTGCCCTGTCGAAGAGGTTGCCGGCAAGCTGCCTAACATCTTCAACAGTGACCTGGGTCAGTCCGGCCACGACTTCATCAAAATCAACATTGCGTCCAAAATAGAGCTCATTTCTGGCGATTCTCGTCATCCGCATCTCCAGATTATCGGCAGCGAGAAATAGGCCGGTCCTGGCATAATCCTTGGCATTGGCCAGTTCCGCCTCTAACACCGGGGCAAGCATCAACTTATCGAGTTCGGCTCTGATCACCGCCAGGGACCTGTTCACATTATCAGGATTGACCCCCAGATAAATGCCCAGATAGCCGCTGTCGGCGTATGCATCAAGGTAGGATTGCACCGAATAGGCCAAGCCCCGCTTCTCCCGTATCTCCTGGAAAAGTCTGGAACTCATATTGCCGCCAAGCAGGATATTGAGCAGCATCAGCTTGTAGCGTTCATCGGAGGTGATGGGCATACCGTAGGCACCCATTGCCACATGGACCTGTTCCAGGGGTTTGGTGAATATCTTCCGAGTCACGGGCAATTCATGGGGTTCCTTGCGTTGGCGAACACCCCCGCCCTGGCGCTGCAGAGATGTAAAGGCAGGGGCGATCAGATCACAGAACTCCTGATGTTGCACATTGCCGGCTGCGGCAAAAACAATACGGTCAGGGGTATAGAATGTTTTCACATGGTTTAGCAGTTTCTGCCGGTCCATGCTGGAGACAACCCCCATTGGGCCCAGAATGGTATTGCCCAAAGGGTGATGGCCCCAGAGCAGCCCCTCAAACAGCTCATGCACCTGCTCTTCGGGAGTATCTTCCACCATGCTGATTTCCTGCATGATAACCTGGCGCTCCCGCTCTATCTCCTCATCATCAAAAAGAGAGTTGAGGAAAAAATCGACTAACAGGTCGACCAACCGGGGCAGCTGACTGTCGAGCACCATCCCGTAATAGCAGGTGGCGTCCTTGCTGGTAAAGGCATTGGACATACCGCCAAGCACATCGAGTTCCATGGCAATCTGACTGGCAGAGCGGGTCGGGGTGCCTTTAAATAGCATATGTTCGACAAAGTGGGAACAGCCGTTGGTCAGATCATGCTCATCCCGCGCTCCGACATCAACCCAGATGCCGACACAGACCGTCCTGGCATGGGGTATATGCTCGCTGACCACACGTACCCCATTGGCAAAAACCGTTTTATGATGCATTGGCGACAATGATTTTTAATCCGCCAGCTCTGCCATGGCAGCCTTACGGCTGAGGCGGATCTTGCCCCGCTGGTCCACGTTAAGAACCTTGACCATGACCTCGTCACCTTCCTTCAGGATATCCGACACCTTCTCCACCCTCTTGTCTTCCAGTTCAGAGATATGTACCAGACCGTCGGTCCCCGGCAGAATCTCGACAAAAGCGCCGAAATCAACAATCTTCTGCACTGTGCCTTTGTAGATCTTGCCGATTTCCACCTCGGCCGTGATCTCATGCACCCGGTCATAGACCTGCTGGCCGACAATACCGTCAGGGGCGAAAATCATCACCTTACCGGAATCTTCAACATCGATCTTCACGCCGTATTCAGCAGTAATTGCCTTAATCATCTTACCCCCGGGGCCGATAAGATCCCGGATCTTGTCAGGATTGATCTGCATGGTGAAAATTTTCGGCGCATGCTCGGGCAATTCCTCGCGGGGCGCCCCAATAGCCTCGGCCATCTTCTCCAGGATGTGCAGGCGACCGGCTTTGGCCTGCTCAAGGGCCTTGGTCATGATCTCCCGGGATATCCCTTCAATCTTGATGTCCATCTGCAGGGCGGTGATGCCGTCAGCCGTACCGCACACCTTGAAATCCATATCGCCGAGATGATCTTCATCACCTAAAATGTCGGAGAGTACGGCAATGGTCTCGCCATCCTTGATCAAACCCATGGCAACGCCGGAAACCGGCTTCTTGATGGGAACGCCGGCATCCATCAAGGAAAGGCAGCCACCGCACACCGTGGCCATGGAGGAGGAGCCGTTGGACTCCATCACATCGGAAACAATGCGTATCGTATAAGGAAAGCTGCCCACATCCGGTAACACCGCCTGGATGGCGCGGGTGGCCAAAGCGCCATGACCGATGTCCCGTCTGCTGGGTCCACGCATGAAGCGCACCTCGCCGACACAGAAGGGAGGAAAATTGTAGTGCAGCATGAAGGGCATATTTTCCATGCCTCCCAAGGTCTCCACCCTTTGTTCATCCTCACCGCTGCCCAGGGTGGTGGAAACAAGGGCCTGGGTTTCGCCGCGGGTAAACAGGGCGGAACCATGGGCGCGCGGCAGGATGGCGATTTCACTGCTGATGGGCCGGATATCCGCAAAACCGCGGCCGTCAATACGCTTGCCTTCCTTGACGATCATGTCGCGCATCATGACTTTTTGCAGGTCATGGAGAATTTCCTTGGCCGCACGGTGACCGGCAAAGTCTTCGCCCTTTTCCAGTTCGGCAAGAACCTCCTTCACCAGTTCATGGTAGAGCTCACTCCGCTTCATTTTATCGGCGGTGGTAATCACCTGCTGCATGCCGGCGGTAGCGATCTCGGCGACCTTCTGCTGCAGGGCCACATCCAGTACCGGCACTTGCACTTTGATCTGCTCGCGGCCAACCTCCTGGCGCAGGATCTCCTGAATGTCAAGCAGCGGCTGCAGTCCTTGATGACCGAAATAAATACCGGACAGCACCTCTTCCTCGGAAAGGTTGTCGGCCCCGCCCTCGACCATGACCACCGCATTGCGACTGCCGGCCACGATCAGATCCATGCGGGACTTGGTCAGTTGTTCCTTGGAGGGATTGAGCACATACTCCCCGTCGATATAGCCGACCCGAACCCCGGCAATCGGGCCGAGGAAGGGAATGTCAGATACGGTCAAGGCGGCGGAGGCGCCTACCATGGCCATAATGTCAGGATCATTCTCCTTGTCGGCCGAAAGGACCATGGCAATGATCTGCGTTTCATTGGTATAGCCTGGGGCAAACAATGGACGCAAAGGGCGATCAATAAAACGGCAAGTCAATGTTTCTTTCTCAGTGGGACGGCCGATTTCCCGTCGGAAGTAACTACCGGGAATTCTTCCCACTGCGTAAAAACGCTCCTGGTATTCCACGGTGAGCGGGAAGAAATCAATATCAACCTTTGGCTCTTTAGCGGCAGTTGCCGTAACAAGAACAACGCTGTCCCCATAGGAAACGACAACTGCGCCATTTGCCTGCTTGGCCATTTTCCCGGTTTCAATCGATAATATGCGCCCGCCAATTTCTACTTCAACTTTTTTATACATTCTTTCACCTTTCGGATTACGAACTACGCCTGAACAATAAAGAGCAGGTTGAGGACCCGTGAACGCTAGTTCAAAATCTGCAACGCAAACTAAAGACAGTTTACGCAAACTTGATCCGAGTCGACTGCACTACGCTTCATCACTCAGGCCTAATTCGTAATCCTTTTTAAAATAATAAAAGTCCAGGATTCCGAAGAATCCTGGACCATTTACAAGATCTCACACCTGCCATGTGGAGGATGATAAAGATATTGCTCCAAAATTTGCCATTACATTGGCAGACTCTCCACTGAAAGGCGCGGAGAGAGATACGAATTTCTCACGGCTTTTGCGGGGTCGATTTTTATCGACTGCACAAATATAGAGCTTATTTGCGGATACCGAGTTCCTTGATGACCTGACGGTATCTATCCAGATTTTTCCCTTTCAGGTAGTTCAGCAACCTTCTTCTCTGGCCGACAAGCTTCAACAGACCACGACGTGAATGGTGGTCTTTCTTATGGGTTTGAAAATGTTCGGTCAGATAGGTAATCCGGGCACTGAGCAGAGCGACCTGTACCTCAGGCGAACCGGTATCATCTTTATGGGTTGCAAATTTCTCAATAATTTCTTGCTTCTGAACAGGTTCCAGCGACACGATTATATCCTCCTACAAAATAATAGACATTCGTTACATTAAGTATTACACGTTATTCAAACATCCTGCGATCACACCATCAACAGGAAGCATATATTCCAACAAAAGTGCAAAAACGGCCTGCCGATCCTGCATCAGCGCATCACCCGGCAGGGCGTCAATTACATTAAAACAACCGTTGCGCAATCTTCTCAGCTCGACGAGATGTGCGCCGCAGCCCAGCGCGGTGCCGATATCCGTCCCCAAGGTACGGATATACGTACCCTTGCCGCATACCACCCGGATACACAACAGATCATTCTGCCAGTCAAGCACTTCAATTTCCCTGACAAAAATCTGTCTCGGCTCTTTTTCTACCTTTATGCCCTTCCGGGCATAAAAATACAAGGGTTTACCCTGATGTTTCAAAGCAGAGAACTGTGGCGGTTGCTGAATCTGTTCGCCGACAAATGCCGCCACGCATTCATCAATCCTCGCCTTGTTCAGACCGATGAGGTCATGCTGTCCGATTATCACCCCGGTCAGATCCTGACTGTCAGTCTCCACTCCGAGCTTCAAGGTGGCGGTGTACTCCTTTTCGCCATCCATGAGCTGCGGAATGATCTTGGTGGCCGGGCGGCCTGCACAGATGACAAGCAGCCCGGAAGCAAAAGGATCAAGGGTACCGGAGTGACCCACTTTTTTTACCTGCAAAGCCCGTTTGACCAGCTGTACCATTCTAAAAGAGGTTGGCCCAACAGGTTTATCAATCAGGAAAATTCCTGGGGGAACAGCTTCCATTTAGTTCTGAGGTGAAATCAGAAGGATATGCAACTCTGACAGAAGCTCCTTCTGTACCCCGGCCATGTCTTTATCCCGCAACTTAAAGCCGGCGGCATTACGGTGCCCTCCACCACCAAACATTCTGGCGACCTGCGAGACATCATACAGCCCTTTGGAACGAAGGCTCACGCCGATATATTCTTTCGCCTCTTTAATAAAGGCGGCAACTTTTACCTTTTCAAGAGAACGGGGGTAATTGATAAATAACTCCGTATCCGCGGCTGTCGTGCCGGTTTTTTCATACATTTCGCGATTCACCGTAATAACAGCCAGCTGTTCATCCTCATAAAGCGCCAATGTCGCCAGTACTTCCTGGAGAAGCTGCAGACGGTTCCGGGTAAAGTTATCAAAAATCTTTCCCGATATCTCGGCAGGCTTCACACCCTTTGCTATCAAATCTCCGGCAATGCGCAGTGTATCTGCGGTTGTTGACGCATACTTGAATGAGCCTGTATCGGATACAATGGCGGAATAAAGACAATAGGCGGCGTCATAGTCAATATTGGCACCCATGGCCTGGGCCAACTCATACACCATCTCGCCTGTTGATGATTTGCCAGCGTCAACCCAGCGAAAATCACCGAAATTCTTATGGCCCGTATGATGATCAATAACAACAAAGGGATGGATGTTGAGAATATAATCCTTCTCCTTGCCCAGCCTCATGCCATCTCCGCAATCGAGGGCCACGCCGCAGTCAAATTGCTCCAGTTCCGGCAGGCCGATGTTCAGTCTGTCGGAGCCGGGCAGGAACTCAAGTATGTAATGCGCCGGTTCCTCGCTGTAGAGATACACTTCCTTGCCCATGGACCGCAATATATTCCCCAAGGCAAGCTGGGCTCCCAGCGCGTCGGCGTCCGGGAAGACATGCGTTGCAATGAAAACGTTTTCGGCCCCACGGAGAAGAGGAATTATTTCAGACAGAGCCTGGTTCATCTTCGCTGGCTATCTCCTGAAAGATTTTTTGTATCTTTTGATCATAATCTATTGATGGGTCAGAAAAAAATACTAATTCCGGCACATGACGCAAGCGCAGTTCCTTGGCCAGGTAGCTGCGCATAAAACCTTTTGCCCTCTGCAAACCCGAACTCACCTTGCCAGCCATTTCCGGAGCACAGGCATAATAAACCTTGGCACGGCTCAAATCATTGCTCATCTCAACATGAACAAGGGTGACATGCTGCAGAGCCGGATCTTTTACTTTGAAGAGGAGCAGGTTGGCCAACTCATTTCTGATCGAATCCGCTACCCTGACGGGCCGTCTCTTGGGTGTGGCAGCCAACCCGTCCGGCAACTTGAAGCGCGATCTATCTTTTGCTGCGACCATTGCGTTTCTCTTGCAGAGGGAGCTTTACAGCTCCGCCTCTGTCTTCTCCATTATAAAAGCCTCAAGTTGGTCACCCACCTTGATGTCATTGTAGTTTTCAATGCCCAGACCGCATTCATAACCTGACTGCACTTCTTTTGCATCATCTTTGAAGCGCTTAAGGGATGAAATCCTGCCGGTGAAGACAACAATACCATCCCGCAGAAGACGCACATGGGCATTGCGCTCGATCCTGCCATCCGTCACGTAGCACCCTGCAATTGTACCGATTTTGGGGACATGGAATGTCTCCCTTACTTCAACCTTACCAATGACCTTTTCCTCGAAGGTAGGCTCAAGCAGGCCAACCATCGCCTTCCTGATATCATCCAGGGCATGATAAATAACATCATAGAAACGCAGATCAACATTTTCGGATTTGGCCAGATCAGCTACCTTGCCGCTCGGCCGGACATTGAAGCCGATGATCAGGGCATCTGAAGCAGCAGCTAGCAGAACGTCCGATTCGATGATTGTACCGGTGCCGGAATGCAGTATCTTCACTTTGATCGCATCCGTACTCAATTCTTGAATAGCCTTGCCAAAGGCCTCCAGGGTGCCCTGCACATCAGCACGGAGAACAACCCGCAGCTCTTTCACTTCACCTTCCTGCAGCTTCTCAAAGAGATTCTCAAGGGTAATCTTGGTGCTGCTAGCAAGTTCAGACTCACGGCTCTTCAACTGCCTGTCACTGCTGACGCTTCTTGCCATTTTCTCATCAGGCACAACCACAAATTCGTCACCAGCCTTGGGCACTCCGCTCAAACCCTGTATTTCAACCGGCATAGACGGACCGGCCTCATCGATCTTGCGCCCCTTGTCATCCATCAGTGACCGTACTTTACCGTGATAAATTCCGGCAACAAAATGGTCACCTACACGTAATGTCCCATGTTGGATAAGCACTGTCGCTACGGGGCCGCGGCCTTTGTGCAGTTGGGCCTCAATGACCCAGCCCTTGGCCCGGCGCTTCGTATCTGCTTTCAGCTCCAGAATCTCGGTCTGCAGGATGATGCTTTCAACAAGCTCATCAATGCCTATACCCTGTTTGGCCGATGTTTCACAATAAATTGTCTCACCGCCCCACTCTTCCGGCACCAAATTAAGTTCAGCCAGCTCGCGCTTCACCCTGGCCGGGTCGGCATTAGGCTTATCTATTTTATTGACAGCGACAAGTATCGGCACTCCAGCGGCCTTGGCATGATTGATTGCTTCCTTGGTCTGATCCATGACACCGTCATCGGCGGCAACCACCAGCACAACCACATCGGTGACCTGGGCTCCACGGGAACGCATTTCGGTAAATGCAGCATGGCCCGGCGTATCAAGAAAGACCAGATCGCCCTTCAGGGAACGAACATAATGGGCACCGATATGCTGGGTAATGCCGCCAGCCTCACCGGCTGCGACATCCGTATTACGGATGGCGTCAAGAATGGATGTTTTCCCGTGATCAACATGGCCCATAACCGTAATAACAGGAGGGCGGGGAATCTCCATGCCGCCACTTTCAGACTCTTCAAGATTGACGATGGTCTGTTCGTCTGTGACGCCCTGCTCCACTTCAAAACCGAAATCACTGGCAACCAGCATTGCCGTATCCACATCAAGGGCCTGATTGACCGTGGCCATAATACCCAGGCTGATGAGCTTGGCGATAATCTCATTGGACTTTATTCCCATTCTGTGGGCAAGGTCACCAACGGAAATAGTCTCCACCACCTTGATGCGCTTCTTGATAGCTTTTGTTTCACTGACCAGCTGCTCCGCGTCTTCACGTTTCTTTTTCTTGAAACCGCCGCCCCTATGTCCACGCATAACGCGCACCCCAGAGGCTATACGTGCACCAAGCTGACCGATTTCTTCAACATCCACGTCAACGCCGTCATTTCTCTTGACGCCTTTCTTGAAGCGGGCAAGGCCGGGTTCAGGACTGAACTTCACAAAGCGTTTGCCCTTCTTCGCTTTGCCTTTGCTTTTATCGGCATCATCATCTACGACATCAACAGGTCCTGTTTCAGGGCGTACAACAACTTTGGGTTTTTTCGGCTTTTCAATCTTTTTGGGACGAACCTTGGTTTCCTCAACAGGGAGGGGCAGTTCAGTGCGTCCGATTATCTTGGCCAAACCCTTTTTCCGTTTCGGTAATGCTACGATATCTTCTTTTTTCAGTTCAGGCTCTCCCTGAGGAATTTGGTCATGCGATTTTGCTATCTCAGCCTCTTCCAACATTGGTTCCAGGGGTTCATGCTCTGCAGTACTTTCCTTTTCTGGAGCGTTCGGTCCACCAGAGGATTCAGGTACAGCATCTTTTTCCCTTTGCGGCATTTCCGTTTCATTTCCCAGGCTCTGTGCAACAGTTGCGGCAGCCGCTTCAGCTTCAAGTGGCGCCCCGGGCTGTTTTCCTTGCATGTCATCAGCCGCCACCGATGGCTCGACAGCCTCTTTTCCCTCAAGCGATTCAGCAGCAACTTCCTGACCTGCCTTTTCAGCGCTCACAGGAACAGACTCTTGCTCTGTCGGCTCGATCGGCGGCTGTTTGTATTCAACTTCCGGTTCAATTTTGGTTTCCGGAGCAAAACCCTCGGTTGCTTCCATTTCGGGGATTTCTTCATCTACATCCAGAACTGCCTGGGTCCGCCTGCGAATAATTGTTGTACGGCCTTTGCTCTCAATTCTTTTTTCTTGAACATCGACCTTTTTAAAACCAAGTCTGGTGCGTATTTCCTCAGCCATATCATCTTCAAGAGTGGAGTTATAGGCTCGAACATTGTAGCCTAATTCAATGAGTTGTGTGGTCAGAGTCTTACTTTCAACCCCAGCTTCTTTCGCCAACTCGTATACCCGGATTTTTCCCATTATATGCTCCTGAAACTTCCCTTCTGCTCTATTTTACCGCTAAACTTTTCATAAAGTTGTTCATCAAGGATGTTCTATCATCTTGCCACAGCAGGTTCTCACAATGGAGAGCCCTGGCCAGTTTTCTTTCTCTTTTCAAGAGATTGCGTAGACATTTTTCCTGCCTGCAGCAGTAAGCTCCACGACCGGAAATTCTGAATTCGCTATCAAGAGCTATTTGTCCATTAAATACTGCAAATCGTACGAAACAATGTTTTTCAGCCTTTTTCCCGCACCCAAGACACGTCCTGATCGGGGCTCTTTTCTCTTTCTGCAGAACCACCGGCTACAGTTTAACGTCCATGACCGGATCGAAAGAATCTTCCGACTCTGCTTCCCGAGGTTCGGCAGCACTTAGCGATTTGCCTGCCTCTTCCTTGAGAATCTGCACGGCATCTTCACTAAGACCTGACAGTTCCACCAACTCAGCAACCTCCGCATTTACCAGTTCCTGGGCCGAGGTTATTCCACTGTCATAAAGGGTCTCTGCCAGTTTTTCATGCATGCCGCGAATATGCATCATGGACTGAAAACCCGCCTCAGTCATCTTGGCATATTTCTGCTCGCTTTTCACATCAATTCGCCAGCCGAGCAATTGGGAGGCCAGCCTGACATTCTGCCCCTGCCTGCCGATTGCAAGCGAGAGCTGATCATCCGGCACGACAACAAGCAATGTCTTTTTGTCCTCGTCAACCACAACCATGGAAACCTGGGCAGGAGCCAAGGCGTTTGATACATACTTCGCAGGATCAGGACTCCAGGGCACGATGTCTATCTTTTCGCCCTGCAGCTCCTGAACCACATTCTGTACCCTGGATCCCTTCATGCCCACACAAGCGCCCACGGGATCGACATCTTGCTCTGCCGAGGCAACGGCTATTTTTGCCCTTGATCCGGGTTCACGGCAGGCATTGATAATTTTGACAATACCTTCGGCGATTTCCGGAACTTCCATCTCAAAGAGTTTCACCAGAAATTCATTGCAGGTGCGGCTTAAAATCAATTGATGGTCACGAACATCCTGCCGCACCTCCATGAGATAAGCCCGTATGCGATCTCCCTGCCGATAGGAACGTCTTGGCATCTGTTCTTTTTTGGGCAGCAATGCGTCGGTTCTGCCAAGATTGATAATCATGTTGCCGCGTTCAAAGCGCTGCACAATACCGTTAACAATGTCACCCTTGCGTTCCCGGTACATATCAAAGATCACGTCCCGCTCGGCATCCTTCATTTTCTGAATGATTACCTGCTTGGCAGATTGGGCGGCGATACGACCAAGATCAGAAACATTTTCCATCTTGGAGCCCAGTTCATCGCCGAGCTCAACCTCCGGATCAAGCCGCATTGCCTCAAGTATTGAGACCTCGGTCTGTTCATCCTCGACTCGCTCAACAACTTTACGGAACTGAAAAAGTTCAACTTCCCCAAATTCTTCATTAAATTTGACTTCTATATCACGGCGCAACCCATATCTTTTTTTGGCGGCAGAAAGCACAGCCTCTTCCAGTGCCTCAATGAGTAGCTGCCTTTCAATTCCCTTGTCACGGCTTATCTGGTCAATAATTCTTTTTAAATCTGATAACATCATCATTCTCCACGACTTCAACCCATCGAGGCTTTTAAAACGGGTGAAACCGGCAAAAATATATTAAAAACTGCACAGGCTAGTCTAAAATTCAATTTCGAGCCTTGCTTTACTTATCCCGCTCAAAGGATACGACATGATACCGGCATCACCCTGCAATAAAAGCACGCCGTTCTGCACATCCTGAATAATACCTATTTGGGTAAGATGTTTGCCATCAGTTTCTACTGTAAGCTTAACCTTTTCGCCCTTGTTACGCAGGAAATCATTTTCCGAACTCAAGGGACGATCAAGGCCCGGCGATGAGACTTCCAGAAAGTATTTTTGCGGGATCAAATCTTCAACGTCCAGTATATGGCTCAATTCCCGACTTACCTTCGCGCAATCATCAACCGATGTACCGCCCTGTTTATAAATAATAACCCTGAGCACCCAACCGATCGGCTCCTGACGAAATTGCACCTCAACCAGGTCCAGGAAATTTTCAGCCAGAACCGGGTTTATCAATCGTTCGATTTCTGCAACTATATGATCTTTCAGTAAAGACATCCCAACCCGCGGCAATGTGCCTCTGTTAAAAATAAAAAAAGCGGGCATAGCCCACTTTATCCTCAGATGGCTGCAGGAATGGCCATCCAGTCTCAAGGTTTCAGCACTCGGTCAACAAATGGCAATCAAAGAAGCAGGCAGGAAACCTTGCAATCTTTGCGCTTCAACCAAGGGTGCACAGTTATGGAAGAACCATCCAGTAACCATACACTAGAATTTTTCCGGTGGTAACCCACAGGAATCGCAATACATTATTGGAGCGGACAACGGGATTCGAACCCGCGACACCAAGCTTGGGAAGCTTGTACTCTACCAACTGAGCTACGTCCGCTCATAAGTTAATTTTATACTATACTCAATTTTTTCAACTTGTCAAGCAGACTGTCAGGAGTGGGAGTTGCCCAGCGCTTTAGCTGTCAACAGGATCATTGAAAATGATAATCGGCCGGGGTCGAGAGGATTAAATTTAGGATCTAAAAAGAGATAATACAAAAAAAAGGCAGAGTAAATCAATCTACCAGATTCACTCTGCCGCAAGATTAAGAGAATTAGAAAATGTTGCGTACGGCAGTCTCTGCAACAGCGAGCAGCTGCTTGGGAGCTACACCCATAAAAATGATGACGGCAATTAAAGCAATACTGACGCAACGGGTCGCCAGATCCACAGGAACATCCGGTCTATCTTCAGGAGGACTGCAGAACGCTACGCGAACCACTGACAAGTAATAATAAATCGCAATGGCGGTATTCAGCGCGGCGAGAATGACCAGGGCCAGATGACCGTCCCGGAGAGCGCCGGTAAGCAACATGAATTTACCCATGAATCCGACAAAAGGCGGGATTCCGGCCAGGGCCATCATACCGACCAGCAGGGTCAAGGCAAGTATCGGAGCTCGTTTATACAGACCGCTCATATCGTCAATAGAGACGTTTTCGCCATTCTTTGACACCTTGCAGATAACCAGAAAACAGGCAAGATTCATAAAAACATAACCGGCAATATAGTACATTGATGTGGCGTAACCGGTATCTTTCAAAGTGAGCAGGCCAAGGAGAACGAAACCGGCATGGGATATACCGGAAAAACCGAGCATGCGTTTGATATCTTTTTGTACAAGCGCGGACAGGTTCCCATAAAACATGGAACAAACGGCCAGAATCATGAGCATATTGACTACAGCTTCTCCGCCGGTTGGGGCAACCAATGTGGTGATGCGGATGAGAATGGCCACCGCACCGAGTTTTGGCACCGAGGCGATGAAGGCAGTGGTTGCATTAGAAGCGCCCTGGTAGACGTCAGGTACCCAGAAGTGAAAAGGGAAAACCGCCAGCTTATAAAAGAAACCCGACATGAACAGGGCAATAGCCAACATTGCGGTGGGGGTAGTAGCCAGCTCATGCATCTTGGGAACAAGTTCACTGAAGTAGGTAGTGCCGGTCATGCCGAAAATAAAACTCATGCCGTAAAGCATGGTGCCGGTTGCAACCACCCCGAAAAGGATGTATTTGATCGCCGCCTCCATCTGCATCTTCATGCCGCCATGATCATCACGCATCGGCACCATAAGGTAAAGCGAGTATGATGACAGCTCAAGGGCAATAAAAAGAGTGAGAAGCTCGACACTGCTGACCAGCATCATGAGGCCTAAGGTGCTGAGAACCATAAAAAGAAAATATTCAGGCCGCAAACGGTCGTCCACCCCTTTCAATTCACCGCTGAAAAGCAGGACGATGACAAGACCGATGGAGATGGCCAGCTTAAATAGCTGTGAAAACATATCAATACGATAAGCATCGTAAAACAAATTGTCGTTCATCTGGAGGGTGGCAAGGCTCAAAAAGCATGAAGCAATGGCCAGCACCAGCGACGCATATCTCGCAAGATTTTCTTTCCCCTGCCCGAGACAGAGACAGAAGAGAACCAGACTCCCAATCAGCATTAATAACTCTGGTGCGAACAACATGTGTAATCCTTATACTGTAAAATAGCCTGCCTTAATAATTTACTACGCGGCCAAATCACCAACGTCGCCTAAACAATTACTACGGCACAATATTCATAGCAATCTGTGCCGTTTTGGCTACATCAACCTGCTGTATCAAATATTCAACACTTGTATGCATAACACTTAAAAATGGTTCCGGAGCCAGACCGATCCAGAATACAAAAACAAGCAACGGAGCAAGAGTAACAATCTCACGTATATTCAGATCAGCAAGATCTGGCCTACCGGGACCTCTGAAAAGGACATGCTGGAGCAGGCGCATCATGTAAGCAGCTGCCAGAATAGCGCCGGGAATGGCTGCGCCGGCGATGACCTTATTCACACTGAATGCCCCGGCAAGCACAAGAAATTCACCGACAAAACTGTTTGTCGCCGGAAAGGCCAGGGATGACAGCGAAAAAATCGTCAGAAAGGATACAAATATCGGCAGATTCTGAGCTATACCCGAATGATCGGATATCTCCCTGCTGTGGGTTCTTTCGTACATCATACCAACACAGAGGAAGAGAGCCCCTGTGGTCACACCATGATTGATCATCTGCAGTATCGCCCCTTCCATCCCCTGTTTGTTCAGGAAGAAAATGCCCAAGGTGACGAAACCCATATGACCAACACTGGAGTAAGCGATCAGCTTCTTCATGTCTGACTGAGCAAGGGCGGTAAAGCCGCCATAAAGGATAGCCACAACCGACATCCACAGAACATAGGGCCCGAGAGTAAGGGTTGCCAAAGGGGTAATGGGCAGACAAAAGCGCAGAAAACCATATGTACCCATTTTCAGCAGAATACTGGCCAGAATCACACTGCCTGCGGTAGGCGCCTCAACATGAGCGGCAGGCAACCATGTATGGAAGGGAAACATGGGCACCTTGATGGCAAAGGCCAGGAAGAATGCCAAAAATACCCAAATCTGAAAGGTGGAGCTGTAATCCTGCCCCATCATCATGGGGATACTGAAGGAACCGTTCTTCAGGTAGAGGGCGATAATGGCAACAAGAAGCATCACCGAACCTGCCAGGGTATAGAGAAAAAACTTGATGGATGCATAAATCTTTCGCGGTCCGCCCCAGACGCCAATGAGCAGATACATCGGTATCAGCATTGCTTCCCAGAGAATATAGAAAAGCACGAAGTCAAGCGCCATGAACACACCGAGCATGGCCGTTTCCATGATCAGCAGGCAAATCATGAACTCTTTGATTCTTGTCTTGATATATGTCCATGAGCCGAGCACGCATAAGGGCAAAATCAGAGTCGTCAGAAGAACCAGCAGCAGACTGATGCCGTCAATACCAAGGGTATAATTGATATTCAACGAGGGTATCCAGCTGACATGTTCCCCGAACTGATACTTGGCTGTGGTTGAATCAAACCTGGAATAGAGCGGGAGGGAAATTAATGCATTAACCGAGGTAACGGCCATTGCCCATATTCGTTGCACATTTTCTCCAGGCAAAAAAAGCAGTACTAGCGCCCCTGCCAACGGGAGAAATACGATGGTGCTCAAAAGGGGAAACCCTTCATTCATTATTAGAAAATCCATTCCCACTATCCTCTATTCAATATATTACAGAGAGAGTTTACCGTTCGATCCCTCAAACAAAGACGAAGACCAGCACTGCAGCTGCAGCAACCGACGCAGCAAAGAATATATTGTATTGCATATTACCAGCCTGAACCTTTCTTACAACACCACCAAGGGAACGGACAGTTCTGGCTGTACCGTCCACAACACCATCGATGGCATTCCAGTCAAACCACGACCAGAAACGGGATATTGTCATCAAGGGGAACAGACCGATATAGCGATAAACTTCACCAACCCAGCCATCAATGGTCTGGAAAATCCGGGAGTCAACCCAGAGGAATCCTCGTCCGGCCATCCTGTAGAACCAGTCGAGATCCAGACTGATAGTAGCAGTAGGCTCCATGAACCTTTTCAGGACAAAGAACATAATTCCTGTACCACCGATAATCTGAAAGGTCTCTGACAGATGGTAAGCGGTATAGGGATGGAATTCCACGGGAAACGGGAGCATATTATACAGATAAGGGGTATAGCAGCCGATGAAGGCACACATGGCGGCAGCAATAACCATGGCTGCCTGCATGTTCCAGGGCGGATCTGCTGCCTTTTCCCATACTTCATTGGAACAGTTGTTTTTACCGAACCAGATATAGTACGGCACCTTGAGGCCAGCCAGCAGAAAGGTACCTCCAGCTGCGAGCAACAGGGAAAACCCGGCCCAGTAATGATGATGCTCCAAGCCTGCCGCGATGATCATCGACTTGCTGACAAAACCGCTGAACAGCGGGAAGCCGGCAATGGACAATCCACCGATTAGTGTAAAGAAGAAGGTGCGTGGCATTTTCTTATAGAGTCCGCCCAGCTCCGTCAGCTTACAGGTACCGGTCATGTACAGTACTGAACCGGTACCCATGAACAACAGGCCATTGTAAAGAATATGGGCAAAGGCATGGGCGCATGCGCCGTTGATGGCCAGTTCGGAGCCGATTCCTACGCCGCACACCATATATCCGACCTGACTTATCGTATCCCAGGCGAAAATGCGCCTGCCGTCGTTTTCAATGACACCATAGACAACACCATACAGGGCCATGACGGCTCCCAGGACGATAAGAATCTCCATACCAGCAAAACCGCGGGCCAAAACGTAAATGGCGGTTTTGGTGGTAAAGGCGCACATGAATACAGCACCAGCGACGCTTGCCTCGGCATAGGCATCCTGCAGCCAGGAATGAAAAGGAGGAACAGCTGCATTGACAATAAAACCAAGCAAGATCAAATAGGTGGAAAGATTAGGGGTATCTACGGCCATCGGCCCAAAGGAAAGATCACCACCAGTGTTGTAATAGCGGAGCACAAACCCGGCCAGCAGAAAGAGTCCACCCAAGGTATGAATGAGCAAATACCGGTAACCAGTGGCAAGTGACTGCGGGCCGCGCCGGAACCAGACAAGAAAAACTGAGGCAAAGGCCATGAGTTCCCAGAAGAGGAAAAGAACAACATAGTCTCCGCAGAATATAACACCGAGTGAACCGGCAACATAAAACCAGGCGGCAATATGCTGAACGTCTTCTTCAACATTCAAGGCAAACAAGGTGCCGATGATACACATGAGTGACATGATATAGCCAAAAATCTGGCTTAGACTGTCAACCCTGCCAAATATCAATTGCCAATCAATAAATTGCACCACACCATGAACACCCTTAGTCATTATCAGCACGGACAGAAATGTCAGAACCGGCACAATGAGTAGGAAGGGTTTCCTGATTGGCCCTTTGACAAAGGGCAGAATCAAGCCGCCGATAATAAGGATAAGTGCGGGATGCATCCAAAAATTATTCATCGTAATAATCCTCACGGGTCATGATTCCCAAGCGCCCAAGGAACCTGGACACGAGAATGAGCAGTGCTCCACCGATCAGTCCAAAGAAACTCCAGAAAAAAGGTATTTTTTCCATTTTCGTATGAGCATGGCTCAAATCAATCATAAATGACCCCCAAAGACCAATCACACCTATCAATATCAGACAGGCAACAATAACGATCTTCAGGCGTGCGCGGAAGAATTCAATCAAACCAATCATCCTATCACCGCCTTAACAAGATTCATGAAAAAATTCGGGTAGATACCAATAATGACCGAAATAAGAGAGGCCGTACAGAGGGGAATAACCATAGCGAGGGGAGCCTCTTTGATCCCCTCATATACTTCTCCAGGCGGACGTTTGCCGAAAAATGCCTTATAGGTAACCGGGGCAAAATAACCGACGTTCAACAGCGTACTGGCAAGAAGTATAAGAATGATGCCCAAAGAACCTGATTCGATCGTGCCGATCAACAGTTCCCATTTGGTAACAAAACCTGCAACCGGAGGCGCGCCAATCATACTCAGCGTCGCCACGGCAAAGGCACCAAAGGTAAATGGCATTGTCCTGGCCAACCCGCCCATTTCAGAAATATTCTTTTTATGGGTGGCGACATAGATTGCACCGGCGCAGAAGAAGAGAGTGATCTTGGAAAAGGCGTGGTTAGCGATATGGATAAGCCCACCGGTTATGCCGTGGGGTGTGAGCAGACAAACACCGAGAATAATATAGGAAAGCTGACTGACTGTGGAATAGGCAAGTCGGGCTTTCAGATTATCTTTGGTCAAAGCGATGACTGAGGCCATGACAATGGTGAAACCGACAAAGTAGGCAGTGGGTATTCCCAGGTTCAATAAACCCATCAGATCCACACCGAATCCATACAGCATCATACGTGTGGTGCAGAAGACTCCAACCTTAACAACGGCAACTGCATGGAGGAGCGCACTGACTGGGGTAGGTGCAACCATGGCACCTGGGAGCCAATGATGGAAAGGCATCACGCCGTTCTTAGCAAAGCCGAAGAGACAGAAAATAAACAGCATGGTCACGAGGGCTGAATTTGCATCAGCCGGAAACATACCGGTATAGATGTTATAGGGAAAATCAAGTGAACCGGTCATTACATATATAAGTGCCAGGGACGGCAACAAAAAGGCTTTGGCGGTCGTGGTCAAATAAACGATATATTTCTTGGCGCCTTCATAGGCCTCTTCATCCTGATGATGAGCAACCAAGGGGTAGGTGCAGACACTGACTATCTCATAGAAGAGATACATGGTAAAGAGATTATCAGAAAAGGCAACGCCTATGGCGCCGAATATCGCTATGGCAAAACAGGTATTAAACCGTGTCTGGGCATGTTCATGCAGTCCCCGCATATAGCCCATGGAATAGAAAGCAGCTGCAATCCACAGTGATGAGGCGACAAGGGCGAAAATCATGGAAAAGGCATCAGCCCGTAGGGTGACCGTGACACCTGGCAGTATTTTAAAAAGCTGATAATAAAAGGTTTTACCGGCAAGTACCGGTGACACCATCGATAAGACCATTGAAAAAAGTATAACTGCAGATACGATAGAGAAGCTCTCCCGCACATTCGGCTTTTTCCCGGACAATGATACAAGGAAGGAGCCAAGCAATGGGACAAGCAAAGCCCATACTAATCTACTTGTGGTGACGATATCGCCTGTGGCGGCGCTGACGGTTTCCATGATAATCCTCAATGCTATCCGTTAAGTTCTACCAGGTCTTCAACTTCAATGGACTTGTAATTCCGATAAACAGCTATAACTATGCTCAGCGATATGGCCGCCTCGGCAGCGGCAATGGCCATGATAAACAATGTTATGATCTGCCCCACCGTAGGGTCAGGAGCAAGAAAATGGTTAAAGGCCATAAAGTTGATGGAGGCTCCGCTTAAAACGAGCTCTACGGCGATCAGCATACCGATAAGGCTTGGTCTGCGTACCAGACCGAAAATACCAAAACCAAATAGTATTGCTCCAATGATAAGATACGTATTGAGTTGTGTGCTGAGAGTTAACATCCTTAATTACCCCTCCTTCCGGCACGGGCAAGAGCCACTGAGCCTATGATGGCAGCCAGAAGTACAATGGAGATGAGTTCAAATACCATGCTGTACTTGGTCAGCAGGGATGCACCTATCATCTTTAAAGAACCGTCATTGACTTGGGTTGCAGGGGCCATCCAGTGACCGTTGACAGCTGCATAACCAAGGGCAAATGATACGGCGCCGCCACAAACCACGGCAAGCCCGCCGCTTAATCCGCTCATCTTTCTGGCCAATTTGGCCTCATCGGGCTCAGCAAGCATGATGGCAAAGGCTATGGTAACACAAACCGCACCTACATAAATAAGGAGCTCCATCATGGCGACAAAAGGACTGTTCAGGAAATAATAGAGCCCGGCAACGCCCAGGAAGCATACTGCAAGGCCGCTGACGCTTCTGATCAATCTTTTTGTACACGTTGCAATTATCGCCCCGATCATTGTGACGCAAATTAGGATCAGGAAAATAACTCCGGCTAAACCTTCGGGTGAAAACAGTGAAGGATTCATCAGCTTTTTTCCTCTGCTTTTGATTCCCCGCCTTCCTTAGCAGGTTCTTTTTTTACGGCTTCTTGCTTGGCCGCAGCTTCTTTCTTTGCCGCAGCTGCTTTCTTTGCAGCTTCTTCCTTTTCGAGTTCTTTCTTCAATAATTCAGGATCAACCTCGGGCTCCGGAATGCCTTCAGGATGAAGTTTTTCAAGCAGATTAAAAATATAATCTTCGCGCCTGGTGCTGGCCAGATTGTACTCATTGGAAAATCTAATGGCCTCAGGCTTGCAATTCTCAACACACTGCCCGCAAAGACTGCAGGTGGTAAAGTTGAGAATATAGGCAGTCAGGACCTTTCCCTTCACCCCCGGCCGCTTTTCGGATTTGACAGTGATAGAGCCTGAAGGGCAACCCTTCTCACACATCCCGCAGCATATACAGCGGTTCATCCCGGTCTCTGGATCCTTGATCAGTTCGATATGACCCCGATAACGGGGATACATTTTTACTGACTCATGGGGATAAAGGAGAGTGATGGGTTTCGTCAGAAACTCTTTATTGGTAATCTGCAACCCGACGGCGAGACTCTTCAATCCTGTGATGATATCTTTAAAGTATCCGGACATAATCAAAATACCTTTATAAATAAGGCTGTTAGCAACAAGTTAACCAATGAAAAGGGTATGAGGTATTTCCAGGAAAGATTCAGCAATCCCCAGAATGTCGTACGAGGATAGGTCCAGCGAATCCAGACAAAAGACCAGATGAGAAAATACATCTTGAGCAGAAACCAGTGCGGCCCGGGAAAAATACCGATGGGCGACTGCCAGCCCCCGAGAAAGAGGACGGTGGTCAAACTGCAGCCTATAACAAGGTTGGCATACTCAGCCATCATGAAAAGACCGAAACCCATACCACCGTATTCTGTATGATAACCGGCAACCAACTCACCTTCGCACTCACCCATATCAAATGGTGTACGATTCGTCTCAGCCAGTGAACAGATAAAGAAAACCAGAAAGGAAACCGGCATGAGTATGGATTTATCCAGCCTGAATACATTCCAGTTCCATATATAACCACCCTGCTGCCGGACAATTTCATTAAGATCCATGGATCCGGTGATCATCACTATGGTAATTGCGGTGATCAACATGGGAATTTCATAGGCAACATTCTGTGAAACCGCCCTGGCACCAGCGATGAGTGAATACTTATTGCCGGAACCCCAGCCACCGATCAGGATGGACATTCCACCCACGGAGGCAAAGGCAAACATCATTAACAGACCGAAACTAAATTCTCGAGGTACCAGATGCTCGCCAAAAGGAATGGCTACAAACAACAGAACAGCGGGAACCATGGTGAGAATCGGAGCACACATATACAGCGGTCTGTCAGCATTGGCCGGAACAATCAACTGTTTTGACATCAGCTTGAGACCGTCGGCGAGCGGCTGCAGCAGACCATAGGGCCCAACGTCCTTAGGTCCGGTCCGCCGCTGAATATGTCCGGCACCCTTCCTCTCAACCCAGCCAAGATAGGCGAGATTCAGACCAAGAAATGCTGCAAGGCATATCATGTAACTGAGTAATCGTATTAGTTCATTCATAGTGATTGCTCCTTACCGGTCCATCTCGGGTATAACGGGATCAAGACTTCCCAAAAATGCCAGGGCGTCGGATAGCAGCATACCGCGGCTTGCCTCCTCGAACAGACTGACATTGGAATAGGTTGGAGACCTCAGCCTCATGCGGTACGAGGTATTAGTGCCGTCACTGACTGTCCGCATTGAAAATGTGCCGCGGGCAGCTTCCACCGCATAATGATAATCACCTTTAGGCGGCTTCAGGGCTTTCGGCACTTTCTCTGCCATTACCGGTCCTTCCGGCAGTTTATTCAAGGCATTTTCTATGATACGGCAGGACTGGACCATCTCATCCATTCTGACCATATAACGCGCCATGGAATCGCATTCTTTATACACCGGAATGTCAAAATCCAATTCAGGATAGACGCTGTAAGGTTCATTCCTGCGAATATCATAATTGACACCTGAACCACGGAGAACCGGTCCAGTAGCACCGTATTTCCGGCACATATCAGCTGAAATGGGTCCTACTCCAATAAGTCGATCCATCAGGATGGCGTTGCCGGTAACGAGCTTATGATACATGGGTATCTGCGGACGAAACCGCTTGAGAAAGGCGCGTGTTCCGGTAATGAAGTCGTCATCGATATCGTTATACACACCACCAAAGCGGAAATAACAGTAGGTGAGCCTGGAGCCGGTGACCGACTCCAGCAGATCGAGGATCTGCTCGCGCTCATCCATGGCGTACATCAGCGGGGTAAAACCGCCAAGATCCATGATATAGGCGCCGAATCCCAGGAGATGGCTTTGTATGCGGTTCAATTCAGCGGTAATGACGCGAATGTACTCAGCCCGCTCCGGCACCTCAATTCCCGCAGCCCGCTCCATAAGGCCGGCATAGCAATGGTTGTATGCCATGGCGGACAGATAATCGAGGCGACCCATATTGGGCCAGAACTGATTCCAGGTTCTATTTTCACCCATTTTCTCATGCATGCGGTGAATATAGCCCAGAATAGGCTCCGCCCGGTCGATATATTCTCCATCCATGACGACCTTAATTCGCAGTACGCCGTGGGTGGCAGGATGCTGTGGACCTATATTCAGCTCAAAGGTCTCACGCAACTGGCTTTGGGCTAATGAACTCATGGTTTGAAATCCTTACGTAATGGATAGAAATCAGCATCTTCCGGCAGCAAGAAGTGTTCAAGCTGCGGATGACCGACAAAATTGATGCCCAGCATTTCCCAGGTCTCCCTCTCATGCCAGTTCGCGCCACCATACAGATGACAAACAGTGGGAATATCCGGATTGTTCCGGTCAAGCCTGGCTCTCACCACCACGCGGAACAACTGGCCACCGGGATAGGAATAATCGTAGATGACCTCTAACTGACCTTCCTTGAGCCAATCAACGCCGGTCACCATCTCCAGGGTCATTCCTTCAGCATCAAGAATTTCTGCCGCTTTGACAACCTGATCCGGGTTAATCTGCACATCAAGATGTGTGCCCCGTTTTGCATATTCCGTTTCGATCAGCCCATTTTTTCGTGGTACATCCTCGTCTTTCTTGGCCTTGGGCTTTGCCTTGTCCTCACCCTCTGCTTCAGTTTGGACTTCCACCGGCGTCTCTTCCTGCGGTGGCTCAGCAGGAAGACCTTCAGCAGCCAAATTTTCCAGTTCTCTTTTTATTTTAGCTCGATCCATAACGTTACCATGAAGGTGGACTCACAAAAATCAGCAGTAACAGTAATAAGCGGACTTGTGAGTGGTAAATGCCGGCCTGGCTTAACCCTTGACCATAGTTTCCGGTTTAACTCGCGGCCAGCGCCGATTACCAGTAATCTTTTCCTCAAGTTCCAGCAATCCCTCAATCAGGGCCTCGGGACGAGGGGGACAACCGGGAATATAAACATCAACCGGCAGAAAAGTGTCCGCTCCTTCAACTACATTATATTGGCCCGGATAGGCAAAAGGTCCACCGGATATAGCACAGTTTCCCATGGCGATAACCCACTTGGGTTCCGGCATCTGGTCATAGAGAATTTTAACGGCCGGCAACATCTTTTTATTGATTGTACCGGCAACGATCATCACATCACTTTGGCGTGGTGAAGGCCGGAAAACCTCAGCGCCAAACCGCGAAAGGTCAAAGCGGGCACAACCGCTTGACAGCATTTCGATGGCGCAGCAGGCCAAGCCGAAAGTCAAAGGCCACAACGAGTTTGCCCTGGCCAACATCCGCAGTTGATCTAGCTGATGAAACTGCAGTAATGCAGACGGTATAGCACTTTCTATTGTTGGTAAACTTTCCGTTCCCACTTGAACACTCCCTTTTTCCATGCATAAACAATCGCCAGCGAAAGAATCGCGACAAATAAGAGAATCTCGACAAATCCCCGAATACCCGGAAAATCGTTATAAACTGCGGCCACCGGGAAAAGAAACAGCACATCCACATCAAAGGCCAGAAACATCAAGGCATAAAGATAATAAAGAATTCCGTAGCGAATCCAGGCAGGACCAATGGTCAACATGCCGCATTCAATAGGGATCCTTGTCTTGTTGACGATTTGCCGAGTTCCTCGCGGGGAAAACAGATAAACAATCAGAAGCGGGCCGAAGCCAAAGGCGAGACCGCAAAGTGTAAAAGCGGCAATATAAAGAAGATCAAGGAGAGCTTGTTGTTCCACAGTTTCAGCTCCTTTGCCCAACCGCGTTAATTATCAGGGGTGGACGATAAAGCGCGTCTCAGTTCCAACTGATCAGCACTTTAAAAAAATTGTTTATGTGACCTCAAAATGCCAACTCATAACAGTGCATTGCATAATAAAAATAGATACTTTCTGGCGTTATTATCCCATAGGTTTTTCTATGTCAAGCAAAAAATGAATGACCATTCACACAATTATGAATAACTATTCATTGGTGCATATTTCATAGAACAAAACGGGATATCACCCTAATTTCATGTAACAATTTACACCCGCAGCTCAAGGATTATTTTGCACATATGCACAAAATAATTTATGCACAAAGCAGATCCATAATTCAGTAGAAATACGGGGTTAGGGCTTTTTTTTTATTTCTTTGCAGGAAAAAGCTGACTGAGCCTGCTCAGCAGGCGTAGATGAATATTGTCAAATCCGCCATTGGACAATATGGCAACGACATCATCCGGACGGATGATGCCAGAAAGGTAATCGAGAATCAGGTCGGTATTGGGGAAGTAATAGCCGTCCACCCCTCTTTCCCGCAGGCCGGCGACCAGCTCTTTTGCGGAAAAACGCTGCTCTTCCGGCACCGCGGTCAGAACATCAGGCTCCTTGACTACCACCACATCGGCAGCACCAAAGACGCTCAGATAATCCTGCTGAAAAACCCGCCTCCTGCTCGAATTGGTGCGCGGTTCAAATACAGCAAGCAGACGCTGCCCCTCATATGCGGTCCTGAGGGCGGCGAGAGTCTCCCGCACCGCTGTCGGGTGATGGGCAAAATCATCGATGACGGTCACCCCGCCGACAACCCCACGCACCTCCTGGCGCCGCCTTACGCCCTGAAAGAGCTGAAGTTCGCGGACGATGACATCGGGGGCCAGCCCCAGACGTTCCAGCACCGCGATAACGGCCAGACTGTTCATACAGTTGTGCCTGCCGGGCATGACAGTGGTGAACGATCCAAAGGGCTTGCCGTGGTGCAGGGCCACAAAAGAGCTTCCGCCTCGAGCGCAGCTGACATCTGCCAGACACCACTCATTCTCCGAAAACTGGCCGAAGCTGACGACACGGCAGGGTGCTGCGGCAACAAGCTCGCTTACCACCGGATCATCAAGATGGGCAACCAGGCAGCCATCCGTCGGCATAATGTCAATCAACTTGCGGAAAGAACTTTTTACCGCCTCCAGGTCTGCATAAATGTCGGCATGATCAAATTCAATACTGGTAATAATGGCGATATGGGGGCGGTAATGAAGAAATTTCGGCCCCTTGTCAAAAAAGGCCGTATCGTATTCGTCACCCTCCACCACAAAATAGGGTCCATCACCAACCCGAAAATTGCGGTCAAAGGCCTGGACAATACCGCCAATCATGAATCCCGGATCATAGCCGGCGCCATAAAGCATAGTGGCCAGCATGGAGGAAGTGGTGGTTTTGCCATGGGTGCCAGCCACTACCAGAGATTTTTTCGCGGCGAGAAACTTATGACTGAGAAGCTGGGGAAATGACAAATAGGGAATGCAAAGTTCAGCCAGGGCAATGGCTTCGGGATTTTTACGGGTAATGACATTGCCGACAACAACCAGATCCGGCCGGGGATCGAGATTTTCTCCTCGGTATCCCTCAAGAATAGGAATGCCCGTACGGGCCAGAAAATCACTCATGGGAGGATAAACATGGCTATCTGAGCCGGAGACTTGGAAGCCCTCATTCTTAAGCATCCCCGCCATGGCGGCCATGCCGGTACCACACACCCCCATGAAGTGAATATGGCGCGGTGACTCAGGAAAAATATTCAGAGAGGCATCAAGCATTACCCCCTCTTCTGGATACGTCATGTCCGGACGGTGCTCACAACCTTCTTATATACCTGCTCAAAAGTCTCATCAAAATTAGCAGGGGAAAGCCTACCGCACTCTATGAACTTAACGATTATTTCCTTGGTGACCTTGAGAATCGCCTCATCGGTTATCGGCTTGAATGCCGCATTGTCGTGCGCGTCACCCTGATTTTTGCCTGATGACATGAAAAACCCCGCAAGGATATATTGCTGATTTACATCAATGAAAATAAAAAAAGCCTCTGCGGTGTAAAAGAAGGCCAATTCTTGAGTACCGACAGAGGCTATCTTTAATATAAGGAAAAACTTATAGGCCCTCCCCGATTAAAGATCCATTTAACTTGTTAAAAACAAATCGTCCGCATCATAAAAATAGTATGTTTTTGCGACTCCATCAATAGAAGTGGTACAACATAAATTGGTGGAGCTAACCGGGATCGAACCGGTGACCTCTTGAATGCCATTCAAGCGCTCTCCCAGCTGAGCTATAGCCCCACACAGCGGTCGAAATTTTGTGCACTTATAATATTAATGAATAATGACTGTCAAGGTTTTTTTCCCCTACCCTGCCTAACATATTGAATAATCACACCCATAAATTCTTGCTGCAAAGCATTTTTCTTGCGAACATTTTTGTTGTTTGCTAAGGTGTGTATGTTAAGGCTTAAGTAGTATGAGCGATCAAACATATCTCGCAATTGTTGGGATATTCTTTGAAAGTTTTCCTCTACGTAATCCCATTGCCGGTCTTTCATGCTTGTTCATGACCCGGTTCCTGATCATAAAAATTTGTCAAATTCAACTACTAAGTGAGCACATAGATGTTTTCCCCTTTTGATTCATTATTCGGCTGGCTATCAAATGATCTGGCCATTGATCTCGGCACTGCAAACACCCTGGTCTATGTCAAGGGGAAAGGCATTGTCCTGCGTGAACCTTCCGTGGTTGCGGTGCGAAAGGATCACCGCAGCAACAAGGTTCTTGCCGTGGGCAAGGAAGCGAAAATGATGCTTGGCCGGACCCCTGGAAATATTGTCGCCATTCGCCCCATCAAGGATGGCGTTATTGCTGATTTCGAAGTAACCGAGGCCATGCTGCGCTACTTCATTAACAAGGTGCATAACAGACGCACCCTTGTTCACCCTCGCATCATCATCAGCGTCCCTTCGGGCATCACCCAGGTTGAAAAAAGAGCGGTGCGTGAATCGGCGGAATCAGCCGGGGCAAGGGAGGTCTATCTCATTGAGGAACCGATGGCCGCGGCCATCGGCGCCGGGTTGCCCATCACGGAACCTACCGCCAACATGATTGTTGACATCGGCGGCGGCACCACCGAGGTAGCTGTCATATCCCTGGCAGGTATTGTTTATGCTAAATCCGTCAGGGTTGCCGGCGATAAAATGGACGACGCCATACTCCAGCATATCAAGCGGAAACACAACCTTGCCATCGGCGAACATTCTGCAGAAGTCATAAAAACGACAATTGCCGACGTCATGCCGGAACCGCCTTACGAAACCATGGACATCAAGGGCCGAGACCTTGTGTCCGGTGTGCCCAAGACTTTAACGATAGACTCCGGAGAGATCAACCAGGCTATATCCGAACAGGTTGATGCTATTATCGAAACAGTAAAAATGGCCCTGGAGCTGACCCCGCCTGAACTTTCAGCCGATATTGTCGACCAGGGCATTGTCCTGACCGGTGGAGGAGCCATGCTGCGCAATCTTGACAAACGGCTGAAACAGGAAACCGGCCTGCCGATTATCATTGCGGATGACCCCTTATCGTCCGTCGTCCTCGGCTCCGGTAAGGCCCTGGAAAATATTGATGTGCTCAAAGAGGTGATGGTCAACTAATTTATCCTGATGAGAAAAAAAAATAAGAAATCAAAGCAGATCCAGCTTTTTTTCCTCTTCGGCTCCATCCTGACCTTCATCCTCATTCTGATTGCCTCAACCGTGGGCCGCCAGGAATTAAACGGACCACAAAGACTTGCTCTCGACCTGATAGGAAAAGGCCAGTTTGTTTTTACGCGCCTTACAACAGGCGTAGCCAATGTCTGGGCTGATTATATCGCCCTCGTTCATATCCGGGATGAGAACAAGAGACTCCGTGAAGAACTTGACAAATTCAAGGCAACCAATATCAAGTATCGTGAGGCGGTTGCCACCAATGTCCGTTTGAGCAAACTGCTGCAGGTAAAAGATTCTCTGCCTCCCCCCACCCTGACTGCCCAGATCGTGGGCCGCGACCCGTCCCTCTGGTTCCGGACCATTATTATTGACAGAGGCAGCAGTGAAGGAGTGGAAAAAGGCATGCCGGTTGTCACCGTTGAAGGGGTAGTGGGTCAGATACTGGACACGTCACCGAACTATTCGAAAGTTCTCCTGGCCAATGATCCGAACAGCGCCATTGATGTTCTCTTGCAGAAAAACAGGGTGCAGGGGATTGTCAAGGGAAACGGCAGCAACGGTTTTAACCTCCTCTATGTCTTAAAAAATGCCGATGTTGAAAAAGGTGATGCCATCGTTACCTCCGGCCTTGGTGATATCTTCCCTAAAGGTCTGCCGGTAGGCAAGGTTTCCGAGGTTACCAAAAGCAAACGGGGCATGTTTCAGCAAATTGATGTTGAACCGTCGGTAGATTTTTCGCAGCTGGAATATCTTATTATTATCATGCATGAGAATTCATTGGCAGATCAGGACTTCGGGAAGCAATACCATTAATCATGCCTGTAATTTCCTACTTTTTCCTTGGCATTTTTTTGCTGATCCTGCAGACCTCCCTGATAACTATTCTGCCTGAGTGGGTCGGCAGACCTGATGCTTTTTTTGTGCTCATAGTCTTTGTGGCCATCCGACTCAAGTTTGTCCATGGTGCCGTGCTGTTGCTTGTACTGGGGCTTATTATGGATATTTTCTCCGGAATTTTCCTGGGAATCTACCCGATCACCTACCTGCTGCTTTTTATTCTGCTGCATGGAATTGCACGAAGGCTGGCCATCCATGAATCGGTCCATCGCATTCCCCTGGTGGTTGCCAGTTATCTCTTTGTCAATAGCCTTCTTTATACTTTTGCCTCCTACCTGGCGCCGGAAAATGAGCTAATATGGAACTGGAAAGAGATCCTCATGCAAATTCTGCTCCTCGCCATCATTACCTTGCCTCTTTTTACGCTTTTTGAAACTTTTGACGCCATTCTGACTCCTAAAAAAGGAGCCCAGTTTTTTCTCCGGTCAAAAAATAAAAACACATTCAGGGATTAACCCGTTTCCTAATTTCCTATCATGCCCAGAATACGGAGAACAGTCGAAAAAATACATAAAATCGATGAGGAAGAGCTTATCATCCTCAAAAAACGGGTTGATATCGCCACGGCCCTTATCATCGTTTTCATCGCCGTTCTCATCGCCAGGCTCTGGTTTCTGCAGATCAAAAAAGGTGAGGAATACGTTAAACTCTCGGAAAACAACAGAATCCGCATCCAGCAGATCCAGGCGCCCCGCGGTAATATTCTTGACCGGTTCGGCCGGGTTATCATCACCAACCGCCCATATTTCAATCTGGTTTGGACCAAGGAAGATGCCCCGAATCCAGACGATGTGGTAAAACGGCTCGCGCAGATCCTGCATGAGGATATTTCCAATCTGCTGACCTCTATCCGCGAGGCATCTGGACAGCCTCGCTACATGCCGATCCTACTGAAAGAAGACATTGACTGGAAAACCCTGGTCTATATCGAAAACCACCATTTCGAACTTCCGGGCGTGCGCGTTGAAGCAGTACCAAGTCGCGATTACCTGTACGGCAACATGGCTTCGCATCTGATCGGCTATCTGGGACAGATCAACAAGGAAGAGCTGGAAAACCGCAAAGACAGCAAGTATCAGGGCGGGGACCTCATCGGTAAGATGGGAATTGAAAAACTTTATGAAAAAGAGTTGCGAGGGGAAAAAGGCTACCGTTACCTTGAGGTTGACGTCCTTGGTTTTGAACAGCAAATCCTCCGGCATCAGGACCCCCTGCCGGGTAACGATCTGCAGCTGACCATCGATTCAGACCTGCAACTGACCGCTGAAAAAGCCCTAGAAGGCGTTGGCGGTGCGGTGGTGGCCATGGATGTCAACACCGGTAAACTTCTGGCATTGGCCAGCTCACCGCCGCTTCAGCTTAATGAGTTCATTGGTGGTATTTCCACCAAGGTGTGGCAGGAGCATCTCAACGACCCTCTGCATCCCCTGATCGATAAAACCATCCAAGGTCAGTATCCCCCCGGATCGACATACAAAATTGTTACGGCGCTGGCCGGTTTGGGTGAAAAAATTATCACCCCGCAAACCATTTTCTACTGCAACGGCGGACTCAATATCTATAATCGGCGATATGGCTGCTGGAAACCTTCAGGACACGGCGCGATCAGTCTGCAGAGGGCCTTGTCCGAATCCTGCGATGTCTATTTTTATCAGGTCGGACAACGGCTCGGCGTAGATAGACTTGCAGCCTATGCAGAAAGTTTAGGTCTTGGTCAGAAAACCGGCATTGACCTGGAAAATGAAAAACCTGGACTCATCCCCACCTCAGTCTGGAAGAAAAAGAAAAAAAATGAATCGTGGCAGGACGGCGAAACCCTTTCCATAGCCATAGGTCAGGGATTTGATCTTGCGACCCCATTACAGATCTGCCGCATGACGGCGGCCCTGGTTAATGGCGGCAAACTCTATAAGCCCCAAATCATTGAAGCAATTAAGGATCCTGAGGGCGCTACCATTAAAAAGTTTCAGCCCGACCTTCTCGGCACGGTTTACGGATCTGCACAGGACAGGAAGCTCATTATCAAAGGACTGATCGATGCGGTGAATACCAAACATGGTACAGCCGGCAGCGCCAAAATATCATCGATTACGGTGGGCGGCAAGACCGGTACCGCCCAAGTGGTGCGCATGGCGAAATTCAGAAGCATACCGCAGTCGCTGCTGCCAAGGAAGTACAAGGATCATGCCTGGTTTACCTGCTTTGCCCCGGCGGAGAAACCGGAAATAGCCATAACGGTGCTTGTCGAGCATAGCGGACATGGCGGTTCGGTGGCTGCGCCTATTGCCAAACAGGTGCTGGAAGAGTATTTTAAGGATAAGATCATTGTTGAAACGGACCAGTAAATTTAACTATAACACCTTCCTTCCCAGGATGGGGCAGGTGATGCTTTCACCTGCCAGCCCTTTTATGATACTGCTTGAGATAATTTTTTAGCCTTCATTATGTTACGCTTTGACAGACGACTTTTACAGCATTTTGACTGGATTATCCTGCTCTGGCTGGCACTTATTGCCACCATGTGCCTGATGAACCTGTACAGCGCAGTTTATCCGGATAAACCACCGGGAACCCCGGTTTATATCAAGCAGCTCTATTATTTTATTATGGGCATGGGGTTGGTGCTGGCCATCATCAGTGTCGACTACCGCATCTTCATGTCTTGGAACTACCCCATGTATGGCGCCATCTGCTTGTTGCTGCTTTATGCGCTGATTATGGGCAAAACCCTGTCAGGAGCCCAACGCTGGATCAGCCTCGGTTTTTTTAATCTGCAACCGTCCGAACCAGCCAAACTCATGCTCGTTATCACCCTGGCAAGTTACTATTCCCGTAAAGACACCGGCAAGGGATTTACCTTGAAAGAATTGGGCATCCCCATAGCCCTGACAACCGTACCCTTTCTGCTTATCATGAAACAGCCTGACCTGGGCACGGCGCTTATGCTCGGCTTTATCTTTGTTTCCATGACCCTTTTTGTCAAACTCAAATGGCAGACCTTAAATATTCTGCTGGGCGTCTGCGCCTCTTTCATCCCCATCGCCTGGAAGTTCATCCTCAAACCATATCAACGCCAGCGCATTGAAACATTTCTCAACCCGGAGGCTGATCCCTTAAACAGCGGCTATCATATCATGCAGTCAAAAATAGCGGTGGGCAGCGGACTGACGTTCGGCAAAGGATACCTGGCGGGAACCCAGGGGCATCTTGATTTCCTGCCGGAACGCCATACGGACTTCGCCTTTTCCATCTGGGCCGAGGAATTCGGCTTTGTCGGCTCTGTACTCTTTTTATCCATTTATTTTTTCCTCATCCTCTGGGGTTTGAACAGCGCTGTGTCGTCCCGGGACAAATTCGGCACCCTGCTCTGCATCGGCGTGGTGTCCCTGATCTTCTGGCAGGCATTCATCAATCTCGCTATGGTTATGGGCATGCTGCCCGTGGTCGGCATGCCCCTGCCCCTTTTCAGTTACGGCGGCTCATCGCTTCTTACCACCATGGCCGGCATAGGAATCCTTATCAGCGTACGAATGAGACGCTATCAGGTGCCCAGCTAAAAAAGAGGGGACAACAGGATACTTCAAAGAGAGGCCCGGCCGCAGGACCAATTGACAACCTCAAAAAGAAGAGACAAAAAACGTTTTTTTTATTGCGCTCACTGCTGAAAAAAATCATTTGCTGATAGCGAGATAAAATTTCTCCTTGCTTCAAACATGAAGGAGCTTTTGCTGGAGGAGGCTTTTAATCGCCATGATGAAGAGACAGGGACGGCTAGCGGAACAGCTTACCCCAGATCGAGGTTTCAGCTGGCGGACCACTCATTAATGTGACCCGCACACCATCCGGCTTTCACGAATACGGCTTGCCCATTGTTGATTAACCATGCTCTATGGATTGCACCTTTTTTCCCACCTGACTCTCTAGCTGCACGAAATCGCATTGAGCCATCCTTTCACGATATCAATTATGCCATACTGGACGATGGCACTTCCCAGACAGGTCAACCCCCATGCACCTATCACAGCACAGATATTGAAAATTGTTCCGGTTCCAACATGACTTGCTGCTTCAGCAATATCTTCATCGTAGTTGTAGCCGTCGATGGCCGCAGTACATGCATGATTCTTAGATGACTTTTTCATTGCTTCTCCTCCCTGCATCTCCTTCAAAATGCGTTGTATTTACCCTTTACTTTACTATATAGCACCAGACGTGCCACAAAGAACAGCACCGGTAAATAAACTGTCAACCTCCTGAAAATAAAGATTTTATTGCTGATTGTCGCGCAAGCCGAAAACGCAGAAGTGTAGCAGATAATGATGCGCGCCACATAATGTGTTGCATGCAAATACTACATATGTGCAGCAGCAAAAAACTCAATGCGCGGAAGTCCAACTGGACGGCCCACCACTGTTATGGGGCTTTATGTGAGAGTTTTTCGGGGGATCATTCGGGCCCGGGAGACGGACAGGTTCTCTTTAGGGGAAAATTTAGCCGAAAAGAGGTTCAGGGAAAAGATGAGAGAATCAGGACAGCCAGTTTTTCTGTCGAGCTGCTGTTTGGACAAGGTTTTTCAGTCCGGCAATAAAGCGGGGCTTGATGTTAAGGGATTCTGTTCGTTTCAGGGTCATGCCTAATGTTTCCGCCAGTTCCCTGTACTGGATATCGATTTCATAGAGGGTTTCCACATGGTCGGAAACAAAACTGATAGGAACCATCAGCACCTTGCTGCAGCCTTGACCCGCCAGTTGTTCCAGCATGTCCGGGGTTGACGGAGACAGCCATTCAACCGGACCGCTTCTGCTCTGAAAGCAGAGATGACCTTTGATGCCAATAATTTTTTCCACCGCCTCGATCGTTTTATTCATGTCATCCAGATAGGGATCCCCCTCCTCGATAAACTGCACCGGCAGGCTGTGGGCGCTGTAAACCAGCTGCGCATTATCACTCCCGTACTGTTTCATCCCGGTAACAATGGAATCTGCCAGACATTGGATATAATCCGGCTGGTCCGGCCAGGCGGCAATCTCCGTGATATCGAAAAATCCGTTAAAAGAGGCGGCAGCATGATGAAGATCTTCAAGAGAAGAACCCGTCGTTGCCTTGGAGTAATGGGGGTAAAGTGTGAGGGCGATGATACGGGAAATATTCTGATCGGCAAGTATCTGCAAGGTCTCACGGGCAAAAGGCTGCCAGTAGCGCATGGCCATGGTAACCTTGAATCTGCCCACATGGCCCAGTTCTTTCTCAAGGGCCGCACCCTGCTGCAGGGTAAGACTTTTCAGAGGAGAGCCTCCGCCGATCAGGGCATATGCCTTCCGGCTTTTCTGGGCACGGCGTTTAGCGATCATCCAGGCGATGGGCTTCTGCAGAAAAGCCGGGCCCAGCCGGATAATCTGACGATCAGAAAAGAGGTTGTACAAAAACGGCTCCACATCCTGCAGACGTTCCGGTCCGCCCAGGTTGAGCAGAATAACGGCTATGGACTGTGGCTTGTCCGCCATGGTCAGACTCTCCAATCGCGCGTTGACATTATAAGGGAAGCCAACTGTTCAGGAGTGAAATCAAGATTTGCAAAAATCCTTTTTTCCATCCTGAGACATTTGTCGAAATTCTGCTGGATCAAGTCATGCCGTACAACATTATTGCGGCCATAGCGCTCGAGTATATAGTCGAGCCGGTCATGGAGGCTGACCACCTGGTCATGATTGACGCGCTTGTCGGCGTAATAGACAATTTCCTTTTCCGTAATTGGCCTGCTGCCGTTGCTTTTAAGCACCACATGTTCTGCAACAATATCGGCTACTTCAACAAAACCGTGTTCCCGGCAGATCTCACTCCCCACTTTGGCGTGATCACAGTGGTTGTCAAGACACTGGGTTTTGGCAATATCATGGAGCAGGGAGGCGGAGATCACCAGATCAAGGTTAAGGTTCTCGCCGGTTGTCTGCATGAAGCCACGGGTGACTAGTTCCGCCACTCTTGCCACCACCATGGAATGGGCCTTGATGTTGTCCAGCATCCGGTAATCGTCCATCAGTTGCAGACAGGTTTCTATGGTGGGAATCTTCACGCCTTAACCACCTTGAGCTACCTGGCTGACAAACGATGAACCGTATCAACCACAAACTTGGCCTTTTCCGGCGGAGTTTCAGGCAGAATGCCGTGACCCAGGTTGAAGATATGGCCCCGGGCAGCCTTGCCTTCCTCGAGTATGCCGGCAATTCTTTTTTCCAGCTTGTCCTCGGGCAGCAGCAGGGCGCAAGGGTCAAGATTGCCCTGTATGGAGATATCCGGGCCGAAAACCTTGATGGCATCGGTGAGATTCACCCGCCAGTCCAACCCCTGCACATCCGCGCCGCAGGTCTTGGACAGATTCATCAGGGTGGAGCCATTGTTGGCAAAATAAATCAACGGCACACCGGCTGGCTTTAAGGCAGTCATGATCTTCTTGACATAAGGCAGGGCAAACTCTGCAAAATCACAGGGGGCAAGGGCGCCGGCCCAGGAATCAAATACCTGCAGGGCCTGGGCGCCGGCTTCAACCTGGGCCTGCAGATAGCTGATGGTGCATTCGGTCACCTTGTCAAGCATGGCCCCGTAAAGCTCCGGTTCCGAATACATCATCTTCTTGGTCTGGAAAAAATTCTTCGAAGACCCGCCTTCAACCATGTAGGTTGCCAGGGTAAAAGGGGCGCCGCAAAAACCGATGAGCGGCACCTTGTCGGCAAGTTCCCGGCGCAGCAGGTAGATGGTATCCATGACATAGCCCAGTTTCTCGATCGGATCAGGCACAATCAGCTTATCAACATCCGCCTTACTGCGAATCGGGGCGGGCAGCACCGGCCCCTGTTTTTCGCGAAACTCAAGAGGCATGCCCATGGCATCGAGCACCACCAGGATATCGGAAAAGAGGATTGCCGCATCAACGCCGAGGATATCAACGGGCTGCAGGGTAACCTCTGCCGCCAACTCAGGAGTTTTGCAGAGCTCCAAAAAAGTCACCTTGCCGCGAACTTTATGATAGTCAGGAAGATATCGGCCAGCCTGGCGCATAATCCAGATTGGGGTATGGCTGACCTCTTCTCCTTTGCATGCCTTGATAAAATTTGTATTCATTCTTTTTCCTTGGTATTTGATGAGTGGATTGGCTGATGCGCCAAACTGTGCAGATGTCTCTGTTGTGCAACCAATGAACCATTGCGGAAATGGTATGCTTATTTTAATTTAGCCGGGACATGGGAACAGAAGGGCTCTTCCGCCATGTAGTCGCCGTGCATGGCGTAGGCGCGGGCGCGACATCCGCCGCATACACTGACGTATTCACAGGAACCGCATTTACCCTTATAGGCCTTGAAATCACGCATATCATGGAACAGTTTTGAGTTTTCCCAGATATCCTTGAAGGATTTCTCCCGGATATTGCCGGCGCTCATGGGAAAATAACTGCAGGGCAGCACGTTGCCGTCAACATCGATCAGGCAGATCAATTGCCCGGCAAGGCACCCTTTTGAGCCGCCGGTGGAAAATTTGAGGGTGCGCCGCTGGAAATCATCACCGGTTTCCTTCTTTTTCTGCAAGACGATCCGATAGTAACTTGGCGCGCAGGTAGGCCGGACCAGAATATCATCCTCCTCCTTTTCCATGTCGTAATGCCATTCCAGCATTTTCTCATAATCCTCCATGGATATAAGCTCTTTCATGATCTCCTCGCCCCTGCCGGTGGGCACAATCATGAACATGTACCAGGCTGTGGCGCCGATTTCCTTGGCAAGCTTATAGATCTTGGGGATCTCCTCCTGATTTCTCTTGGTAAATGAGGAATTAACCAAAAAAGAAATGTCATGTTTCCTAAACAGGGCGGCAGCATTCAAGGTGCCGGCAAATGCCCCGACCTGATTGCGGAAATTGTCATGCACCTCGGGGGTGGAGCCGTCCAGGCTGAGCGACACCATTTTGATGCCCGCTTCCTTGATTTTGCCGCAGATTTCTTCGGTGACCAACGTTCCGTTGGTGGCCAGGCACATTCGCAGGCCTTTACTCGTGCCATAGGTGGCAATGTCAAAAACATCCTTGCGCAACAGAGGCTCGCCGCCGGAAAGCACCATGACAGGGTTGGCATAGGAGGCGATATCGTCAAGAACCCGAAAGGCTTCCTCCAGGGGAAAATCAGGATGGCCTATGACCTCAAGCTGGGAAGAAGACCGGCAGTGAACGCATTTGAGGTTACAACGTCTGGTAATCTCCCAGGCAATCCATTTCGGTTCGAATTTCATATGTTTCTGATCCTTTTCATGTCCGCGATGGCGAACAGTCGGTAAATAGCCCTCTTATAGATAATCCGCCGCCACACCTGAAAGCTCGCTCCGTTCACTTTTCTTCAAGGTGATGTGGCCGTGAATTGCTATAGCCTTTAACCGCTCCACCGTATAGGTCAGTCCGTTACTGCTGGAGTCGAGGTAGGGGTTATCGATCTGATAGGGATCCCCGGTCAGCACCATTTTTGTCCCCTCGCCGGCCCGGCTGATGATAGTCTTGACCTCATGCGGGGTCAAATTCTGGGCCTCGTCGACGATGACAAACTGGCCGGAGATGGAGCGTCCTCTGATATAGGTGAGGGCCTCCATTTCAACAATATGATCCTTCAGCAGTTTATCGACCTTATTTCGCACGGTTTCATCATCCTGCCGATTTTTCTGGGAATGGCCGCTGGCCATGAGAAATGTAAGATTATCAAAAATTGGCTGCATCCAGTGTGACAGCTTTTCATCCTTATCGCCGGGCATGTAGCCCAGATCCTTGCCAAGGGGTATGATCGGCCGTGAGACCAGTATCTTCTCGTAGCGCTTATTGATAATCACCTCTTCAAGAGCGGCGGCCAGCGCCAAAAGCGTCTTGCCGGTACCCGCCTGCCCCACCAGTGTCACAAGTTGGACACTCGGATCAAGCAAAAGTTCCAGGCACATCCGCTGCTCCTTGCTGCGAGAGCGAATCTGCCAGGCGGAATCATACTGGGGATTCAGTCTTACCAGTTTTTTCTCGTTGATCGCCCGGGCCAGAGCGCTGTGCTTGGGGTCTGCCTCATCCTGGAGCAGCACGAATTCATTGGGAAGCAGCTCGAGGCCTTCCGCCTCGACCTCACGCTTTTCGTACAGGATATCAATAATTTTGCCAGGCACCAGCTGCTCCCGGTATCCGGAAAAAAGCTCATCAAAATTGATCTTTTGCTTCTCGAAATCCATGACGCCGATGCCCAGGGCATCCGCTTTCAGACGGGCATTGATGTCTTTGGAGACGAAAATGACTTTTTCGCCTTGTTTAAACAGGGTATAAGCGACCGCCAGAATCCGATTGTCCGCCACCTTCATATTCAACCCGTGACAGACAATATCATCTCCTTCCGTGACAATTTTCAAGATGCCGCCGTTTTCCATCTCCACCCCTTCCGCCAACCTGCCGTGACAGCGGAGACGATCGAGATCCCTGATAACCTTGCGGGCATTACGGCCAAGTTCATCGCTGCGGGATTTGAACTTGTCAAGTTCCTCGATAACGGACATGGGCAAGACAACATAATTGTCGGAAAAAGAGCTGATGGAATCAGCATTATGCAGTAAAACGTTTGTATCAAGGACAAAATATTTGCGCATGAAAGAAGGCCTCGTTTTGACTCAGGATTGCAGGGAAATTAGTGGTGCAATCAAGATTAGTATGAAACATGCCGATACCGCAAGCAAAACTTGCCCAAAAATTGATGCGGCATGAGCCATTTTATTATGCTATAAATAGCAAAATGAAAATCGCCCTGACACAAATAAACCCGGTGATCGGCAATTTTACTGACAATATCGCTCATATTGCCAGTCAGATCCAAACAGCCAGAAACGCCGGCTGCCAGCTTGCCATATTTCCGGAACTGGCCATCAGCGGCTACCCCCCCCAGGATTACCTGGAACACGAGGCCTTCCTGACCCAGCAGCAAGTCGCCATTCTCAGGCTTGTCGCAGAAACCCAGGGTATCGGCGTGCTCTGCGGAGCCATCACCCGCCACAGTGGCAGCACAGGCAAACCACTGCATAACAGCGCCCTGCTCTTTGAGGGCGGCAACCTTCTTTTCAGTGCCCACAAACGTCTCCTGCCCACCTATGATGTTTTTGACGAAACCCGCTATTTTGAACCGGGACAGACCAGCATTCCTTTTATTTACCAAGGACTCCGCCTGGGGATCACCATCTGCGAAGATATCTTTAACGACGAGGACAGCTTTCCCCATCCGCTTTATCAGGCCAATCCGGTAGCCGACCTGAAGCAAGGGGGAATCGATCTGCTCATCAATATTGCCGCCTCCCCTTTCACCATGGGCAAACAACAGTTGCGACGGACAATTTTCTCCCAGCTCTGCCGCAAATATCATATTCCCCTGGTCTATGTCAATCAGGTTGGCGGTCAGGATTCCATTCTTTTTGACGGAGCCAGCATGGTGCTGGGCAATGACGGCGCTCTCTGCCATCAGGCCAAGTCGTTTTGTGAGGACATGCTGATCATTGACACGGAACAGCTGCATGCTGCCCCTACTCCCGGGGAAATGGATGAAACAGGCCTTGTTTTTCAGGCCCTGGCCATGGGCTGCCGGGACTACATCAGAAAATGCGGGTTCTCCAAGGTGCTGCTGGGATTAAGCGGCGGCATCGATTCGGCCCTGACCTGCGCCATTGCCTGCGAGGCACTGGGCGCGGAAAATGTTACCGGCGTGGCCCTGCCCTCCCCCTACACCTCACAGGAGAGTATTGATGATGCCAGGGCTCTTGCCGCAAACCTGGGCATACGTTTTGAGATCATTGCAATATCAGACACCTTTGCCTCGTTCCGCCAGACGCTTTCTCCCCTTTTCGCCGGACTAAAAGAGGACGTGACCGAGCAGAACATCCAGGCCCGTATCCGCGGCACCCTGCTCATGGCCCTGGCCAACAAGTTTAATGCCCTTCTGCTTTCCACCGGCAACAAGTCGGAAATGGCGGTGGGCTACTGCACCCTGTACGGTGATATGGCAGGCGCCTTGTCCCTGCTGTCCGATGTACCAAAGCAGATGGTCTATGCCCTTGCCCGTTTTGTCAACCGGCAGCAGGAAATCATCCCGTCCCGCACCATAATCCGCGCCCCCACGGCCGAGCTGGCTCCGGACCAGAAAGACCAGGATGACCTGCCCCCTTACGAAATGCTTGATCCCATTCTCAGCGCCTATCTTGAGGAGCACCTCTCCATCGCTGAAATCGTCAGCCGCGGCTTTGATAAAGAAATTGTGAAAGATATTATCCGCCGCATCAAGCGCAATGAATACAAACGGCAGCAGGCGGCCATGGGACTGAAAGTCACCTCCAAGGCCTTCGGCTTCGGCCGTCGCTATCCCATTGCCCAGCTCTTCAGGGAATAAGATGTCCTCGTCCCGCCTTGTCCTGTTCTTTATTCTGCTCTGCGTTCTCCTGCTGGTTATCCGGGAAAACATGACCAATCGTCCGGACCGACTCTACCAGACCACCTCCGGCCGGGTGGAAATGTGCCTGAGCTGCCATAAGACCGAGAAACTCGACGCGGCCCATGACCGCCTGGTGGTGGGGTGCTCCCCCTGCCATCTGGGTGATTTCCTGGCCATTGACAAAGAAAAGGCTCACCAGGGCATCGTCAAGAATCCTGGGGATCTGCGAGTCGTGGAGAAAACCTGCGGGATTGAGGGCTGCCATGCCGCTGACGTGAAAAAGGTCAAGAATTCCCTGATGGCCACTAACCGCGGCATTCTTGCCACCCTGCTCTATTACTGGGGTGAAGCCCCGGACCAGAACGGCGACTATTCGGTGGAAAAACTCATTGCAAGCGGTCAGACGTCTCTTGCCTTGGACTATTTCCGCAAACTCTGCGGCACCTGTCATCTGTGGAAACAGAAAGGGGATCTGCCCGGCTTTTTCGGTGAAAAAGGCGGCGGCTGCACGGCCTGCCACTTCATCCGGGACGAAAATCTCTCTGCCGAGGCGGCCGACAAAGTACACCCGCTGATCATCAAGAAGATACCGATAAACAACTGTATACGCTGTCATAACCGCAGCGGCAGGATCGGCATATCCTATACCGGCGTGTACGAATCGGAAAACTACGGCACTCCCTACAAGAAGGGCGAGATGTCGGAAAAAAAGCTGCCGGGTGACCGCTATTATCTCAACCTGCCGGCTGACATCCATTATCTACAGGGTATGTCCTGTATTGACTGCCATACCAGAAACGAAATCATGGGTGACGGCACCAACTACGCCCACTATGAGCAGCAGCTTGAGATCAGCTGCGGCACCTGCCATGTCAGCACCAGCCTGCAGCAGGCCGGACAGGTGCCTGGCACGACCCGTAAAAACGAAAAATTGAATAATATCATAGATGAAGGAGAGGCCTGGTTTATCAACAACAAGATCAACGGGAAAAAACATCCCTTAAGACCGCCCAAAGCAGGGGTCTGCGATTTTGCCTCCCACAAGAGGGTGGGCTGCGAGGCTTGCCACTCCACCTGGGTTCCCCAATGTTACGGCTGCCATGTCAAACGTGATATGACGGAAACCCATCTCGATAAGCTCACCATGGAAGAGACTCCCGGCTGGTGGAACGAGGGTCGCTCCTATCTTCGCTATGAACGGCCGATGCTTGCCATGTGGAATGACAAAGTGGTCATCGTCACCCCCGGCTGTCAGGATATCGTCACCCTGATCAACAAAGCAGGCAAACCGGACAGACAGTTCAACACCCTAACCATGGCGGCCATCAATCCCCATACCACCCAGACCAGAGGCAGGGAATGCGTGGACTGTCACACATCCACCAAGGTGCTCGGTCTGGGTGAAGGCAAGGCCTGGAAAGAAAACGGCACCTGGCACTTTGCCGGAACCGACCAGGGACTTGCCACCGAAACCGGACAGACACCGCCCCTGGACGGCTATGTCACCATTGACGGGGTTGCCCTGCAGAAAAGTTCCCGTCCGGAAGTCCGCCCATTCAACAAGGAAGAACTGGCCCGCATTCTGCGTATCGGTCTCTGCCTGGAATGTCATCCCAAATATACCGATGCAGCCTATAAAAACTACAGTACGGACACCAGATGTCCGGTTTTTAATGAAGATGAGGTCGTCAAATGATTATTACCCCCTATACCACCCAGTCAGCCCAGGGAAAAAGCAATCTGTCCAAGCTTGCCTACCGCTTCCAGCTGGCTGATTCCTCCTGCCGTGAGGCAGTCAGTGCCATTCTGCAGGCAATCAGGGAACGCGGCAATGAGGCCCTGCTCGAATACACCCGTAAATATGACTCGCCCAAAATGACCCTTGACCAGCTCCAGGTGTCGGAGACGGAACTGCAGGAGGCGTACTCCCAGGTCGACGCCAAACTGATGCAGAGCCTGCAGCTGGCCAAGGAGCGTATCTGGACCTTTCATGAGCGGGAAATGCAGCAGTCCTGGATTCTGACCCGGGACGACGGCTCCATCACCGGCAGACTCGTGCGCCCGGTTTCCTATGCCGGACTTTACGTACCGGGCGGCCAGGGCGGCAAGACCCCCCTTGTCTCATCTGTGCTGATGAACGGCATCCCGGCCGCCATTGCCGGGGTCAAACACCGGATCATGGTTACCCCGCCCAATGCCCATGGCATGGTTCATCCCGCCCTGCTTGTGGCGGCCCAGGAAATAGGCATCCGGCAGATCTATAAAACCGGCAGCGCCTGGGCTATCGCCGCCCTGGCCTACGGCACGGAGACCATTCCGGCGGTGGATGTCATTGTCGGACCCGGCAACCAGTACGTTACCGAGGCCAAGCGCCAGGTGGCCGGCCGGGTGAGGATCGACATGATCGCCGGACCGAGCGAGGTGCTCATCGTTGCCGACTCCACGGCAAAACCGGCCTTCATTGCCGCCGACATGCTGGCCCAGGCCGAACATGACCCCCAGGCCCTGGCCATTCTGGTTACCACCAGCCAGGAGATTGCCGACCGCACCGTAGTAGAGTTGGAAAAACAGCTGAAACTGCTGAGCCGCGAGGACATTGCCCGCACATCCCTTACCGACCGGGGTACGATTCTGGTCTGCGGCAGCCTTGAAAAGGCCATGGACATTGCCAACGACATTGCCATCGAGCACCTGGAGCTCATGGTGACTGATCCTTTCAGCTGGCTGCCCAGCATCCGGCATGCCGGGGCTATCTTCCTCGGTGATTATTCCCCGGAGGCATGTGGCGACTATGTTGCCGGCCCCAACCATGTCTTGCCCACCATGGGAACCGCCCGCATCTCCTCGGCCCTCGGCGTGGAAACCTTTCTCAAGAAAAGCAGCCTGATTTCCTGCTCCCGCAGAGCCTTTCTGGCAGATGCCGAGCACATTCAGAACTTGGCCAACCTGGAAGGGTTGACCGCCCATGCCCGCTCTGTGGCGGTAAGACTTGATGAGGAAAAGTGATTGCCGTCATGGCCTGCCAGGAAATCATAGAACAAGGCTGTAAGGCCCTGGGCATAACTTTCAGTCATAAAGAGAGCATCGACAGACTTGTTTGCTACTACACGGAACTTGTCAAATGGAACCGGAAGATGAACCTGGTCTCCCAAGCCTCTGAGCAGGAGATCATCGAAAGCCATTTCCTGGACTCTCTCACCCTGCTACTCCATTTAAATTGTGCAGAGCGACCTGAACTTCTCGATGTGGGCACAGGCGCCGGTTTCCCCGGCCTGGTGCTGAAAGCTGCCTGCCCCGAACTGGTTCTGACCCTGGTTGAGCCCCGGGCCAAGAGAGTGACGTTTCTGCGGCATATTGTCCGCAGCCTGCATCTTGACAACGTCGATATTGTTGAAAAAAGACTTGAACCCGGCTTGTCCGGGCAGTTGAAACCCTGTGCCTGCATTACCAGCCGGGCCGTGGCAAAGATCAGCAATTTCCTGGAGCTTGCCGCGCCGTTCAGCACCACCCGCGGCACCGTAATCTGCATGAAGGGCCCCAAAGCGGATGAGGAAATCAGCCAGTGGCGGACTGACCACCCTGCAAGCCCTTACACCCTCCAGAAAATTATCCCCCTGACCCTGCCTTTTAGCCGGGCAATGAGAAATCTGGTGATCTTTCGCAAGACAGCAGAGTAAAAACTTTTTCTACGGGTTTCTCAAACACCCATTACCTGCCTGCTACAAACGGAATTTATCCACCTGACCCTGCAGTTCGGTGGCAAAAGCAGACAACTCTCTGGCAGCGCTTTTGATGACCGCCGCATTCTGGGCACCCGCCCAACATACCTTTTTAATACCGTTAACATTTTCCGTGGTCTCGGCTGTCTGCTTGTCCAGATCTTTCACCATGTTGGCCACCACGGCAAAGCCTTTGCCCGCCTCACCGGCCCGGGCCGCCTCAATGTTGGCGTTCAGGGCAAGGAATTTGGTCTGTTCGGTAATCTCAGCAATGACGTTGACCACATTACCGATATCCAATGCCGCCTGATCAAGCTCGGCAATCAGAATCTTGGAGGCATCACTTTTATCTTTACCGTTGGTGGTTTTTTTAGGCATAAAGGCTCCTCTGAAATATCCAATACATCAAAAAAAGGCGTCTTGTAGCAAAATATATGCCACCGCCAAAGCAGGCCTCAGCGTAACTTGCTGATTTTAAAAGGTATTTTTTGATCACGATTAGTGAGGGATAAACACCCCCTTTCCAAAGTTTATCTTGATCAAAAACGAAGGTTTTTCCCTCAATTATCTTGGTCAGGCTCAATAAATAGGTGAGAAGACAGAAAAGAAGAAAAGAAGAAAAGAAGAAAAGAAAAATATTACAGACCGCCAAGAAGACTGCACGTTTTTACATGAAAATTCATTTTTCTTTTGCATCATCTGAATTTTCAGTGAATAGTTGACCCCTCATTAAATTTGCCAGACAGCGATAAAACGTTCCTGCCCGGCAAGAAAAATCAAGAAATCCCCTGACCTGAAAAAAACATGTCCCTTTCACTTGCCCAACTCTTCACCCGCAAATCATCGGTTCACACCCCGGCCCTTATGTTCCAGGGCACCTGCTCCAATGCCGGGAAATCAATTCTCACGGCCGCCGTGTGCCGTATTCTGCTCCAGGACGGCCTATCGGTGGCGCCTTTCAAATCGCAGAATATGTCACTCAACTCCTTTGTCACCAAAAACGGCGAGGAAATGGGCAGAGCCCAGTCGGTGCAGGCCCAGGCGGCCCGGCTTGAAGCAGATGTCCGCATGAATCCCGTCCTGATCAAACCAAACAGCGACACCAGCAGCCAGATCATCGTCATGGGCAAACCGGTGGGCAACATGAACGTAGCAAATTACCTCGAATACAAACCAGAGGCATTTCTACAGGCCACCCGGGCTTTTGATGCCCTGGCGGAAGAGCATGACGTCATCATCATTGAAGGAGCGGGCAGTCCGGCGGAAGTGAACCTCAAACACCATGACATTGTCAACATGCCCATGGCCCGATACGCCAAGGCCAAGGTGCTGCTGATCGGCGATATCGACCGGGGCGGCGTCTTTGCCTCCCTGCTCGGCACCATGGAAATTCTTGATCACTGGGAGCGTGAATTGATTGCCGGCTTTGTCATCAACCGCTTCAGGGGAGATAAATCCCTGCTGGAGGACGCCCTGGATTTTACCGAAAAGCGAACTGGCCGGCCGGTGCTCGGGGTGATCGACTATATTGCCGGACTGGGACTGCCGGAGGAAGACTCCGTGGGTTTTAAAAACGGCATCTATGACAGCCTGCGCACAGAAGACAAGGTGCTTGAAATCGCACTGATCGATCTGCCCCATATCGCAAATTTTACCGACATCGAACCCTTTCTGACGGAACCGGATGTCAGCCTGCGCATCGTTCGCACGATCAATGATCTCGCTGCGCCAGATGCAGTCATTCTGCCCGGCAGCAAAAATGTGGCCACCGATCTCACCTGGCTGAAACATTCCGGACTTGCCGCAAAAATTGCCGCTCTGCACCGAAAAAGCACTCCCATTATCGGTATCTGCGGCGGCTTTCAGATGCTGGGCCGCCAGATCAAAGACCCCCACGGCCTGGAATCAAAGAGACAAAACATCAATGGCCTCGGCTTCCTTGACCTGGAGACCGTGCTGGCCTGGGACAAGACCTTGACCCGCCAGCAGGGAACGCACCGACTCTCCGGCCTGCCCATCCGAGGGTATGAGATCCACCACGGACAGAGCATGTCATCCCATGCCCCCCTTCTCCATTTTTCCGATGGCCGGACCTGCGGCGTGTCATCCGATGATGGCCTGGTCTGGGGTTCCTACCTACACGGCATCTTTGATGACGACCACTTCCGCCGCTGGTTTCTCGATGGGCTGCGCCTGGGGCAGGGACTTGCGCCCATGGGCAGAATCTGCGCTTCCTATGATCTGGAGCCGGCTTTTGACCGTCTAGCTGATACCGTGCGGTCCCAGCTTGACATGAAGCAGGTTTACCGCCTTCTTGGTCTATGATACCGCCCGTTCTCGAAATCATCCTTGCCGTCCTGCTCGATCAACTGTGGGGCGACCCCCGCTGGCTGCCTCATCCGGTCAGGGGGATAGGTGCCCTTGGCAGTAGTCTGGAGAATTTTTTCAGAAAAACTGGGCTTCCCCTGAAGGTGGCAGGCATTCTCACCCTTTTACTTATGCTCGCCGCATCAGGCGGGATTGTGCTGCTCCTGCTTTACAGCGCCCAAAGCATCCATCCCTTTGCCGGGACAGCCATGTCCATCATCATTTTATACACCACCATTGCCGCCCGGGACCTGGCTCGGCACAGCAACGCGGTTTATGCTGCCCTGCAGATCCACGACCTTAGCGAAGCGCGGCGCAGGGTGGCTATGATTGTCGGCCGCGAAACAGATAAGCTGAGCGAAGAGGAGATTGCCCGCGCTGCGGTGGAAAGCGTGGCGGAAAGCATGGTGGACGGGGTGTGTGCCCCCTTGTTTTATGCCTTTGTCGGGGGGCCGGCGGCAGCGATGCTTTATAAGGCGATCAACACCGCAGATTCGATGTTCGGCTATAAGAATGACAGGTACCGGGAATTCGGTTGGGCGGCGGCCCGGTTGGATGATCTGGCAAACTTCATCCCGGCCAGGCTCACCGGTCTGCTCGTGCCGCTTGCTGCCCTGCTGCTCGGATTTGACGCCAAGTCATCCTGGCATATATTTTGGCGGGACAGAAAGAACCATAGCAGTCCCAACTCCGGTCATGGAGAGTCGGCCGTGGCCGGGGCGCTGGGCATCCGGCTGGGCGGCAGCAGCACATACTTTGGCCGGGTAGTGGTCAAACCGACCATCGGTGATGGGCTGCAGCAGATATCAGCCGCCCATATCCCGGCAACCAACAGACTGATGCTGGTTACCATGTCGCTCACCCTGCTGCTGCTCTCTTTATTTTCTTTTCTTCCTTTACTGAGATAACTGCCGGAAATGCAGGAGAACACTTAATCAGATCCATTTTTCCCCCGGTTTTAGTATGAAAGTCCTTTCCCCAGCGCGTAATGCATCCTGCAGTAGTAGCGGGCCTTGCCCGCGATAACGGAGTTTTGGCAATGCCAAAGGTCGCGGGCAAGGCCCGCTACTACCCCGAGAACTTTCATGCTTCGTTGTTCCCGCTTGCGGAGATGGGGGTTGCCAGCAGCTCTATCTCTTACCCAAGGCCGCTAATGCGGCAAGATAAGGGCCGAACAGTTCGTCATAATCACGGAAGCCTTTTTTCAGCACCAGCGGAAAGGCCGAGATATCGGCTTCGTTTATTACCAGATTGGCGCTGTTGGATAAGGCCTCCAGATTATAGAGCGTACTAAATTCCGGTCCTATCAGCACGTAATAGATATATCTTCTTTTCGGCATGGACATGCCCTGCATATAGGCGTGAACAGTCGATTCGGCCAGATTTCCTTCAAAGCCTGAATGCAGAACCACAGCGGAAAAATTTATAAAACGCATCCGCTCGATGGCATCCTCAGGGGTTCGCGGCATCACGGCCTTATAGCCCATATCATCGAAATACTGAACGATATCAGCCTGGATCTGTTCATTCTTGACCAAGATCATCACCTGGGGCACATCTTCGAGCACCTCTCCACTACCCAGGTCCCCCCGCTCAAGCCAGCTGCGGTCAGGGGGGCCGGGAGGTTCAGGCAGCCCATGGCCGGCAGGAGTGGAAGAATGCCTTGACCCCGGCTGCCGCACCTCCTCCCGGTCCTCACGTTGCATCTCTATGGGCTTATGACAATGGGGGCAGTTAAACTTCAGAGATTTGCCGGGCGGCAGAGCAGATACAGCATGGTCAATCTTCTCCCGCTGGCCTTCCGTTAAATTAAGTGTCTTGCCACAGTTGGGACATGCAGAAATCATCGGCTACCTCATATCCTTCTATTTCATCAAGCACATCAAGAAAGAAAGCTGACATCAGCTACCGAAAAGATCAGGAAAACGCATCATACTGATCTTTCTTTTCCTCTTCCATGCTCAGGCCGGTAATACCGGTGGTGGTTTCACCCTTGGCGGACTTAATCATATCAAGACCCCGGCCCATGGCACTTTTGCGTGAGCAATAACCCATGGCCGTTTCCTCGGTCACCAGCCCCTTTTCATAAAGCTGCAGAATATACTGATCAAAGGTGGTCATGCCCATGGCGGTGCCGTCAGAAATGATCTCATAAAAGGTTTTCCCTTCCGACTCACCGTTCAAAACAACCTCTCTGACACGCAGGTTCATCCCCATGACCTCAAAGGCGGCAACCCTGCCTCCGCCTACCCTGGGCAGCAGCCTCTGGCAGACAATCCAGCGGACGGTGTCAACCAGGCGGTTTCTGATCTGGGGCTGCTCATCATGCTCAAACATACCGAGACAGCGGTTGATAGTGGAACCTGCATCCACCGTATGCAGGGTGCTGAGCACCAGATGGCCGGTTTCCGAGGCGGTAAGGCCGATTTCCATGGTTTCCCGGTCGCGCATCTCGCCCACCAGAATGACCTTGGGAGCCTGACGCAGGGCGGCCCGGAGACCATTGGCAAAGGTATCGAAATCATTGCCCTGCTCCCGCTGGTTGAAGGTGGCCTGCCGATGGGGGTGGACAAACTCTATCGGGTCCTCCAGGGTGACAACATGCACGGCCCTTTCATGGTTGATCTTGTTAAGCAGAGCAGCCAGGGTTGTTGACTTACCTGATCCTGTTGCACCGGTTACCAGGATCAGACCGTTCAACTCATCTGACATCTTGTTCATCGTCGGCGGCAAATTCAAGCTCTCGATCGTGGGAATCTCAGTGGGCAATCTTCGTAATACGGTTGAAAGATTGGTTTTCTGGGAAAAGACATTGACCCTGAACCTGGCCTTTTTACCCAGCCAATAGGAAAGGTCGCAGGATCCGGTTGTGGCCAGGTCCTTGAGCAGCCTTTTGTTGCCGCCGATGACGTTCAGCGCGAACACCTCGGACTGAAAGGGGGTAATCTGCGCTACTTCCGGCTTGACCTTTACAGGAGTGAGCACTCCCGAAGTTTCTACCTGTAGAGGCTTGTCCACTGTGACATTGAGATCGGAAACATTGCCATAGGTCTCAAGCATACAGGCAATCCAGTAATCTATTTCAGGCTGTTTCATGCTGTCCTCCGAATTTTAATGCAAAAAGCCCTACATTTTTTCTTCTTTCAAGAGCAGAAAATAGAGTGCCCCCGGCTGCTTCATCACCCCCGCCGCCCTTGCGGCATACTCATCCCCACCCAGAAAAAAATCCGCCCGGCCGGGTCCTCGAATGGCTGCGCCGGTATCCTGATTGACCACGAACCGGTGCAGCGATTTCCAGTCGGTCTGTGCTCCATCGTTGGCAAAAACCGGCAGCTCGGTTTCCAGATAGCCAACCATGGGGACCGGAAAGCATTCGCTATCCACGGCAAGGGAACGGCCGGCGGTCAAAGGCTGGCCCAGACTACCCGCGGGCCCTTCATTCTCTGTTTCCCCCAGGACAGGGGAGAGTGAAAAAAAAATGTATCTGTCATTATGGTGCAGAATCTCCTGCAGCTCATCGGGATGATCATGCAGATAAGAGACAATTTTCGGCATCGTGACCTCTTCCAGGGTCATAGCGCCCCGATCCACCAGCAGTCGGCCGATACTCTGGTATCCTCTGCCGTTACTGGCGGCATAATGCACCTTGCGCACAGACCCGTCCGGCAGTCTGATTTTGCCGGAGCCCTGCACATGAAGGATAAATACGTCAACCGGGTCAGCCAGATAGACAATTTCCAAGCCCTGCAGCAGATCCCCGTTTTCAATCTCCGCCCGAGTCCAATAAGGAACAACACGCCCATTCTCCATCCTCCCCACTCCATTACTATCCTGAATGCCGGATGAGACAACCAGATCCGGAGGAACCTGATAAAGAGGGTAGACAAAGGGCGATTTTCTGATCAGGCTACCGTCGCGAAAAGGCTCATAATAGCCGGTAACGAGGATTTGCCCTGCGCCATCAGAGCCCTGCGCCTGGCAGACATCGAAATTGTCAAAAAGAAATCTCTGGAAATCCGCTTCATTGGTGTATGTCTCGATCCCCCGCAAAAATGTGGCCAGTGATTTCTGCAGCCGCTGGGCGGAATAAACACGGCCACACAAGGAAAACTGCTGCTCTCCGTCGATCAGCTTCAGTGCGACCGCGCTCCTCTCCACACTTTTCTGTAAATCCTGCAGGCCGGAATCATCCAGCAGAAGAGGCATACTGCCCGGAGCCACTTGCTTGAGTGCAGTATCATAGTCCGCTACGCCGATTGCCGAAACGGACAGCAACAGAAGGGCGGCTGTGATACCAATAAAATATCTCACCCAGTTACCCGCCGGCACATATCGCTTATGCCGTAAAAATTGACTGAACATCTGCCTGATTGGTTTCCTTACCCGATGGGGGCATAATTTTCTTTTGAGATATATTATCAGGTTGTCCGGGAAGAAACATGATTAATACCGTTTTCCGATTACTCATCAGTCAGTATAGCAAGAAGAAATCTTTCATTCCAATGCTTCCTGCATTTTGTTTTTCGCTAAATTTTCTTCTTGACACAAAACAGATGCTCAAGCATAGAGGTTAAGGTTGAAACAGGTAATACAAAAAAAGACCTCTTTCTCTTTTTTTAGCTTGACCACATGCAACCCCACTGGTTATCAAAGGAAGGCATTTCATAGGTATCTCTACCATAGGTACGTTTACTGGCATTTTTTTACCTATATTAAATCATAGTAATTTTTCAGGGAGGCAAAATGAGCGCTGAAGAAACTAAAATTGAAAACCTGATGACTGAAGAAAGGATTTTCTATCCCCCGGCCGACAGACAGGCTGCGGCATACGTGAAAAGCATGGATGAATACCGGGCCATTTACAAAAGATCCATGGATGACCCGGAAGGCTTCTGGGCGGAGCGTGCTGAAGAGCTTATCACCTGGGATAAAAAATGGGATAAGGTCCTTGATGCCGATCTTCACAAACCGGAAATTAAATGGTTCGATGGCGGCAAACTCAATATTTCCTACAACTGCCTTGACCGGCATCTGCAAAACGGCCGCAGCGACAAAACAGCCCTTATCTTTCAGGGTGAGCCCGAGGATGATGTCAGAATTTATACCTACCAGATGCTGCACCGGGAAGTCTGCCGTTTTGCCAACGTATTAAAAAAATATGGCGTTAAAAAAGGCGACCGCGTTTCGGTCTACCTGCCGATGATCCCCGAGCTGGCCATCTCTCTGTTGGCTTGTGCCAGGATCGGCGCCATCCATTCGGTGGTTTTCGCCGGATTTTCCGCCCATAGTCTGCGCAGCCGCGTACAGGACTGCGAAGCAAATATTCTCATCACCGCTGATGCCGTTTTACGCGCGGGAAAGACCATTCCTCTCAAACCCAATGCCGACGAGGCACTCGAAGAATGCGAAAGCGTGAAAAACTGCATTGTGGTGAAAAGGGCAGGTAACCCGGTCACCATGAAGGAAGGTCGCGACATCTGGTGGCATGAAGAGATGAGCGCACCGGAAATATCTGATAATTGCCCGCCGGAGAGCATGGATAGCGAGGACATCCTGTTCATCCTCTATACCAGCGGCAGCACCGGCAAACCCAAGGGCGTTGTCCACACAACCGGCGGCTATATTACCTATGCGGCCCATACCTGCCAGTGGGTTTTTGATCTGAAAGATGATGATGTTTATTGGTGTACCGCAGATATCGGCTGGATCACCGGCCACACGTATATCCTCTATGGACCTTTGGCCCTGGGTGCCACATCCCTGATGTTTGAGGGTGTTCCCTCCTATCCCGCACCGGACCGCTTCTGGAAAGTGGTGGAAAAATTCAAGGTCAATATCTTCTACACCGCACCTACCGTCATCAGGGCCCTGATGCGCGAGGGCACCGAATGGACCCAGCATTATGACATCTCGTCCCTGCGACTCTTGGGCAGCGTGGGTGAGCCCATCAATCCTGAGGCATGGATGTGGTACCATGCCCATATCGGCGGCGGCAAACTGCCGATTGTCGACACCTGGTGGCAGACCGAGACCGGCGGCATCATGATCTCGGCCCTGCCCTATGCCACCCCCCTGAAACCCGGATCAGCCACCTTGCCCCTGCCCGGAATCGATGTTGACATCTTTGACGAAAACGGCAAACAGGCCGGGGTCAACGAAGGCGGTCATCTGGTGGTGAAAAAACCCTGGCCGGGCATGCTGCGCGGTGTTTTCGGCGACCAGGAGCGTTTCAAAAAAACCTATTTTGACCGCTACCCAGGCATTTACGACCCGGAAGACGGTGTCCGCCGGGATGCGGATGGTTACTTCTGGATCATGGGCAGGCTTGATGACGTTATCAATGTTTCCGGACACAGACTTGGAACCGCGGAAATTGAATCCGCTCTCGTTGCCCACGAGGCGGTGGCCGAAGCCGCTGTTGTCGGCGCTCCCCATCCGATCAAGGGCCAGACCATCTACTCCTATGTTTCCTTAAAATCAGGATTCCAACCCTCCGATGAATTGCGCCAGGCCCTGCGCAAGCATGTACGCAAGGAAATTGGACCGATTGCCACCCCGGAAATCATCCAGTTCTCCCAGGGACTGCCGAAAACCAGAAGCGGCAAGATCATGCGCCGTATTCTGCGCAAAATTGCGGCCGGACAGGATGACTTTGGTGATACTTCCACCCTGGCCGATCCCACCGTGGTTGACGATCTGGTCAACGGCAGCAAGAACAGGGATAAATAATCCTCTTTTTCGCTGTATTCACACAAAAAAACGGGCCCTCTTTTTTGAGACGCCCGTTTTTTTTGTGAAAATTCCCTGGCAGGAAACCACAACACATGATTATATGTTGATAGGATTGAGAATCCTTGAATATTCTCTTTTCCAGTTATTCATTACAGCAAAATTTTCGGCTCCGGCGCCAGCAGAGACACCTCCAGCCACCATTCCACCTCTCAATCATACAGGATGCAACATGTCTGACGATAAAAGAAAACATGAACGATACTCGGCACTGAATCTCTCTTACATCTGCGAGGATAAAGATGGGGATGTCCTTTACGAGGGCATGGGACGGACCCTGAATGTCTCTGAGGGAGGTATCCTGCTTGAGACGAATTTCTACATCAGCCCCGACAACAACCTGACACTTGAAATCTCCCTGGAAGATACGCTGGTCGACCTGCGCGGTCGGGTAATCTACTGCAATGAGCAGGAAGGGAAAAAATTTCACACCGGCCTGGAATTGCTTGAACCGGATACGAACAGCCTGGCGATCCTGCACCAATTCATCAAAATTTTTGCGGAACAGAAAGGATGATTTGTCTGCCAGGCCTGCAGACCTGATTTTTCAGAAAAACTTATGAAGCTGGCAGGTGAATGATCCATGGCATCAGCTGCCGGCAAAAGTCAGATGGTAAAACGCACCCGCTTGAGGGACAAAAAACAATACAAAACAGCCTTAGGGTGTTTTGCTCTGCTCGCTGTCGGCACCCTGCCCACTCTCTTCTCAAATCCGCTTGAATATCTGATGGGACTTGGTTACTGCCTCGTCTTTTCCATCGGCATTGCGATTCTTCTATGCTGAACAACGTTTGAACGTTCAAACGCTTAAACGTTGATACCACGCAGTTCCGGTTTTACTTGCCGGCCAGTTTCTCGGCAAGTTCCGCAACGGCCATGGCGTAGCGATTGGAGTTGTTCCAGGCGGTGATGGCCTGAAAATTCGGGTATCCGGCCACGTAACGCATGCCGCCATCTTCAAGCTCCAGGCCGACGATGGTCACCTGTTTGTTGTCTGGAGCGGGCGGCACGGTCACCCCCTGGGCCTGGGCAACTTCCGCGACAGAAACAAAACCCTTTCTCCCTGTTTTATAGGCCTTTTCCAGAGTCTCACTTTTCAAGACCGGGCCAATCTCATGGTAGATGGGCGCATGAAACACCCAGCCGAAACGGTGCAGATAATTGGCGATGCTTGCCAGCACGTCCGAAGTGGAATTCCACACATCCCTGCTGCCGTCCTTATCAAAATCAAGGGCATAATCCCGAAAGCTGGAAGGGATAAACTGGGTCTGACCGAAAGCGCCGCCATAGGAGCCGGTAACCGTCTGGGGATCGACATGATTTTCCCGGCAGAGCAGCAGGAAATGGACCAACTGTTCCCGATAAAAATTGCTCCTGCGCGGATAGGCGTCAAACATGGTGTTTAAGGTCTGAAAAAGATTGAAAGCCCCTTTGTGCTGACCGTAACGGGTTTCCACCCCCCAGATTGCCACCACGATTTCCCGCTCAACCCCGATTTCCTTTTCAATCTTATCAAGCAGCTCCTTGTTGGCTGCCAGCTTTTCCCGTCCCTCCGCCACGACTTCCGGGGTGATAAACAAAGGATAGTAGAGGTAATAGGGCTTGGCTTCCCATTGGGTGTCCATCAGCTCCAGCACCCGCTGCTTGATGGTGACGCCGGCAAAGAGTCGGTCAATCTCCTCCTGGCTGAAATCATACCGTGAACGTAGTTCCTTGAACAGGTCCTGGTAACGGGGTGTGGCGAGATTAATCAACTGGCCGTCTTTGACTAGGTCTGCGGCCTTGGGTTGTTGGCCAGCCTCATCTGCCCTGGCAGCCGGAAGAGCGGTAAATACCAGAATAATCAGGACCAGCAGTGAGCGAACATTTCTAAGCATAGAGGGCTCCTCTTCCATTTTTTCAGCTAAGATTTCACCAGGTTTGCCGAAAGGCCTCGACAAAACCATCAAGTTGCTCCTGCGGCAAGGCATTAATACCGGCTGCTGCTTCACGGCCGCCGCCGGTGGGGAATTTCCGGCAGAGAGAGACGGCTCCCTGTTTATTGATCAGAGGCGCCCTGACGCTGACCAGCAGTGTCCCATCGCCATTGTCAACGATGAGCGCATGGGCCTTGCCCTCCATTTCCCTGGCCTTTTCGTTGCTGAACACCCCAGCGACCCGGCGGGACCAGGGGGCTTCGGGAAAGGTGAAAATCCTGCCCGTATCATTTTCAGCAAGAGGCTGTACCGAACGCGCCCTGGCCATATCCTCGGCATACCCGTTCTGCAAACGACACGGCACACCGGACTCCCGGTAAAAATCAAAGGGGCTGGCAAAGGGGGTCAACGCCAGGTAAAGCTCCTGAGGCGTGACATGCAGGTCGGCAAGCGCCCGGCCATAGCCGTTATAATTCATCAAATCGCCAAGCTCCTGCAGGGTTGCAAGCTCTTTGTCGGTAAGTCCGAGACCGGCGGCAGTCTGTCGGGCAGCCACATGCAGATTATCGCCATAGGCGGCCACAATGGCCCAGAGGCGGAATTTACCGCTGAGCAACCGATCGATCAATAGGCCGGTACAGACCTCAGGGCTGGGGTCGATGATTGCCCGCAGATTTTCTGCCGCCGGAATTTCACCGGCAAAGTGGTGGTCAACGTAAAAAATGTTGTTACGGCGCTGCAGAAGAGTACCCAGGGAGTCCTTATTGCTCTCCAGGGAAATATCAAGAACGGTAATCTCTGCTCCCTCCACCCCAGGATTGTCTGCCAGTTTTTCAAGCAGGCGGATATCGCGCTTCACCCCGGAAACAAGTATTGCCTGCCGAGGCTCGGCCAGGCGGAGCTGATGCAGGGCGCAGATGCCGTCAGCATCGCCGTTAAAGACATCGTAATTCATGCCCGGCCATTCTCCTGTCGGTTACTGGTCAAAAAGAAAATCGTTGTCGCCTCCGGAATCCAGATCAACACCACCCTGCAGGTCGCCGGAAAAACCAAGGCCCAGAGACTGTCCAAGACCGACAAGGGAAAACATGATTGCCACTCGCTTGTCATCCGAACTCTTCTCCGCAAAAAATTTTATGGCCCAGCATTGCTGGTGGTAGGTCAGGCCAAAGGAGGCGCTGGTAATAGTATTTTGATCAAGGGACTGCTTGAGATCAGCCTCCAGGTACCAGGTATCGGTGAGCCTGGTGATCACCTCGGCATTTAACTGATTGATCTCGGAGCCTTTGGTATAGCGATACTCAAGGGAAGCACTTTCGCCCCTGGTTGACGAATATCTGGTGTAGAGGTCATACATGGTCACCCCATCGCCATAGACGCTATAGGCTGTCTGGTATCTGGCCTGCCAGCGGGGCAGAGGGTAGAGATTCAACTTCAGGGTAACATCGGAAAAGGTGTGGTTTTCATCATGAGGACCGGCAAGATCCCGCCGGTCCTCATGAATATCATATGACTGGATGATCTTCAGATATCCTAAATAACGGTCATACTCCTTGTCATCCTTACTGCCTGCCACCCGGAAATAGTTATTCAGACTGTAAGTGATGAGATTTTCCGGAGCAAGCAGATCGACCTCGTCTATATCCGGCAACTCATCCTCCTTGTCCAGGGTCCCGTAGCCGTATTCGATCTCTGGCCTGATGGCATGATTAAGCTGCGAAACGGAGCCGATGTGCATGTCAAAATCCCGGGCCAGGGTGGTGGCGATATTGGCATTGAAATCCCAGGCCGTTCGGTTCTGCTCCCGCTCATAGTCCCAGTCAAAGGCATCCGACCCATTGGCGTCGATCCTGTAAGCCGTCTCCCGCAGACCGCTTGTTAGCGTGCCCTCGATATACTGCCCTAAGGGGAGAGGCGCGGTCAACTGCGGATGGAGATCAAAACGCTGCTCGCCAACTCCTTCCTCACGCCAGTAATGCACATAGCCCGAGTCCCAGCTGAGACTCAGCGGCATGCTTTCCAGCTCAAAGACCCCGCTGTAGAGAATGGAGGGCAGGGTATTTACCTGGGTGGGAACATCCTTGACATCCGTCAGGTCATTGATGCCGACCAACTGCCCACCCAAAAATGACGACGGCCAGGTCTTGGCCAGCTGCATTTGGGAGGGACGATAAGGGATAGTTTCCTCTGTCAGGCCGCGGTTATAATCTCTGAGGAAATTCCGGTCGTTGACGCTAAAGCCATTGACGCCCCTCTGAAATTCCTCGACAAAATCCCGGTCAGAGGCCAGATCCACATCAATCTTGCCCAGCAGATCATTGCCGAAATCATGATCAAGCTTGCCACGAATCCAGTAACGATTCTGATCCGTGCGTAGATAGTCGTCTTCCTTATAATCGTCATCCGCCGTATCCTCTGTTTTATCATGGATATAGGTGGCGGCGATGGTCTCCTTGGAGTTAAAATCGGTGACATGGCGGAATTCTGCCCCGGCAACCACACCACGCTTGGACAGATAACCCGGATAAACGGTCAAATCACTGCTTGGTGAAAGGTCAATGAAATAAGGAGTGATAAGCCCGGTACCGCTACGCTCCGACTGGGAAATCTCCGGGAAGAGAAAGCCGGTTTTACGTTTGGTATTGGCCGGCACCGCCATTATGGGCACGTACAGCACCGGCACGCCCTTTACCCGCAGGACCGTATGCTTAAGGAGCACAACCTTTTCCAGCTTGACCATGGCCTCGCTGGAATGGAACTGCCAGGGCGGGGTTTTGCCCTCCTCCAGCTTGCAGGTGGTAAAATCGCTGTCCTTGAAACGATAGGTGATGGGCCCGGTCTTTTCCACCTCATGACCGGAAAATCGCAGATTATTTTCCGGTACAAAAAGGGAAGTGTCCGTCAATGTGGCGGTTTCATTGTTCAGATCAATCACCGCCTCAAGCGCATCCACGTCCTGTTCCGCGCTGCGCATGGTAAGATTGCCCTTGGCGTACACCCGACCTTCATCCACATCATAGCGCAGCCAGTCCGCCTTGATAGTAAGCGGCTTGTCGCTCTGCTCCTCGGTGCGACGCAGCACCACGTGCCCCTCTGCCACGATACTTTCCGGCTTGGTGTAACGGGTGATCTTATCCGCCGTGATATCCCACGGCTCAGAGGCAATATTGCCTGCCGCGCACTGCTGTGCCCACAGGCAGGCGACGGATGAGACCAGGGCAGCCACTCTATTCTTGCTCAGCAACTTTCTCATAAATATTACCGGTGCGGGAAGCCCTTCCCACATCACTTAAGGATTGCGCCGGTACTGCCGGAACCGACCATTCGGGCATAGCGCGCGACATAGCCTGAAGTGATTTTCGGAGCCGGCGGCTGCCAGGACTCTCGGCGTCTGGCCATTTCCGCCTCGTCAATTTCACAATGCAGTTTTTTGTTGGTGATATCCACGACAATGGTATCGCCTTCCCGGAGCAGACCGATGGGGCCACCTTCCGCCGCCTCAGGCGAGACATGGCCGACGCAGGCGCCCTGGGTGCCGCCACTGAAGCGACCGTCGGTAATGAGGGCGACACTCTTTCCCAGCCCCATGCCGATAATTGCCGAGGTAGGCGACAGCATCTCCGGCATACCGGGACCACCCTTGGGTCCGCAGTAGCGAATGACAACCACGTCTCCCGGCTTGATGCTGCCGGCAAGAATTGCTGACTGGGCCTCCTCCTCCGCATCAAATACCCGGGCAGGGCCGGTATGAGACATCATCTCGGGAGCCACTGCCGATTGTTTGACCACCGCGCCCTCAGGTGCGAGGTTGCCGTAGAGCACGGCAATTCCTCCCTGCTTGTGGTAGGGATTATCAACCGGGCGGATAATCTCACTGTCCCGCACCTTGGCCCTTTGCAGATTCTCCCCCAGGGTCTGGCCGGTCACCGTCATCACCTGCTGGTGCAAACCGAACTCCGTATTCAGCAGTTCGCGCATGACCGCCTGCACCCCGCCGGCTTCATTAAGCTGCTGCAGGCTATGGGAGCCGCCGGGGATCAGACTGCAGATATGTGGTACCCGGCTGCTGACCTCGTTAAAGGTTGCCAGTGGCAGTTCCACCCCTGCCTCCCAGGCGATTGCCGGCACATGCAGCACCGTATTGGTGGAACAGCCCAGCGCCATGTCCACGGCCATGGCATTCTCAAAGGCCTCCTTGGTGGCAATATCCCGCGGTCTGATCTCTTCATGGAAAAGATTCATGACAGCCATGCCGGCCTGCTTGGCCAGCCGGATACGCGCCGCAGAAACCGCGGGAATAGTGCCGTTGCCGGGCAGTCCCAGCCCGAGCGCCTCGGTCAGACAGTTCATAGAGTTTGCCGTAAACATGCCGGCGCAGGAACCGCAGCCCGGGCAGGCGGCATCTTCAAGTTCATTCAGCTCCTCGCTGGTCATGGTTTTTGCCTTGACCCGGCCCACGCCCTCGAAGACGCTGATCAGATGCACGTCCCTGCCCTGGAAACGGCCGGTCAGCATGGGACCACCGCTGACCATCAGGGCTGGGATATTGAGCCGCATCATGGCCATGAGCATGCCGGGTACCACCTTATCACAGTTGGGCACCAGCACCATAGCGTCAAAGGGATGGGCCTGGCCCATAATTTCTACGGAATCGGCAATGATTTCCCTGCTGGCCAGGGAATATTTCATCCCTGTATGACTCATGGCAATGCCGTCACACACGCCGATGGTGGCAAACGCAATGGGCGTTCCGCCTGCCATGCGGACTCCGGCCTTGACAGCATCGACTATTTTATCAAGATGGATATGACCGGGAATGATCTCATTATGGGCGTGGGCAATACCGATCAGAGGTCTCTGTATTTCCTCGTTGGTATAGCCCATTGCCTTGAACAGTGACCTGTGAGGCGCCCTTTCCAATCCTTTTTTTACCGCATCGCTTCGCATGAGTGTATCCTTAATTTAAATAATATCCGATTCAATTTTATTTGAACTTTTGAAACTAACGTTTCGCAATAAAGAGTGTCAAGGCAAAACTTTCTCTTGCCAACTGAAGGCGATTGTTTTTAAGTATATAATTTAAAAATCAGATTAAGTTAACATGAATACTGTTCTCGCTGAATGAAATATCTCTTTGGACCCGTCAACTCCCGACGACTCGGCTTGTCACTTGGCATCGATCTTCTCCCTGCCAAAATCTGCAACTTCAACTGCATTTATTGCGAGGTCGGTCCGACCACCATTTTTACCTGCGAGAGAAAGGAATACACCCCAACCAGAGAAATAATTGCCGAAGTAGACTCCTTTCTGGCAACACCAGGTCAGGCAAAGCCGATCGACGTTTTTACCATCACGGCAAGCGGCGAGCCCACTCTGCACAGCGGACTCGGAGAGATTATCAACCACCTGAAAGCGAGAACAGGCCTGCCGGTTGCCGTGCTCACCAACGGGTCTCTTCTTTATCGAGAAGATGTGCGGCAGGATCTTGAGCATGCCGACATAGTCATTCCCTCTCTCGATGCTGCCAGAGAGGAAAGTTTTCGTAAAATAAACCGGCCTGCACAATGTGCAAAATTACAGGAGATCATTGATGGACTTTGTCTCTTTGCCCGAAATTTCAGAGGGGAGCTGTGGCTTGAAATCCTTCTGAGCAAAGGCATCAATGACTCTGCGGAAAATCTTGCCGCCTTAAGGCAGGCCATTATTGATATTAAACCGGCAAAAATTCAGCTGAACACGGTAGTTCGTCCTCCTCTTGAGGAGTTTGCCAAGCCGGTGACCGAAACCGAACTGGAAGAAATCAGCCGGCAGCTTCCCGGAACTGTTGAAATTATAGCAGATTTCCGCAAAAGGAAGAGAGAGAATACCCGATCAGCCAAAAAAACAGAATTACTAGAAATGCTGCGAAGACGCCCATGCACCGAGACAGATATCTGCGAGGCCTTGAATCTTGACAGCAACTCCACCGCCCGGCTGTTAAAAGACTTGACAGCAAACGGTGAGATTGCTCATTCGGCGCATATGGGAAAAATCTATTACCAGACATCGCCAACCGCCTGAACAGCACACATCATCAGGCCCTCGCACTGACAGGGCTGTTCAGACAGGTTGACACCTGAAGGAAAAACATGAACGACGAAAAAACACCCGAAACCACTAAAGAAGAAAAGGCCGAAACACCGGCACCTACCAAAAAACCCAGACCCCGGCCAAGAAAATCACCGGCAAAAAAAGCAACAGCGGCAAAAAATAAACCAACAACACCGGAGGATGAGGAAGAAAAATCCAGCGGTGCTGCCTTGAAGCTTCTCATCAACTCGGAGGAACCGGAAGAAGCCCGCATCGCCCTGCTGGAAAACGGCAAGCTGTCTTCATTTCACGTGGAAACGGTTTCCAGCGCCCAGACCAAGGGTAACATATACAAGGGCATTATTACAGCAATCGAGCCCAATCTGCAGGCGGTTTTTGTCGATATGGGCATTGAACGCAACGGCTTTCTGCCCTTTGGCGACATCCATCCGGAATATTACTGCAAGGATGTGCCCCCCTCAACCCACTGGAAGGACCTGAAGATTCAGGAGGTTATCAGAAAGGGACAGGAGGTGCTGGTTGAGGTGGTCAAGGAGGCCACAGGTAATAAGGGAGCAAGCATCACCACCTACCTTTCCATGCCCGGCAGGTATGTGGTTCTTATGCCGGGCAGCGACAGCCATGGCATTTCGCGCAAAATTGAAGACGAGAGCCTGCGCAGCAAACTCCGGGAAATCGTCAATTCAGCGAATCTGCCCGAAGAGATCGGCTACATTGTGCGCACCGCCAGCAAGGATGTCACCAAAACCGCGCTATTCCAGGACATCCGCTATCAGCTCAACCTGTGGAAAGAGATCAAAAGCCGCGGCCAGAGCATGTCCGCCCCGGCACTGGTATACAAAGAGCAGGATGTGACCGCCCGCTTCCTGCGTGATCATTTTATCCATGAAATCCAGGAAATACTGGTAGACAATCAGATCACGTATGAACAGGTGGTTAACTTTCTCAAACTGCTGCCGGCCCGACAGCGGGTGACAAAGGTCAAACTGCACAAAGGCGCCCGGCCCATCTTCAACCTCTATCAGATTGAAGAGCAGATTGAGCAGATCTACCAGCCTTCCGTCAGCCTTCCCTCCGGCGGTTCCATTGTCATTAATCCCACGGAGGCCCTGGTGGCGATTGATGTCAATTCCGGTCGCACCTCAAAAGATAAAAATTTTGAAGAGAGCATTTTCCTGGCCAACATGGAAGCAGCCGAGGAAATGGCCCGGCAACTGCGTCTCCGGGACCTGGGAGGTCTGATCGTTGTCGACTTCATCGATATGCGTGACAAGAAACACATTCGGGAGGTTGAAAAGCAGGTCAAGGCCTGCATGAAACATGACAAGGCCAAGGTGGATATCAGCCGCATCTCAAAATTCGGCCTGCTGCAGATTTCCCGGCAGAGACTGGGGCCGCCGGTACAGAAAGGAAGCTACACCCTCTGCGAACACTGCCAGGGTCTCGGCATGGTCCGCTCGGTGGAAACCATGGCGCTGGCCCAACTGCGCCGCATCCATACCGGCGCCATCAAAAAGACGACCGATAAGATCACCTGCCGTTTTCCCCTGGCCATCGCCCAATATATGCTGAATCAGAAGAGAGCAGACCTTGTCGAACTTGAAGAAAAATACAACGTTGTCATCAATATTATCGCTGACCCGGACATGAACCCCACTCAATCACAAATCGACTTCCACAAAGGAGCTGAAGAAGAGAAGCACCTTGCGTAGCGCACAGTGCGACAATTTGCCTAATTGAATATCCATTGTTTTCCGTTTACATATGTAAACATTGTTTTGACTTTAAATTTGTAATCCATAACAAGATAAAGCCAAACCCCGCGTAAGCTGGGGACGGAAAACCACGGATCTTCCAGTCAAGATTGCCGGGTTGCCTTGTTATCACGAGTGACCCGGCATTTTTTATGCCCACATCCTGACAGAAAAGAGGATCACCGCGATGGCGCAATTGGGGCTCCCGGAAAACAGTGGCGTGCTGCAACTAACGTTGCTGGAAATTTCCTCAAGCGATGTGTCGGTCCAGAACATTTCTCCCCTTGCCCTTTCTCTCTTTATATTTTCTGCCAGCTGTATGGACCAACCAGTCCTATCCCAAGGCAAATACAGAAATTTTGCCGTCGCAGTCAAAACCAATAATGGGAAATCCACCCATGCAGCCTAATAAAACGATCAATCTGACCAGAAAAGCAGCAAATAATGACAAGAATGAAAACTTGCTCCGGAGGCGCATATGACCACCATTTCCCTTGCCGAGAGGAGGCTTCTCCTTTTTTCTATTCTC